>NZ_CP079203.1:2532500-2832500 GCF_019297835.1 Sphingomonas sanguinis | reverse complement strand
CTTCCGGGCGCCACCGTTCGTGTCGGCGACCGTCAACGAACGGCCGGGAGCCGTGTCGGTGCTGTCGTGTTCGGTGCTGTAGTTCATGTCTGCTTCCTTGCTTGAGACGAGGATTGTCATCTTCGCGCATCCGAGGCGGAGCCCGAGCACGTTGCCGGTGGAGACATTCGCTCATGGAAGATCATCGGTGCCGAGATGGCGGGAGAGCGCCCACTTCGCTGCGCTGACGAGGTCACCGAAGGCGGAATGGTGGGGCCAGGGCTTTTTGACCTCCAGCAAAGCGGCATGCACGTCGGCCACTGCTTCGGGATCCGTCACCATCGAGGCGGCGCACACTTCGATCGCGACGTCCAGCACGCGAAGATCGCTGACGTCGCGGGTCGCTTCGAGGCGGAACATGGCGCCCCAGGCCTGGATGAGCGTTTCGAGCCGCGGTGGAAGGACGGCCTCGATTACGGGCGGCTCGTCCTGGTTCCGCACTCCGCCGTGGGGGAACCGCCGGCCCCGCACCTCGACGACCCACGAGACTTGGCTCAGGTCGAGGATCGTCTGCTGATCCCGATCGATCCACCGCGAGTTGACGCGAGGGTCGATCATCGACTCGAGGGTACGTTCGGTTTCGTCGGAGATCGGCTTGTCGACGTCGAGCTCGAGCACGATGAGCGGGTTGGCGCAGCGGGCGGAAGCCATGGCGACGACCGGCAGCAGCGGGATCCTCCGCTCGACGTCCTGGCCGGCGGAGGGCTCGTTGCGGAAGTCGGCACCTACCGGCACCCGGAAGAGCGGGACGCCGGCGTTGCGCGCGATCCAGTGGGCCACGAAGCCCTTGCCGACGCCGTTCTGACCGAGGAGCGCGAGCGGCGGCTGGTGGTAGCCGTCGAAGCCACTCAACGAACGGCGCCGACATGCCTCCGCGACGAACTGCCTCAGCCCGGGGACGTGATCGATCCCCAATGCGGAGGGCATCCCGGATGGGGCGAGCCTGTGGCCCCCACCGAACAGGGCCAGCGGGCGATCGAGGCCGAGCGGTACGCCGTGATCGCCCATGGGATGTGCCACCATCATGGATGGGTACTCCGCGATCATCAGCTGCTGCGCATCGGCGATGCTCGGCCCCATCGGAGCGACGACCATCAGAGTTCTCCCCGCCAGAAGCGGAGGGGGCGGCGACCGCCGGAGCCGAGGCCCTGCTTCTTCACTGACTGCTCCGTGACGAGCATCTCGCGCAGCAGCTTGCGTTCGAGATCGAGGCGGGAGCCGTCCCGCATGAACTCGGCGAACTCCTCGAAGCGTTCGCTCTGCCAGCCGAGCCAGTCCCAGAAGCGGTCGCGCTCCCAGGATTCTTCGAAGCTGATGGACCAGACAGGTTCCGCCTCGTTGCTACCGCGCTCGAGGGTGAGGAGGTAGGTGCCCTTCTTCTCTCGGAAGTAGACGGAGATGCTGGTCTCGGCCTCCTGCTCCTCCTCCAGTCGGACGCGTTCCTTCTCAAGCTCGCGTGCGACGCGCTCGCGTTCCTGGTTACGCTGCCAGATGAACTCCTCGACCATGCCGGTCGTAGCCTGGGTCACCCACTCCGGACCGAAGACCAGGGCGCCGACGCTCCAATAGGAGAATTTGTCCTCGCGAGAGCTCAGTGCCTCATGCGTATCGGCAGCCTGCTCCAGGCTATCATATGAGCTGCGCCAGGCCTCGACCTCAACGACGGACTCGCCACCGCACTCGATGGCGCGGATCAGGCGGACGACGTCGCCGACGAGGTCGAGACGCACGACTACCTCGGGTCGAATACCATCAGTTTGCGGCCAAGCCTCTCGATTGGCAGTCTCAGCGCTCGCGGCACATGTTTCAACGACTGACTTTCGCATCATGAGCTCCTTTGCGAGCCCGAGATGGAGTAGGGTCAGTGGCGTGTGCTAGGCTGCTTCGAAGCCAAAAGGATTGTCAGCACGGCCTCTGCTTATTGGCAGAGGACAAAAATCTGGATGCCCCGTGAGGATTCGAACCTCAATTAACGGAGTCAGAGTCCGTGGTCTTACCTTTAGACGACGGGGCATCGAACAGGGGCGTGCCTCTAGGCGGGCGAATCACTGGTGTCAACCGATTTCCGCATCGCGGGCGGCGGTGCGTCTTGTCGTGGCGGTGCCGACTCGCTACCTTGATGTTCAAGCACCGGCGAACGCTCATGTTCGTGACGGATAGAACAGAATAAAGCGAGATACGGCGATGGGGGATGTTCCCACCCGAAGGCCGTACCGGCAGGCCAAGCCCCCTGCCCGTCCGGCACCCCCCCGGCCCCAGCGTGGCCGGTGGTCCGATGCGCAGGCCTATGCCGCGCTCGACTTGGGTACCAACAATTGCCGCCTGCTAATCGCGCGGCCGCAGGGCGGCGGCTTTGCGGTCGTCGACGCCTTTTCGCGAATCGTCCGGCTGGGCGAGGGGCTGGCGACGACGGGCCGCCTGTCCGACGCCGCGATCGACCGCACCATCGCCGCGCTGCGCGTGTGCGCCGACAAGCTGAAGCGCCGCAACGTCACGCTGTCGCGCGCTGTCGCGACCGAGGCGTGCCGCCGCGCCGCCAACGGCCCCGCCTTCATCGCGCGCGCGCTGGCCGAGACGGGCATCCATCTCGACATCATCTCGGCCGAGGAAGAGGCGCGGCTGGCCGTGCTGGGCTGTCATGCGCTGATCGAACCGGGCGAAGACCCCGCACTGATCTTCGACATCGGCGGCGGCTCGACCGAGCTGGTCCTGGTCGACACCCATGGCCCCAGCCCGCGCATCCTCGACTGGCATTCGGCGCCCTGGGGCGTCGTCTCGCTGACCGAGAGCGCGGGCGGCGGCGAGGGCGAGGCGGGGCGGCTGGCCGCCTATGCGCGGATGCGCGGGATCGTCGCGGACAGCTTCGCCGACTTTGCCGCGCGCCTGCCCAGGAACCTGAAGCGCCCCCGGCTGCTCGGCACCAGCGGCACGGTGACGACTTTGGGCAGCGTCCATCTGGGGCTCAGCCATTACGACCGCGCCGCCGTGGACGGGCTGATCGTGCCGACGTCCGCAATGCGCGCGATCAGTGCCGACCTGTCGCGCAAGAGCCTGGCCGCGCGCGGCAAGGTGGCGTGTATCGGCCCCGAACGCGCCGATCTGGTGGTGGCGGGCTGCGCCATCCTGGAGACGATATTGGACCTCTGGCCCGCCGAGCGGCTAGGGATCGCCGACCGTGGGATTCGCGAGGGAATCCTGCGCCGTTTGATGGGAATCGCCAGACCGTGAGCAGAGGCAATTCAGGGCTGCACCAGCGCGTGCGCACCGCCCGGAACCGCACCGCCCAATCCACCCGTTGGCTGGAGCGCCAGCTGAACGACCCCTATGTCCGCCGCGCCAAGGCGGAGGGGTATCGCAGCCGGGCCGCGTACAAGCTGATCGAGCTGGACGAACGCTTCGGCTTCCTGCGCGGCAAGAAGCGGATCATCGATCTCGGCATCGCGCCGGGCGGCTGGAGCCAGGTGGTCCGGCGCAAGCTGCCCAACGCCAGCGTGGTCGGCATCGACCTGTTGCCCGTCGACCCGATCGACGGCGTCACCATCTTCGAGATGGACTTCATGGACGACGCCGCGCCCGATCGCCTGATGGAAGCGCTGGGCGGCGCGCCCGACCTCGTCATGTCCGATATGGCGGCCAACACCGTCGGCCACCCGCAGACCGACGCGCTGCGCACCATGGGGCTGGTCGAGACGGCCTTCGCCTTCGCCTGCGACGTGCTGTCGCCGGGCGGGGTGTTCGTCTCGAAGGTCTTTGCGGGCGGCGCCGATTCGCAGCTGGTCGCCGAGATGAAACGCCACTTCACCACCGTGAAACACGCCAAGCCGCCGTCGAGCCGCAAGGGTTCGGTCGAATGGTTCGTCGTGGCTCAGGGGTTCAAGGGGCGGAAGGCTGCGGTGGTGGATGATTCGGAGGGGTAAGGACGGGACGGTGAGCTCCGAAACGCCACCGTCAGATCAGGTGCGATGGACCATTATACTTGCCACGTCATCGGCAGACAGCACTCGTTTAGGAATAAAGTTGAATAAGGCATCACTCTGAAGAAGTATGATAGCATTTCGATTCTCAGCTATCCGAATGAAATCACTCCAAGCGAATTTTGAAGAGCCCTTTTCAGATTGGAACGATACGCCCCCATCGCCCCACTGAAGCGCTACTTCGTTATGCAGATTTTTCTGCTGCGCGAATATACGTCGGGTACGCCGAGGAAGAAGTACATAATTTATTGACAAAAAGATGCCCAGGAAAAAGGTCCATAATAGAACGCCGCCGAGAAAGGCAATAACCTTGGCTCCCGCCGGCTCATTCCAAGCAAACCCGACTGACATCAAGCCGAATATGAAACCGCCAACTGCGTAGCTTCTCAACATGCGACGCGTTCGCAATGACGCCCAAAAATAGGCGCGGTTTGCAGCAATCAGATCACTGACCATCGGCTGAAATGTTACTGACGGCATTCCCGATTATCGCCCTCAATTCGCGTAATGTAACGTCTACTATCCAATCAAAGCAGACAGCCGATTTACCACTGCCTGTGCCCTCCGTTCAGCCTGAGCGAAGTCGAAGGCCACGGGATGACGCGCGTGGCATGGGTTCGGGGCGTTCACTTCGACTTCGCTCAGTGCGAACGGATGTAGGGGGCCAACCACCGCTCCCCTCACAACAACGCGTTCACCGCCTCCATGAAGCGCATCAGGCTGATCGGCTTGGACACGTAGGAATCCGCCCCCGCCGCGCGGATACGGTCCTCGTCGTCGCGCCCCGCATAGGCGGTCACCGCCATCACCGGGATGCGCCGCAGCTCCTCGTCGGCCTTCAGCTCCAGGATCAGCTCGTATCCGGTCACATGCGGCATCTGGATGTCCATGATGATGAGGTCGGGCTGAACCTCCCGCGCGCGCGCCACCGCTTCGCGCCCATCGCGCACCGGCTCGGCGATGAAGCCGTGCACGCGCAGCAGGTCGCAGAAGAGTTTCAGATTGAGTTCGTTGTCCTCGACAACGAGCACCTTTCTTGTCACGCGGTCTCCACCATTACGACGGACACGATAGGCAATGCCCGGACCGGATACAATCGAAGCCAATATGGCCCTGGCGTTACAGGCGCTCGTGTGGACGCTGCAAAGCCCTTCGCGCGCTGAAAGGCTGCTCGCGCTGACCGGCCTGTCGGTCGAGGAGCTGCGCGGCGGGGCGGGAGAGCCGGGCGTGCTGGCGGCGATCCTGTCGTTTCTGGAGGGGCATGAGGCGGACCTGATCGCTTGTGCCGAGGATTTGGACGTTCGACCCGAGGCGCTGGTTGCCGCCCGCCGGACGTTGGAGACCGCATGAAGCCCTTATTGATCTGCGATTGCGACGAAGTGCTCGTTCACATGGTCCGCCATTTCCGCACCTGGCTGGACGAGGCGCACGACATGGACTTCGCGCTGGATCGGCATGATTTCTTCGGCGCACTGACCCGGCGGAACGGTGGCCCGGAGTTGAGCCACACCGAGGCCTGGGACCTGCTGCACGGCTTCTTCCCCGGCCAGATGGACCGCCAGACGCTGGTGCCCCATGCCGCCGAGGCGCTGGCGGCGCTGGGCGCCCAGGCCGACATCGTCATCCTGACCAATCTGGTCGAGGAATGCCGCACCGCGCGCATCGAGCAGCTGGCACGATTCGGCATCCATCACCGGGTCCAGTGCAATTCGGGCGGCAAGGGCGAACCGGTCGCGCGACTCGTGGCCGAGCATGGCAACCCCGTCACCGTCTTCGTCGACGACCTGGCGCAGCATCACGCCTCGGTCGCCGAACATGCACCGCAGGTCCACCGGCTGCACATGGTATCCGAGCCGGAGATGGCCCCGCACGTTCCGCCCGCTCGGCACGCCCATGCGCGGATCGACGACTGGCGACAGGCAAAGGACTGGATCGGGGCGCGCTTCGCCGAGGGACAGCCTGCCGCCACCTGATCCGATAGCTTGACGGAATCGGGGCGAGCGCGCCATGTCTCGCCCCATGACCACCCATATCGATCGCGCGCTCGAGCAGCTCGGCCTCACCCTGCCGGAGGCTGCCGCCCCCGTCGCCGCCTATGTCCCCGTCGTCGAGGCGGGCGGGCTTCTCCACATTTCGGGCCAGCTGCCCTTTATCGACGGCCAGCTCGTCACCGGGCGGTTGGGCGACGGCGTCTCGCTGGAAGACGGGCAGAAGGCGGCGCAGGCGTGCGGCTTGATGCTGGTCGCCCAGATCAAGAAGTATCTCGGCGGCGACCTGACCCGCGTGAAGCGGATCGTGAAGCTGGGCGTGTTCGTGAACTCTGCCGGTGACTTCACCGATCAGCCCAAGGTCGCCAATGGCGCGTCGGAGCTGATGGTGTCGCTGTTCGGCGAAGCGGGGCGTCATGCCCGCTCGGCGGTCGGCGTGCCGGTGCTGCCGCTGGGTGCGGCGGTCGAGGTGGATGCGATCGTTCAGTTGGGGTGATTTTCTGGGCGGGTCGCTCGCGGCCCTGCCCTCCCCCACCCCCTCCCGCCTGCGGGAGGGCGTGTTGTTTGACTGACGTGGGACTCCAGCATGAGCCTCTGGCCGCTCCCCTCCCGCAGGCGGGAGGGGATGGGGGAGGGCCCGCTTCCACAAGCGAGCACCTCGCGAACCGCCCGCCCCTTGTCCCACCCCACCCCACACCGCATATCCCACCGCGATGACCACCGCCGTCGCGCGTATCCTGTCCGGCGTCGCCGCCCTGTCCCCCGACCAGTGGGACGCCTGCGCGGGCACGGCCAATCCGTTCGTCTCGCACGCCTTCCTGACCGCGCTGGAGGAGTCGCACAGCGTCGGCGGCCGCTCCGGCTGGACGCCCGCCCCCATCGTTATCGACGGCCCGGACGGACAACCCGCCGCGATCGCGCCCGCCTATCTCAAGGCGCATAGCCAGGGCGAATATGTGTTCGACCATGGCTGGGCCGATGCCTGGGAGCGTGCAGGGGGACGCTATTACCCCAAGCTCCAGATCGCCGCGCCCTTCTCACCCGTGCCTGGCCCCCGGCTGCTGCTGCGCGACCTCGCGCTCGCGCCCGCGCTGATCGCGGCAATCGAGGCGGTGACCGACCAGAACGAGCTGTCCTCCGCGCACGTCACCTTCGTCGCGGCCGATCAGCTGCCGCATTTCGAGGCGGCGGGCTGGCTGATCCGCGAGGGCGTGCAATTCCACTGGCGCAATGACGGCTATCGCAGCTTTGACGATTTCCTGGACGCGCTCGCCAGCCGCAAGCGCAAGGCGATCCGCAAGGAACGCGCGGCCGCCGTCGCGGGGCTGACCATCCGCCACCTGACCGGCGACCAGATCCGCCCCGAGCATTGGGATGCCTTCTGGGTCTTCTATCAGGATACGGGCAGCCGCAAATGGGGCCAGCCCTATCTGACGCGCGCCGCCTTCGACCGGATCAGTGAGTGGCTGGGCGACAAGGTGCTGCTGATCCTCGCCGAACGCGACGGCGTGCCGATCGCGGGGGCGCTCAACCTGATCGGCGAAGACACGCTCTATGGCCGCTATTGGGGCGCGGTCGAGGAGGTGCCCTTCCTCCATTTCGAGCTATGCTATTATCAGGCGATCGACGCGGCCATCGCACGCGGGCTGTCGACGGTCGAGGCGGGCGCGCAGGGCGAACACAAGCTAGCGCGCGGCTATGTCCCCGTGCCGACCTGGTCCGCACATTACATCCCCCACCCCGCCTTCCGCCGCGCGGTCGCCGAGTTCGTCACGCGCGAGCGGCAGGCGATCGAAGCGGAAAGTGAGTATCTCGGCGAGCTGACCCCGTTCCGCCGGGGTTAGCGTCTCCGCTCAGTCGTCCCGGGCTCAGTCGTCCTGGTCGGCCGTCGCCTTGCGCCGGGCGGGGGCGCGCTTGTCTTCCTCGGGCGAGGGGCGGCTGAGCAGTTCATAAGCCGCCGGGTCGATGATCGGGCGGCGATCGTCGATCCGATAGAGCACGCTGTCGCCCTCGCGCCAAATCGGCGTCAGCCCGCGTGTCAACGCCTCGTCATAGCGCGGCGCATGAACCAGCCAGACATAGTCGAACGCATCGCGCGGCAGCAGCTTCAACGCGGTGTCGACCGGCCGCCACCATTGCCCGCGACAGCGCCGCTGGGTCACGATCTCGGACGGGTCATGCGCGAACCGCTTGGCGGGGGCATAGCGCACCGTCAGCAGCTGCCCGCCCGCCATCGACCACTGGTCGTTGGCATAGGCCAGCTTGCGCTCCAGCGCGAGGCCCGCGACATGCTCCAGCCGGCTCGACGGCCAGACATCGGCGCAATATTGGCGGCCGACAAAGGTCAGCAGGCGCGCGCGCGGCGGCACATGATCGAGCGCGCTCAGCACCCGGTCATAGTCGTTGCTGTACATCACATAGCTGACCGTGGTCGCCGCGATCCGCACGCCGAAGAACGTCAGCCCCACCACCGCCAGCGTCGAGGCGCCGCGCAGCGACAGCCCGCGCCGGGGCCTGAGCGCGATCAGCGCGATGGCGAGAACATAGGGGGCGAGGCGCATATCGGCATAGGCCGAGCCGAACACGACGCGCGGCAGCAGCAGATAGACGACGAACAGGAACGCCGCCGACAGCACCAGATTGCGCGAATATTCGACCCGCTCGTCGCGCACGCCCTTGAGCAGGACGAGGAACAACACCGTGACCGAGGCGAGGTCGAACGCCATCCAGCGATCGCGCAGCACCATCGTCACCCAGTTGATCTTCCAGCGCCAGTTGAACCAGTCGCCGGTCTTGCCGGTCACGTCCGCGCCCGAGCGCCACAGCACCATCAGCACCATGGGCAGCGCCAGCGGGATACAGCCCAGCCCGGCATGGAAGGCCGACTCGGCCCAACCCTTGATCCCATGCGCGCCCTTGGCCCGCCGAATGTCATGCTGGCGGATCAGCTCTGCCGAAAAGGCCAGCACGCCCAGCACGCCCCAGCCAAAGGTGTGCGCGACCCACAGGATGCAGGACAACGGCACGAAGACGATCGCGCGCAGCCGCACCGCATGCAGCCGCCCCATGCGCAGCCACAACGCGAACAGGTTCAGCGCCAGCGCCATCGCCAGCGCGAAGTTTACGAATCCGAACTGGAACGGATAGCTATAGGCCAGCGGCAGCGCGAACAGCGCGGTCGCCGGGATACGCCCCTGCACCTCCCGCGCGATCCACAACAGGCCGGTGACGGTCAGCACCGGAATGGCGATGACGATCAGCTTGACCGCCAGCTCCAGCCCGAAGATCGGCGCCAGCGGCTCGATCAGCAGGTCGATGCCCAGATTGCCGATCATCTGCCATTCGAAGCGATACCACTGCGCCAGCCAGGGCTGGTTCGCATATTCGAGCTGGACGCGATACCGCCCCATATGCCCCGGCAGGTCGACCAGCGGCGGCACGGTGGGCCAGAGCAGCGGCACGGCGGCGAGCAGCGCCATCGCCGCCACGAACCACCGCGTCTGCCACCAGTTGAGCTTTCCCCCATTCATGCCGATCGGCCTAGCGGATCGAAGGGGGCTTGGACAAGCATCGGTCGCCACGAACACGACGGACAGCGGAATCGGCTGCGCATCAACCGTTCCTCAATCGGTCGGTCGTACCGCACAGCCATGGACGAGACGCCCGCCACGCGACTGCCGCACCCCCATTCCATCATGCCCTCGCCGGTGATCTGGGTCTTTGGCAGCCTGATCGTGATGATGCTGTTCCTAGGCGACTGGCAGGCATCCGATCACGGGATCATCGGACGTACGGACCTGTGGGGTCGCGATTTCGCCAATGTCTGGACAGGCGGCAAGCTGGCGCTGAACGGACGGCTCGACATTCTGTACGATGTCGATCGCTACCGCGCTTTCGAGCATGGACTGTACGGCACGATCGGCAACCATAATTACTCCTATCCGCCGATCGCGCTGTTCCTCGACATTCCCTTTGCGCTGATGCCGTACGGCGTGGCGCTGATGCTGTGGCTGGTCGGGACGGGCGTGCTGTTCGCGCTGGCGGCGCGGCCGTGGTTGCCGGAGGGGCGTTCGTCCTGGCTGATACTGCTGACCCCGGCGGCGTTGATGAACATCTGGGCGGGGCATTACGGATTTCTGATGGGCGCGCTGTTCCTGGCGGGCTGGCACTGGCTGCCGGATCGGCCGCGCTGGGCGGGGGTCTGTTTCGGGTTGATGGCGCTCAAGCCGCATGTCGCGGTGCTGGTGCCCATTATCCTGCTGCTGCGCGGCGACTGGCGCACCATCGCGACGGCGGCGCTGACCGTCGGCCTGCTCGTGCTGTTCAGCGCGCTCGCCTTCGGGCCGGAGCTGTGGGTCCAGTATCTGACCGTCACCTCGGGCGTGCAGGCACGGATGATCAATCCGGGCCAGGAATTTTACGGGCTGATGTCGACCTCGCTGGCCAGCGCCCTGCTGCGCCAGCATGTGCCTGCCGCCATCGCCTATGGGCTTCAGGGGACCGCCATGATCGGGGTCGCCTTCGGCATAACGATCGCGACAGTACGCGGGGCATCGCCCGCCGTGCTGGCGCTGCTGGCCGCGACGGGGACGTTCGCGCTGCTCCCCTATGCGTTCAACTACGACCTGACGGTCGTTATGCTGGCTGCGCTGGTCGCCTATGGCCGCATCGATGCCTCACCAATGGAAAAGGCGGTCGCCTTGACCGCCTTTCTGATCCCGCAATGGGGGATGGTGGCCAGTGCGATCGGCGTGCCCTTGACGCCGATCGCACTGATCGCACTCTTTGCCGTCGAACTGCGCCGACAGGTCAGTCGCGGTCGCGACGTCCCAGCAGGCGCAGGCGCAGCGCGTTCAGCTTGATGAAGCCCGCCGCGTCGCGCTGGTCATAGGCGCCCTGATCGTCCTCGAAGGTGACGACCTTTTCCGAATAGAGCGAATAGGGCGACTTGCGGCCCGTGACGTTGCAGCTGCCCTTGTACAGCTTCAGGCGGACGGTGCCCGTCACCTTCTCCTGGCTGTAGTTGACGGCGGCCTGCAGCATCTCGCGCTCCGGCGAGAACCAGAAGCCATTATAGACCAGCTCGGCATAGCGCGGTGCCAGTTCGTCCTTCAGATGCGCGGCACCCCGGTCGAGCGTGATCTGCTCGATACCCCGGTGCGCCAGCGCATAGATGGTGCCGCCCGGCGTCTCGTACATGCCGCGGCTCTTCATGCCGACGAAGCGGTTCTCGACCAGGTCGAGGCGGCCGATGCCATGCTTGCGGCCCAGTTCGTTGAGCTTGGTCAGCAGCGTGGCGGGCGAGCACGCCTCGCCGTTCAGCGCGACGCCGTCGCCCCGCTCGAAATCGATGGTAATCGTCTCGGGCTGGTCGGGCGCGTCTTCCGGATTGACGGTGCGCGAATAGACGTAATCTGGGACCTCATCCCACGGGTCCTCCAGCACCTTGCCCTCGGACGAGGTGTGCAGCAGGTTCGCGTCGGTCGAGAAGGGCGCCTCGCCGCGCTTGTCCTTCGACACCGGAATCTGGTGGGCCTCGGCGAATTCGATCAGCTTGGTGCGGCTGGTCAGGTCCCATTCGCGCCAGGGCGCGATGACCTTGATGTCGGGGTTCAGCGCATAATAGCCCAGTTCGAAGCGGACCTGGTCGTTGCCCTTGCCGGTCGCGCCGTGGCTGACCGCGTCGGCACCCACCATCTTGGCGATCTCGATCTGGCGCTTGGCGATCAGCGGCCGCGCGATCGAGGTGCCGAGCAGGTACAGCCCCTCGTACAGCGCATTGGCGCGCATCATCGGGAAGACGTAATCCTTGACGAACTCCTCGCGCAGATCGTCGATGAAGATATGTTCGGGCTTCACGCCCGCCATCTCCGCCTTCTTGCGCGCGGGCTCCAGCTCTTCGCCCTGGCCCAGATCGGCGGTGAAGGTCACGACCTCGCAGCCATAATGCTGCTGCAGCCACTTGAGGATGACGCTGGTGTCGAGGCCGCCCGAATAGGCGAGGACGACGCGCTTGATATCTTCGCTCACGGCAAAGTCCTTCGAGGATAGGGGATGGATTTGCCTCGCGCCCTATGCGCTGCGGCGTTCCCACGCAACCTTCGCTTGGCCTCGTTCATTGCGCGGACAGGCAAAGGCCGTCAGGAGCGGCCGCGAAGTTCCGTATTGGAGTCCCGTGCATGACCCGTTTCCTCGTCGCCGGTCTGATCGCCGCCACGCTGGCCACCCCTGCCCTGGCGCAGGACACCCGCGCATCCGCCGCCGCCAAATTCTCCCGCGAGTTCAAGGCGCGTGACACCAATCACGACGGCGTGCTGACCAAGGCCGAGGTAAAGGCCGCGATCATGAAGATGGGCAATGGCAAGAAGCAGATCGACGCCGTCCATGCCCAGCGCCTGACCGACCTGTGGTTCGACAAGGCCGATGCCAACAAGGACGGCAAGGTGACCGAGGCCGAAGCCCAGGCGCTGCTGTCGCGCACCTTCGACGAATATGAGGCCGCCAAGGCGGCGCAGGCGCAACAGGCGGGACCGAAAGGGCGGTAAGCCCTCCCCGCCTTCGTCCCACCTACCCCAACATCCGTTCAGCCTGAGCGAAGTCGAAGGCCACGCCCCGCCCTATCGGCGAGCGATCCCCGTGCACTTCGACTTCGCTCAGTGCGAACGGATGTTGGGATTCCGCCCTCCCATACACAAAAAAGGCCCGGTGCGTTGCCGCACCGGGCTTAGGTCGTCCGCAGGAGGAACGTCGTGGGGTGCGGGGGTTCTTGGCGCCCCCGCTCCCGATCAGTTGTAGGCGCGCTCGCCGTGCTCGCCGAGGTCGAGGCCTTCCTGCTCGACTTCCTTCGAGACGCGCAGGCCGGTCAGGGCCTTGGCGACATACATGGCGATGACGGTGCCGATGGCGGCCCAGACGATCGTGGTGGCGACCGCGCCCAGCTGCACCAGCAGCTTCGAGCTCATGACATAGTCTGCCGCACCCGGACCGCCCAGCGAGGGGGCATAGACCACCGCGGTCCCGATCGCGCCGATCATGCCGCCGATGCCATGGACACCGAAGGCGTCGAGCGCATCGTCATAGCCGAGCTTGGGCTTCAGGACCGAGACCGCATAGAAGCAGATCACGCTGGCGATGGCGCCCAGCACGATCGCACCGAACGGACCCGAGTTACCAGCGGCCGGAGTGACCGCGACCAGACCCGCCACGATGCCCGAGCAGAAGCCCAGCGCCGAACCCTTATGCCCCGCCAGACGCTCGGCGAGCATCCAGGACAGGCCGCCGCTCGCGGTCGCGACGAAGGTGTTGATCATCGCCAGACCCGCTGAGCCATTGGCCTCCAGCGCCGAGCCGGCGTTGAACCCGAACCAGCCCACCCAGAGCAGGCCGGTGCCCACGCCGGTCAGCGTCAGCGAATGCGGAGGCATCGGCGTGGTCGGATAACCCATGCGCTTGCCCAGGATAAGTGCTGCGACCAGCGCCGAGACACCGGCGTTGATGTGCACCACCGTACCACCGGCGAAGTCGAGGGCGCCCGCCTTGAAAAACAGGCCCGACGATGCCCACACCATATGCGCGATCGGGAAATACACGATGGTCAGCCACACCGCGGTAAAGGCCATGACCGCCGAAAACTTCATCCGCTCGACCACCGAACCCAGGACCAGCGCGGCGGTGATCGCGGCGAAGGTCATCTGGAAACAGATGAAGACATATTCGGGAATCTCGACGCCCGCCGTGAAGGTCGCCGCCTGGCTGGCGGGCGTGACGCCCTTCAGGAACGCCTTGCCCAGCCCGGAGATGAAGTTGGACGCGCCCCCCGACACGTCCGGCCCGAAGGCCAGGCTATAGCCGTACATCACCCAGATCAGCATCGCGAGGCAGGCCGCCGCGCCGATCTGCGTCATGGTGGACAGCATGTTCTTGGCGCGGGTCAGACCGCCATAGAACAGCGCCAGGCCCGGCAGGATCATCATCATGACCAGCACGGTCGAGGTGAGCATCCAGGCGGTATCGCCCTTGTTCACCGTCGCGGCGGGCGCGGCGGTGGCGGGCGATTGGAGCGCGGCGGCGTCCTGTGCCCAGGCGGGCAGCGCGACGAACAGCGTCAGGCCGAGGCCTGCGGCGCCGCTCGCCATCTTGGTGATGTGCTTCATCGAAATCCCCCCTTGCTCAGAGCGCCGATTCGTCGGTTTCGCCGGTGCGGATGCGCACGGCCTGGCCGACATCGAGCATGAAGATCTTGCCGTCACCGATCGCGCCGGTGTTCGCGGCGGCCTGGATCGATTCGACGACGCGGTCGGCGATCTCGGACGCGCAAACGACCTCGATCTTGATCTTGGGCACCATGTTGGTGCTGTATTCGGCCCCGCGATAGATTTCGGTCTGGCCCTTCTGCCGCCCGAAACCCTTCACCTCGGTCACCGTCATGCCCGCCACGCCCAAAGTGGTCAGCGCCTCGCGCACCTCGTCGAGCTTGAACGGCTTGATGATAGCGATGATCAGCTTCACCTGTGCCCCCTTTGCGTTTCCCGACGACTGGCTTCGCAAGGGGTGTGCCAATTTACCTTTTCGTTACTTTTCCGGGCAAACTCGACTGGGAGCGTGCCGGAAGCCCCACGATCGAACATCAAAAATTCAGCATACCACCGCCTGTGCCCAAATTTTGGGCAGAGAATGGAGCAAAAGCGGTCCCCCTCCTGTTGGCGTTCCAGGCAGAGCCACGGAGGAGCGGATCATGGCGGACCTATCCGGCGACCCGCTGGCCACCGGCATCGCCGATACGCTGGTGTGTCTCGCCGTCTGGATGGCGAGCGGTGCGGAGACGGTCGCGGGCATGATCGTCGCGGTAACCGCGCCGGTCACGCTGTTCGTCGCCGCCGGTTCCCAACATTCGGTCGCCAACATGGCGCTGCTGCGGCTTGGTTGGGCACTTGATCCGGCAGGCGTGCCGCTCGCGGGCATCGTTCATAATCTGGCGTTGTCGACGCTGGGCAACCTAATCGGGGGCGGCGCGATCGTGCTGTTGCTCGGCGCAGTGCATGGGGCGTTGAAGCATCGCTGATCCTCCCCGGCCCCGGGGAGGGGGACCGCCGCAAAGGGATGATGGAGGGGGGACGCTGCATAGGGCATCCCGCGCCGAAGCCCCCCTCCGTCAGCGCTTCGCGCTGCCACCTCCCCATGCTGGGGAGGATTGTCTACGCCGCCAGCGCCGTCCCGCCGACCGTCAGCCCCTCGACCAGCAGCGTCGGCTGGCCCACGCCCGCGGGTACGCTCTGCCCGCCCTTGCCGCAGACGCCGACGCCCTCGTCCAGCGCGAAGTCGTTGCCGATGCCCTTGACCCGCGTCAGCACGCTCGGCCCGTCGCCGATCAGCGTCGCCCCCTTGATCGGCGCGCCGAGCTTCCCGTTCTCGATCCGGTACGCCTCGGTGCAGGAAAAGACGAACTTGCCCGACACGATATCAACCTGACCGCCGCCGAAGGACTTGGCGAAGATGCCGTTCTTCACCCGCGACAGGAGCTCGGCGGGATCGTCCTGCCCGCCCTTCATGAAGGTGTTGGTCATGCGCGGCATCGGCGCATGGGCGAAGCTCTCGCGGCGGCCATTGCCGGTCGGCGCGACGCCCATCAGCCGCGCGTTGAGCCGGTCCTGCATATAACCCTTCAGGATGCCGTCCTCGATCAGCACGACCTCGCGCGTCGGCGTGCCCTCGTCATCGATCGACAGCGAACCGCGCCGGTCGGCCAGGCTGCCGTCATCGACCACGGTGACGCCGGGGGCCGCGACCCGCTCGCCGATGCGCCCCGAGAATGCCGAGGTGCCCTTGCGATTGAAGTCACCCTCCAGCCCGTGCCCGATCGCCTCGTGCAGCAGCACGCCCGGCCAGCCCGGCCCGAGCAGCACGGTCATCTCGCCCGCCGGTGCGGCGACCGAGTCAAGATTGACCAAAGCCTGGGCGAGCGCGACATCGATGCCGCGCTCCCAGGTCTCGCGCGCGATCAGCCGGTCGTACAGGTAACGCCCGCCGATACCGAAGCTGCCCGTCTCGCGCCGCCCATTCTGCTCGACCACGACCGAAATGTTGAGCCGTACCAGCGGCCGCACATCGGTGGCGACGAAGCCGTCGGCCCGGACGATCTCGACCACGCTCCAGCTGCCCGACAAGCCGACCGACACCTGCACCACGCGCGGATCGCGCGCACGGGCGGCGGCATCAATGGTCTGGCAGAGCGAAACCTTCTCGACGAAGGGGATCAGGTCGAGCGGATCGGTCGCGGTATAGAGATGCCGGTTCGTCCCCTGCGGCGGGGGCGCGGCGGCGCCCTTGGCGGGGTCGATCAGCGCCATGGTCTGCGCGGCGCGCTGGATCGCGGCCTCGGACAGCTCGTTGGCATGGGCGAAGGCGGTCATCTCGCCCGACACCGCGCGCAGGCCGAAGCCGGAGTGGGTGTCGTAGCTGGCCGTCTTCAGCCGCCCGTCGTCGAAGCCGAACGCTTCGGAGCGCTTATATTGGAGATAGAGTTCGCCATCGTCCGCGCGGGACAGGGCGTTGGCGGTGAGGCGTAGCGCCGCGTCGGGGTCCAGCGTGTCGCGGTACAGGAACGAGCGGGGATCGGTGGCGGTCATCCAAGGGGATATAGGATGCCCAGCCGAGGTTTGAAATCGCCCGACGGTATTTCCTTCTTCTCCCCTCCCGCAGGCGGGAGGGGTCGGGGGAGGGCATGGGGTCTCACCGAGACCAACGCTTGCGGCAAAACCCTCCCCATCCCCTCCCGTTTACGGGAGGGGCGTGAGTCTCATTCGCGTTGGGGTTTAGCGCCCGGCGCCGTCGCCGTGATCCGGGAGGGTCGCCTGATCCGCGCCGTCCGCCGGGCCACCGATCAGCACGAAGCGGCGATCGCAATAGCCGCAATCGACATAGCCGGTCTCGTCGATCTGCAACCACACCCGCGGATGGCCAAGGGCGGCACCGCCGGGAATGTCGGTGGCACCGTCGCAAGCGACGCGGGTCTGGGTGACGCGGGTGGTTTCGGGCGGCGGCAACATAGGCTCGCGCGATAGCAAGGCGTGGCCTCGCGTGCAATTACCCAAAGAGGGGCAAAACCGGCTTGGCCTGTCCCCCGCACGGGCCTATCGCTACCCCCATGACCGCATCCACCGAAGCCGCCATTTCGATCCAGGGCATCGCCAAGACCTATCAGGGCGGCAAGCGCGCGCTCGACGGAGTCAGCTTCGATGTGCCGCGCGGCCAGATCTTCGGGCTGCTGGGCCCCAATGGCGCGGGCAAGTCGACGCTGATCAACATCCTGGCCGGGCTGGTGATGAAGACCGAAGGGTCGGCGTCGATCTGGGGCTTCGACATCGACCAGCATCCGCGCAACGCCAAGGCGTCGATCGGCATCGTCAATCAGGAAATCCTGTTCGACCCCTTCTTCACGCCGCTGGAGACGCTGGAAATCCAGGGCGGGCTGTACGGCGTGCCCAAGGCGCAGCGGCGCTCGATGGAATTGCTGCGCGCGGTCCATCTGGAGGACAAGGCGAACGCCTATTCGCGCACTTTGTCGGGCGGCATGAAGCGCCGCCTGATGGTCGCCAAGGCGATGGTCCATTCGCCGCCCGTGCTGGTGCTCGACGAACCGACCGCGGGCGTCGATATCGAGCTTCGCCAGCAGCTCTGGGCCTATGTCCGCCAGCTGAACGACCGGGGCGTGACGGTGGTGTTGACCACGCATTACCTCGAAGAGGCCGAGGAGCTGTGCGACCGGATCGCGATCATCAACCATGGCCGCTTGGTCGCCAACGAACCGACCCGCGAACTGGTCGGCAAGGCGCAGGAAAAGGTCGTCGCGGTGACGGTCGACCGCGACGTCGCGGCGGTGCCCGACCATGCCAGCTTCGGCAAGATCGTGCTGAAGGGCACGCGCACGCTGGAAATCACCTATGCCAAGGACAAGGTGAATGCGGGGCAGGTTCTCGCGGCGGTGCAGGCGGACGGATATGGGATCGTCGACGTCTCGACCAAGGAAGCCGATCTGGAAGACGTGTTCCTGTCGCTCACGCGGAGTGTGAGCGTCTGACGATCAGTTCCTCCCCGGTACGGGGAGGTGGCAGGCCACAGGCCTGACGGAGGGGGGCTTCCACATAGGACACCCCTTGCGGCACGCCCCCTCCACCATGCTTCGCATGGTCCCCCTCCCCGTATCGGGGAGGATCAGGTAGCTCACCCCGCTCGCGCCAGATCCGGGAAACCAGCACGGAAGCCCGCGACCTTTGGCTTGTCCCAGCGCACGATATAGGGGTGCATCGGGTTGCGATCGTAGAAATCCTGATGCTCGGCCTCGGCCGGGAAGAAGCTGCCCTGCTCGATCCGGGTCGTGATCGGCCGGGGGAAGGCATGGGCACGGGTCAGCTGCGCCATATAGTCGCGCGCGACCCTGGCCTGTTCGGGCGACTGCGCGAAGATCGCCGAGCGATAGCTGGGACCGCGATCGGGGCCCTGCCCGCCGACCTGGGTCGGGTCATGCGCGATCGCGAAATAGACGCGCAGCAGCGTGGCGTAGGAGACCTGGGCCGGGTCGTAGGTGATGCGGATCGCCTCGGCATGGCCGGTCCGCTCGGTCGAGACGGCGGCGTAGTTCGCATCCTCGCGGCGCCCTCCGGCATAGCCCGCCGTCACCGAGCGCACGCCCTTCACCCGCTGGAACACCGCCTCCATGCCCCAGAAGCACCCGCCCGCCAGAACAGCCACCTGCGGGCGCGGCGACACGGGCACATCGACCGTCGCTTTCGGCAGCGGCACGGCGCGCTCGGCGCTGGCGGGAAGGGAGGACAGGACGACCGCTCCGAATGCGGTCGCGGCCATGGCGATGCAGAGGGTGTTGCGCATCGCTGGAATATGGGATGTTTTCGGGGTTCGGCTAGTGGTTGAGCGTCGGGCGTGGGCTTCGACTTCGCTCAGCCTGAACGGCGGTTAGTAAGGCCTCTTCTCCCCCGCTCCGTTCAGCCTGAGCGAAGTCGAAGGCCAAGGGAATCCGCCTTAACGAACCGCCTCGACCGGCGCCGAACCGTAACGGCTGGGTGCTTCCGCCGGGTGAAGGACCACGAGGCCGAGAGCGCCAAGCGCAAATCCGCCGGCAAACTGCCACACGAAGCTGGACTTGAGGAGGGCACGCATCGTTCACTTCACCTGTCTTAGCGGGTCGCTCCCCGGTCGGGCGAGCGATCATCCGGGCGCCATCTGGTCGATAGTCGCCGTTCCGACAATGGCGTTTATAGAAACGCTGCATTAACGGCACGTGGACGTGTCGTTCATGCCACAGTTAAGCCATATTGCTGCGGCGCACCCAGCGCCATAAAAAAGCCAGCCAATCCGGCATCTTGACCGGATCGGCTGGCTTTCGCGACCGTTTGAGCGGCAAATTATTTCAGCGCGGCGCAGGCCGTCTGGATGCGGGTGCATGCCTCGCGCAGCAGCGCATCGGACGTCGCATAGCTGATTCGCATCGCGGGCGAGAGGCCGAACGCCGCGCCCTGCACCGCCGCCACCTTCGCATCGTCGAGCAGATAGCCGACAAGCGCCTCGTCGCTGTCGATCAGGCGGCCCGAGGGCGTCGACTTGCCGATCAGCGGCGCGAAGGAGGGATAGACATAGAAGGCGCCTTCGGGCGTCGGGCAGGTCATGCCGTCGATCTCGTTCAGCATCGACACCACCATGTCGCGCCGCGCCTGGAACGCCTGGTTGCGTGTCGAGAGGAAGCTCTGGTCGCCGGTCAGCGCCGCGGTCGCCGCCGCCTGCGCCACCGAACAGGGGTTGGAGGTCGACTGCGACTGGAGCTTGGCGATCGCCTTGATCAGCCAGGGCGCGCCGCCCGCATAGCCGATGCGCCAGCCGGTCATGGCATAGGCCTTGGAACAGCCGTTCACGGTCAGCGTGCGCTCGTACAGTTCGGGGCAGACCTGCGCGATGGTGGCGAAGCGGAAGCCGTCATAGACAATATGCTCGTACATATCGTCGGCGAAGACCCAGACATGCGGGTGCTTCAGGATGACCTCGCCCAGCGCCTTCAGCTCGTCGGCGGTATAGCCCGCGCCCGTCGGGTTGGACGGCGAGTTGAGGATGACCCACTTGGTCTTGGGCGTGATCGCGGCGTCGAGCGCTTCGGGGGTCAGCTTGTAACCCTGTTCCGGGCCCGCCTTCACGATCACCGGTACACCGCCCGCAAACTGCACGACGTCCGGATAGCTGACCCAATAGGGCGCCGGGATCACGACCTCGTCGCCCGCATCGATCGTCGCGACCATCGCGTTGAACAGGGTGTGCTTGCCGCCGACATTCACGCTGATCTGATCGGCCTTGTAGGTCAGGCCGTTGTCGCGCGCGAACTTGGCCGCGATCGCCGCCTTCAGCTCGGGGGTGCCGTCGACATTGGTGTATTTCGTCTTGCCGTCGCGGATCGCCTGGATCGCCGCCTCTTTCACGAAGTCCGGCGTGTCGAAGTCCGGCTCACCCGCGCCCAGGCCGATCACGTCGACACCGGCACGCTTCAGCTCCATCACGCGGCTGGTGATGGCAAGCGTGGGGGACGGGCTGATACGGCCGAGCGCGGCGGAGGGCTGCATGAAACGGAACCTTTGCGTCAGGAGAGTGCGCGTGGCCCTTAGCCCCTCAGCGGCTCAATCCGCAACCATCTCCGCACGAAACAATCCGCGAAGCGCATTGCCAAGCAAGAATCCGTCTCGAAGATCGGGCCGCGTGAGCGGCCCCTCGATCGCGCGGCCCGTCTCGATCAGATGCGCGCGCAGCACGCCGGGCAGCAGCCCCAGTGCCAGCGGCGGCGTCACCAGAACGTCGCCGCGCGGCACGAACAGCGAGGTATAGCTGCCCTCGGTCAGCAGGCCGTCGGGCGTCTCGAACACCACTTCCCCGGTCCCCGCCGCGGCCCGCGCCGCGTCATAGAAACCGCGCGCACTGGTCTTGTGCCGCAACCGCAGGTCGAGCGGCGAGACGGGCAGCGGCACGACCCGCACCGGCATCACGCCGTCGAAGCGGGCGGGCGCAGGCCCGACCTCGACCACCAAAGCCCCGCTGCGCGCCAGCAGCAACCGGATGCGCCGTACATCGCGCAGGCGGAAGGTCGCCGCCTGCAACTCGTTGCGCGCATCATGCCGGTCGAAGCGGAAGCCCAGCGCGATGGCGCTCGCCTTCATCCGCGCGAGATGCACTTCCAGATGCTGGATACCCTCGAGCGGATCGAAGGCCATGGTCTCGATCAGGTCGAATTCCGGCCGCCCCCCGGCGAGGAACGCCGCCTTTGCCAGGCACTCGTCCCATTCGTCCGCCGCCACCGAGTCGGCCACTACGCCAGATCCAATGCCCAGCGTCGCCTGGGCCTCACCCTCGGGCCAGACCAGGGTGCGGATCGCAACGTTGAACATCGCATCGCCATTGGCATCCAGCCGCCCGATCGCGCCGGTATAGAGGCCGCGCGGCGAGTCCTCGATCTCCGCGATCGCCTGCATCGCGCGAATCTTGGGCGCGCCGGTGATCGAGCCGCAGGGGAAGAGCGCCGCCAGCACGTCCAGCGCATCGCGCCCCTCGGCCAGGTCGGCGGTGACGGTCGACACCATCTGATGCACCGTCGGATAGGGTTCGACCGCGAAGAGCTCGGGCACCGCGACGCTGCCCGCCCGCGCGACCCGCGACAGGTCGTTGCGCATCAGGTCGACGATCATCAGATTTTCGGCGCGCTGCTTGGGATCGTCGCGCAGGGCTTTGACCGCACGCGCATCGGCGGCAGGGTCCTCCTCGCGCCGCGCGGTGCCCTTCATCGGCCGGGCGGTCAGCTTCCCCCCTTCGAGCGCGAAGAAGAGCTCGGGCGAGAGCGACAGGATCGTCGCATCGCCGGTCGCCACCACCGCGCCCCAGCCCGCACGCGACCGGGCGCGCAGGCCCGAATAAAGCGCCAGCGGATCGCCGAGCACCGGCGCGGTCGCGCGGAAGGTCTGGTTGACCTGATACAGGTCACCCGCCTCGATCAGCGCCTGGACGGCGGCGAACTGCTCGGCATGGCGCGCGGCGTCCAGTTCGGGCACCATCTCGCCGATCCAGCCGCCCGCCGGATCGGGGAGTATCGCCTCCGGCTCGACGGTCGCATAGCCGTCGAACAGGCCGAACCACAGAAGCGGGCCGTCGATCGCGCGGGGCGGCACGCCGGGCTCGAACGCCGCGCCCGCCTCATAGGCCAGATAGCCGACCGCCTCGAGCCCGCGCGCCCTTGCCGCGCGCAGGGCGTCGAGCGCCGCCGGAACCTCGTCGACCCGGTGCGCGGTGACGATGCCGACCGGCCGCGTATAGAGACGCGCCGCCGCTCCCCCGTCACGGGCGTCGTCGAGCAGGACGAAGGGAGGAAGGGGACGCGCCATCAAGGGACGATCCATGCACGGCGCGTGGGGCCACATGCAAGTATCGATTGGCCGGGAGCGTCCCAGTCCCTATTTCCGGCTGCATGACCGAAACCATTCCGCCTCCGCTCCGCGCCGCGATCGTGCCCGTCACCCCGCTCCAGCAGAATTGTTCGATCGTGTGGTGCACCGCGACGATGAAGGCGGCGGTGGTCGATCCCGGCGGCGACCTGCCGCGTATCCATGACGCCATCGCCAAGACCGGCGTGACAGTGGAGAAAATCCTGTTGACCCATGGCCATATCGACCATGCGGGCGGGGCCAAGGCGTTGTCCGATGCATTGTCGGTGCCCGTCGAGGGGCCGCAGGAAGAGGATCGCTTCTGGCTGGCGCGACTGGACGAGGACGGCCAGGCTTACGGCATCCCCGCCCAGGTGCTGGAACCGACGCGCTGGCTGTCCGAAGGCGACACGGTGACGATCGGCGAAATGACCCTGGATGTGTACGAGACGCCGGGCCACACGCGCGGGCATGTGATCTTCCACCACGCCCCGTCGCATTTCGCGCTGGTCGGCGACGTGCTGTTCCAGGGCTCGGTCGGGCGCTCGGATCTGCCCGGCGGGGATCACGACACGCTGATCCGCTCGATCGTCGAGAAGCTCTGGCCGCTGGGGAACGAGACCGCCTTCATTCCGGGCCATGGCCAGCCCAGCACCTTCGGCCATGAGCGGCAGAGCAATGCGTTCGTGGCGGACCGGGTATTGGGATTGGGGTGAGGGTTTTGCGTGGGCTTCGACTTCGCTCAGCCTGAACGGGGGTTGGGTCTAAACCCCAAACCCCGTTCAGCCTGAGCGCCGTCGAAGGCCAAGGGCTTACCGCCGTTCCGCAGCACTCTCCCCGCGAATCGCCTTGAACTCCGACCCCGCGCGCCACTCGGGCCAATCGCGGGACGAAGCCAGATCGCGCCCGATCCCGTATAGCAACCCGACATCCGCCGCCGCCCCGCGCAGATCCCAGCCCGCATCCCACGCGTCACAAGTCTGGTGATAACAGCGCATATAGCCGTCCAGCCATGCCTGCCCCGCCGGACGCCCGCCCGCGACCAGATCGGGCGCGCCGCTGATCGCCATCAGCAGCAGCGTCGGGACGCCGCGCCGCGCGACCGAGAAGTGATCGGCGCGATAGAACAGCCCGCGCTCGGGCAGCGCCTCGGGCGTCACCGTGCGGCCTTGCGCGGCGGCGGCGGCCTTCAGTCGGTCCTCCAGGTCGTTCTGCCCGTCGCCGACCAGCATCACGTCCCTGGCCGGTCCCGCCGTCTGGAGAATGTCGAGCGTCAGGTTCGCGACCGTCTTGGCCAGCGGATAGACCGGCTTCACCGCATAGGTCTCCGACCCCAGCAGTCCGCGCTCCTCACCGGTCCACAGCGCGAAGACCAGGCTGCGATCGGTCGGCGGAGCGGTCTTGAATGCCCGCGCCAGTTCGAGGACACCCGCGACGCCCAACGCATCGTCATTGGCACCGGGGCGGATCGTACGGCCCTGCGCATCCGCCTTGCCCTTGCCATAGGCATCCCAATGCGCGCCGAACATCACCACCTCATCGGGGCGCGTCTTGCCGGGCAGCTTGGCCAGCACGTTGCGGCTCTCGGCACGCACCGTCGTCACCGGCAGGTCGGCGGAGAAACGCTGCCCCTTCAATTCCACCGGCCGGAAGTCCGCGCGCCGGGCACGCGCACGCTGCTGCGCCAGGTCCAGTCCGGCAGCAGCGAACAGCTTGCCCGCCGACTCGCCCGACAGCCAGCCCTGCAACAGGATACGCGAAGTCGGGTCGCTGCGGACGATATCGTAATTCTCGCCCGCCGGGGCCGTCACCGTCGCCCAGCCATAGCCCGCCCCGGCCGTGTCATGGACGATCAGCGCGCCGATCGCCCCCTGTCGTGCGGCTTCCTCATATTTATAGGTCCAGCGGCCATAATAGGTCATGCGCCGGTCGCCGAACCTGCCCTTGGCATCGTCGCCAGCCACCGCCTCGAAATCGGGGTCGTTGACCAGGAAGACGGCGATCTTGCCCTTCAGGTCGACGCCCTTGAAATCGTCCCAGCCGCGCTCGGGCGCGTGGACGCCGTAACCGACGAACACCATCGGGGCGTCCTTGATCGCCACCCGGTCGACGGGGCGCACGGTCGAGACATAGATGCCCTGCCCCTGGACCAGCGGCATCGCGCCCGCCTGCATCGTCCCCTTCCCGATCTGGGTGCGAATCAGCGGCACGGCTTGCGTCCATTGCCCGTCCGGCCCGCCGGGTTGCAGGCCCATCGCCTTGAACTGCGCGACCAGCCAATCGACGGTCTTCGCCTCGCCGGGCGTCCCCGGTGCGCGGCCCTCGAAAGCATCGGAGGCGAGCGTCTTCACATCGGCCGACAGACGCTGCGGCGAAATCGGATCGGGCGCGGCGGCGGTCAGCGATACCGTCAGCATCAGGGCGGCAAGGCCGATCAGGGGCAGGCGAGTCATCAGCGGTCGATCCTTACGACGGTCGTTGTCGGCGCAGGAACGGCCTGCGTCGCATAGACGATCCCGATTCCCCACCCCGCCAATAGCGCCAGGATGGCCCAGGTGCCGATCGCACCCCCGGCCCGCCCGATATTGGGTGCCGGTCGCATCATGCCCCAGCCATGGCCGATCCGCGCGAGGATGAACGCGCCGCCCGCGATCCACAGCCAGAAGGACGATCCGCCGCCCAACTCGATCAGGCCCATCAGGATCAGGACGAAGGGCGCATATTCGACGAAGTTCGCCTGCGCCCGCATGCCCGCCACGAGTCGCGAATCGCCGCCGTCGCCGAGAATGACCTTGCCGCGGAATCGCCCCATGACGATTCGCAGGGCCAGCCACAAATTGACGATGGCGGCCGCCGCCGCGATGCTGAGCGTAACGGGCAGGACCATAAATGCCGTCTTTCCTGTAAATTGCCGGATGCCGGGGAGTGCCATTTGGCGCCCGCGCTTGCAACATCGGCAAAACTCGCTATAGGCGCGGGGCTTCGCGATGCGTCCGGCTGGGTGCTCACGCGGCCGGGTCGTCGATCCGGGCGCGCAATGGGTGCTGACCGTGGCGTATTCCACCCATTGTTCGATTGATAAGGTGCCGCAATGGCCGTCCCCAAGAGAAAGACTTCGCCCTCCAAGCGCGGCATGCGCCGTGGCCACGACTCGCTGACGGTCGCGGCATTCCAGGAATGCCCGAACTGCGGCGAGCTGAAGCGTCCGCACAATCTGTGCACCGCCTGCGGCCATTATAACGGCCGTGAGGTCGTGTCGGTCGAGGGCTGACCCCCTCTACCTTCACCTGAACGACCGTTAGAGGATACCCATGGCCGATAACGCCTGGATCGCCGTCGATGCGATGGGCGGCGACGACGGGCTGGCCGTGATGCTCGCCGGTGTCGCCAGAGCGCGACGCCGTTTCGAGGGCATGCGGTTCTTCCTGGTCGGTGACGAGGCGCAGATTGCGGAGGGGCTGAAGTCCCACCCCAATCTGTCCGCCGCGTCCGAAATCGTTCACGCGCCCGAGATCGTCGGCTCGAACGAAAAGCCGAGCCAGGCGATCCGGCGCGCGCGCACGACATCGATGGGCATCGCCATCGATCTGGTGAAGCAGCGCCGCGCCGCCGCCGCCGTCTCGTCGGGCAATACCGGCGCGTTGATGGCGATGGCCAAGCTGTCCTTACGCACCCTGCCCGGCATTGACCGGCCCGCGCTGGCGGCCCCGCTTCCCACGCTCGGCGACAATGACGTGGTCATGCTCGACCTCGGCGCCAATACCGAGTGCGATGCGCGCAACCTCGTCCAGTTCGCCGTCATGGGCGCGGCCTATGCCCGCATCCTGCTGGAACTCGACAATCCGCGCGTGGCGCTGCTCAATATCGGGTCCGAGGACCAGAAGGGCACCGACGAGATTCGCGACGCCGCCGCTGTGCTGCGCGGGCAGAATCACCTACCGCTGAACTTTACCGGCTTTATCGAGGGCAACCAGCTCGCCCGCGGCGAAGTCGATGTGATCGTGTGCGACGGCTTTGCGGGCAATATCGCGCTCAAGACTGCCGAGGGTACCGCGCGTTTCGTCGGTGACCTGCTCAAGCGCGCCTTCCGATCCTCGACCCGCTCGAAGATCGGCTTCCTGATCTCGCGCCCGGCGACGCAGCTGCTGCGCGACCATCTCGACCCCAACAACCATAATGGCGCGGTCTTTCTGGGCCTGAACGGCGTGGTGGTGAAGAGCCATGGCAGCGCCAACGAACTGGGCGTCGCCACCGCGATCGGCAATGCGGCCAAGATGGTGCGCGCCGACCTGACCCGGCGTATCGCCGAGGATCTCCTGAACTTCGAGGACGCCGCATGATTCGTTCGATCGTCACGGGTACGGGTTCGGCACTTCCAACCCGGCGGGTGTCGAACGAAGAACTGGCGCAGGAGGTCGACACCTCGGACGAGTGGATCGTCGAGCGGACCGGCATCCGCTTCCGCCATATTGCAGGCCCCGAGGAAACGACCGCGACGCTGGCCGCCGACGCCGCCAAGGCCGCGATCGCCGCGGCCGGCCTGTCGGCGCAGGATATCGACCTGATCGTGCTGGCGACCGCCACCCCGGACCAGACCTTCCCGGCGACCGCCACCAAGGTCCAGGCGATGCTGGGCATCAACGACTGCGTCGCGTTCGACGTCGCCGCCGTCTGCTCGGGCTTTCTCTATGCCGTGCAGGTCGCCGACGCCATGCTGCGCTCGGGCGTGCAGCGCCGCGCGCTGGTGATCGGCGCGGAAACCTTCAGCCGCATCCTCGACTGGGAGGATCGCACCACCTGCGTCCTGTTCGGCGACGGCGCGGGCGCGATGGTGCTGGAAGCGCGCGAGAGCGACGATGCGGGCGGGCGCGGCATCCTGGCGACCAAGCTCCATGCCGATGGCCGCCACAACGGCCTGCTCTATGTCGATGGCGGCCCGTCGACCACCGGCACCGTCGGCAAGCTGCGGATGAAGGGGCGCGAGGTGTTCCGCCACGCCGTCGTCAATCTGGCGCAGGTGATGGAAGAATCACTGGGTCTGGCGGGCCTGACCTCGGCCGATGTCGACTGGGTCGTGCCGCATCAGGCCAATGCCCGGATCCTAGACGCGACCGCGCGAAAATTGAACCTTCCGGCCGAGAAGGTGGTCGTCACCGTCGACCGCCATGCCAACACGTCGGCGGCCTCCGTACCCCTCGCTCTGGACACCGCCGTGCGGGACGGTCGCATTCGTGAAAACGACATTCTGGTGCTGGAAGCGATGGGTGGAGGCTTCACCTGGGGTGCAGCCGTGATCCGCTTCTGAACAATCGATTGACATTAACCGAGATAAATCCCTTTCGGTCCCATCGGGCGGTATGATAACCGGATCGCCTGACACCATTGGGGGATGGCAAATGAGCAACGCTGGAACTTTGACCCGTGCCGACCTGGCAGAATCGCTGCATCAGGAAGTGGGGCTTTCGCGCTCGGACTCGGCTGACGTGGTCGAGCAGATTCTCGTCGAGATGTGCGATGCGCTGTCGCGGGGGGAGAATGTTAAGATTTCGGGGTTCGGAACCTTCGTGCTGCGTGACAAGGGCGAGCGGATCGGCCGCAACCCCAAGACCGGGGTGGAGGTGCCGATCGCGCCGCGCCGCGTGCTGACCTTCCGCGCCAGCCAAATGATGCGCGATCGCATTGTCGCGGCGGGATAGACCCGAACGGCCCTTGGATGGCGGCAAGACCGATGGTGCCCTACGCACCATCGGGGAGGTTTCCCGTGAGACCGGCGTGGCGCAGCATGTCCTGCGTTACTGGGAAGGCCGCTTTCCGCAACTCAAGCCGGTCCAGCGTGCGGGCAATCGCCGCTATTACCGGCCCGAGGACATGGCGCTGATCCGGCGGATCGACCAGTTGCTCAACCAGCAGGGCTATACCGTGCGCGGCGTGCAACAGCTTCTGGAGGCCGAGTCGCGGGGCAAGGACGATCCGGCCGCGATGCTGCGCGCGATCCGGGATTCGCTGGCCGAGGGGCTGGCCTGGGACAATCGGGCCGAGCGATAGGCGTCGAGGCGTGGCCTTCGACTTCGGCGCGACGCGCCGAAGTTTATCCTGAGCGGCTGGCTCGCCAGCCAGCCGAAGGGCTCAGGCTGAACGGAAGTTAGGGCTACGGTTCACTTCAAACAGCCGTTCAGGCTGAGCGAAGTCGAAGCCCACGCCCCGAACCCTGATCACGCAGGCTGAACCACTTCACCCAACAGCAAATCCCGACACGCCCGGTTATAGGCGTGCGCCTTCCACCAGAACCAGCCGCCATTGCCGACGCCCCAGGCCGCCACGCCCAGCGCCGCCCAGGGCAGGCCCCGTGCCGCACGCCCGCCACGCGCCGCCACCCGGCCCGCCGCCATGCCGCCCTGGCCGATCTTTCGTGCGGTCTTGGCCAGCCGCCCGGCCGCCTTGGCCTGCGACAACAGCCCCGATCCGCCGCGCAGGTCGCGGAAAATGGCGGCGGGACCGACAAAGCCCTTGAGCTTGCCCATCACCGCCTGCGCCTCGATCGCCATGCCTGGCTCCAGCTGGCGTCGTTGCGCCCCCGTCAGGCCATAGGCGTCGCCGATCGCGTCGATCGTCTCGGCCAGGCTTTCGGTGCCGATGGTCAGCGCCTTGGCCCCGGCCTTCAGCGCACGGCGGCGGATCAGCTTTTCATTGGCCTCGAAGGTGGCTTCGATCGCGGCGCGGTTCATGGGCATTCCCTGTTCGATCATGCGCCATGAAGCCGCGACACGGGCCTCCGGTTCCGTCTCAGCGCTCGCGCGTGGCGAGGAAACGGACCTTGGGATAGCGATCGGCGACGTAACCCACTTCCCAGGCGCTCTTGGCGAGGAACACGGGATTGTCGTCGCGGTCCTTGGCCATGGCGGAGCGGTTCAGGTCCATGAACGCCTTGAGGTCGGCGGGGTCCTCGGCGGTGATCCAGCGCGCGGTGTCGAACGGCGCAGGCTCCAGCCCCGCCGCGACCTTATATTCCGCATCCAGCCGCGACAGCAGGACGTCGAGCTGGAGCTGTCCGACGACGCCGATGATCCAGTTCGACCCGATCTCGGGATAGAAGACCTGGGTCACGCCCTCCTCGGCCATGTCGTCCAGCGCCTTGCGCAGCTGCTTGGTCTTGGTCGGGTCCTTCAGCGCGACGCGGCGCAGGATTTCGGGGGCGAAGTTGGGCAGGCCGGTGAAGCGCACGTCCGCCCGCTCCGACAGGGTATCGCCGACCCGCAACGTGCCGTGGTTCGGAATGCCGATGATATCGCCCGGAAACGCCTCGTCCGCGACTTCGCGATTCTGCGCGAAGAACAGAATGGGCGAGTGGACCGCGATCGGCTTGCCATGGCCCGTCGGGGTCAACTTCATGCCGCGCTTGAAGGTGCCCGAGCAGAGCCGCATGAATGCGATGCGGTCGCGGTGCTGCGGGTCCATATTGGCCTGCACCTTGAAGATGAAACCGGTGACTTCCTTGTTCTCAGGCGCGACGGCCGCAGGCTCGGCGGGCTGGGGGCGTGGGCTCGGCGCATGGCGGCTGAGCGCGTCGATCAGTTCGGCGACCCCGAAATCCTTGAGCGCCGAGCCGAAATAGACCGGAGTCAGATCGCCGTTGCGATAGGCTTCCCCATCGAACGGGGCATAGCCTGCCTGCGCCAGCTCGACCTCTTCGGCGACGTAATCCGGCAGCGTCGGCGACTCGTCGACCTTGCCCAGAAAGGCGCGGCTGTCGCCTTCAGGACGGCTGATCGTATTGGTCGTCAGGTCGAGCACGCCCTCGAACAGCCCGCCCATGCCGACCGGCCAGCTCATCGGCGCCACGTCGAGCGCCAGGATGTCGGCGATCTCGTCGAGCAGCTCGAAGGGCGGACGCCCCTCGCGGTCGACCTTGTTGATGAAGGTGATGATCGGCACCGAGCGCAGGCGACACACCTCGAACAATTTCCGCGTCTGCGCCTCGATACCGCGCGCCGCGTCGATGACCATCACGGCCGAGTCGACGGCGGTCAGCGTGCGATAGGTATCCTCCGAAAAGTCTTCGTGGCCCGGCGTGTCGAGCAGGTTGAAGGTCACGCCGTCCTTTTCGAACGTCATAACCGAGGACGTGACCGAGATGCCGCGCTGCTGCTCGATCTTCATCCAGTCCGACCGCGCGCGCCGATTCTGCCCGCGCGCCTTGACCTCGCCCGCCAGGTGGATCGCGCCGCCGAAGTACAACAGCTTTTCGGTCAGCGTCGTCTTACCGGCGTCAGGGTGCGAGATGATCGCGAAGGTACGGCGGGGGGAAGTCATGGGCGGCTCTGTCGAATAGGGAAATGGCGCGTCCGAGCGCCCGAGATGCTGCGCCTGTTACAGCAAATTGTGGCACAAGACAGGCCCCGGATTGCAGCGGCACTCAGTACCGCCGCTCCTCCATCCGGCCCACCCCGGCGAAGGCCGGGGTCCAGGTGCCAGAAGGCCCATGGTGCACGCGAAGGCCTCGATCTTAAAGATCGTGGCAACTGGGCCCCGGCCTCCGCCGGGGTGGTATCAAGGAGTGGAGGGCGCCCTTACCCCGCCAGCGTCACCGTCATCTGCATCACCTTCTCACCGCCGACCGGCACGATGAAAACGCCGGGCTTGTCGGTGAACTCGCCGTCATACCCTTCCGGGTCGGCAATGCCGTGCCAGGGTTCGACGCAGACATAGGCCGCGCCGGGCTTGGTCCAGATGCCGAGCTTGTCGGTATCCGGAAAGGCGATGCGCAATTGCGGCGCGCCGTCGGCACCATAGGCGACGCTGCGGCTCTCGACCGGGTCCCACACCAGCGCGTCGTTGGTGAACAGATCGTCCGCCAGGTGCAGCACGCGCCCGTCGAGCGGGCTGTCGCGGCGAGCTTCGGCGATCAGGCCGTTGGGGGCGATCTCACGCAGGCGGCTCGGCTCGTCCTTTTCGAAGACGATGCGGTGGTCGGCGCGGGGCTTGCCGTAGGGCAGCGGCCAAGCGAAGGCGGGGTGGAAGCCGAAGCTGGCGGGCATCGGCACCTCGCCGCGATTAAGGACGCGGACCTCCACGGCCAGCGTGGCGTCCTCCAGCCGGAACTCCACCTCCAGACGGAAGGCGAAGGGGTAGGAGGTCCGCGTCTCCTCACTGTCCCCCAGCGAGAAGACCGCGCGAGTCGCCTCCTGCGTCACCAGCTCGAAGGTCGAGTGGCGGGCAAAGCCGTGCTTGGCCATCGGATAATGCCGACCGTTCAGGCGGATGCCGTCACGGGTCACGCCGATCACCGGGAACAGCAGCGGCGCGCGGCCGGTCCAGAAAGCCGGGTCCGCATTCGTCATCAGTTCGCGGCCCTCGGCGTCCTTCAGCGACGACAGCTCGGCGCCGAACGGATTGATCGCCGCCGACAAATGATCGTTGCCGATACGGACCCAGTTTTCCTCATTAGCCACGGAGTTGTGCTCCCTGCTTGGCGGCCGCCGCGACGATCTTGTCGGCGATGGCCTTCAGTTCCTCGTCGGTGAAGCTCTTCTGCGCGGGTTGCAGCAGTACTTCGACCGCGACCGACTTATGCCCCTCGGGTACGCCCTGCCCGGCGAACACGTCGAACACGCGCGCGGCGGTGATCGCGGCCTTGTCCGCACCCCGCACCGCCCGGATCAGCATGTCGGCGGCCAGCGTGTCGGGCACCAGGAAGGCGAAGTCGCGCTTGACGGACTGCAACGCCGGGGGCGTGTAGGCCGGGCGCATGAAGCCCGTCGCCCGCTTGGGCGGGATCGCGTCGAGATACAGCTCGACCGCCGCCACCGCGCCGTCGAGATCGAACGCCTTGAGCACCGTTGGGTGGACCATGCCGAACGCCGCCAGCACCGTCTTCGGGCCGAGGCGCAGCGTCCCCGACTGGCCGGGATGCCAGGCGTCGCCTGCCTCGCCCATCACCTGCAAGTTATCCACAGGCGCACCGGCCTGGGCGAGCAGCGCGATCGCCTCGGCCTTGGCGTCATAGGCGTCATAGGCTTGCGCCTTGCCCGAGCGCCAGTTGCGGGGGCTCTTGTCGCCCGCCAGCACGACGCCCAGCGTCGGCCGCTCGGCCTCCTCCAGATAGCGGCGGCCGATCTCGAACAGCCGCACGGCAGTCGCGCCGCGCTTGATGTTGCGCTCGGTCGCGGCGAGCAGGCCGGGGAGCAGCGAGGGCCGCATGACCCTCAAATCCTCGCTGATCGGGTTGGCGAGCGTGAACGCGCCGCCGCCGAAGGGCGCCGCCTGCGCCTCGCTGATGAAGCTCCACGTCACCGCTTCGTCCAGGCCGCGTGCGGCGGCGGCGCGGCGGGCGCGACGCTCCAGCTTCTGCTGCGGGGTGGCGGTGGGACGCGCGACGCCGGGTGCCCGGGGCAGCGCCACCGGGGGAACATGGTCGATCCCCTCGATGCGGATGACTTCCTCGACCAGATCGGCGGGGCCGTCCACGTCGCGACGCCAGCTGGGGGCCGTGACATGCCAGTCGCCGGTGACGGTGAAGCCCAGCGACTCGAGGATCGCCTTTTGACGGTCTGCCGCGATGGCGAGCCCACCCAGCGTTTCCGCCAGATCGGGGTCATAGGCGATCGTCTTGCCGACGACCGGCGGCTGCCCCGCACGCGTGACCGCACTCGCCTTGCCGCCGCAGATATGCTGGACAAGGAAGGTCGCGATGGCCAGGCCGTCGTCCAGGAACGCCGGGTCCACGCCGCGCTCGAACCGGGTGCGGGCATCGCTGGTCAGCGCCAGCTTCTGGCCCGTCCGCGCGATCGCCTCGGGCGCGAAATAGGCGCATTCGATGATGACATCGGTGGTCCTCTCCGACACGCCCGAATGCTCGCCGCCCATGATGCCGCCGATATCGTGCACGCCCGTATCGTCGGCGATGACGGTCATGCCCTCGGACAGGGTATAGGTCTTGCCGTTGAGCGCCTCGACCGTTTCGCCCTCGCGCGCTTTCCGCGCAACCAGACCGCCCGACAGCTTGGCCTTGTCATAGACATGGAGCGGACGGCCGAGATCGACCGTCATATAGTTGGTGATGTCGACCAAGGCCGAGATCGGCTTCTGCCCGATCGAGGTCAGCCGCTGGCGCATCCATTCGGGCGCCTCGCCATTGGTCAGGCCGGTTACCTCTTGCGCATAGAAGGCCGGGCAGCCCTCGGCATCCTCGATACGGACGTCGGGACCAGCGCCCTCGCCCTTCACCTCCGGCACGGTCGGCGCGATCAGCGTGCCCAGCCCGGCGGCGGCGAGGTCGCGCGCGATGCCATGGACGCCCATGCAGTCCTGGCGATTGGGCGTGATCGACACGTCGATGACCGGATCGTTCAGCCCCGCATAGTCGGGGAAGGACGTGCCGATGGCCGCATCCTCGGGCAATTCGATGATGCCGTCATGGCCCTCACCGATCTGCAACTCGCGCGCCGAGCACATCATGCCGTTCGACTCGACGCCACGGATCGCCGCGACCTTCAGCGTCACGTCGAGGCCGGGGACATAGGCCCCCGGTGCGCCGAACACGCCGACCAGCCCTGCGCGAGCGTTGGGCGCGCCGCAGACGACCTGCATCGGGCCGTCACCGGCATCGACCGACAGGACCTGCAGCTTGTCCGCCTGCGGATGCCGCTCGGCCGACAGGATGCGCGCGATGCGGAACGAGGCCAGCGCCTCGCCCGGATTGTGGACGCCCTCAACCTCCAGGCCGATACGGGTCAGCCCCTCGACGATGGTGTCGAGGTCGGCATCGGTGTCCAGATGGCTCTTCAGCCAGCCCAGGGTGAACTTCATGCGCCGACTCCTCCCGACAGCGTGGGTACGTCGAGGCTCGCGAACCCGTAATGCTTCAACCAGCGGATATCGCCGTCGAAGAAGGCACGCAGATCGTCCATGCCGTATTTCAACATGGCGAGGCGATCGATGCCGCAACCGAAGGCAAAGCCCTGCCACTCGTTCGGATCGAGCCCGCACGCCTCGATGACTTTCGGATGGACCATGCCGGAGCCGAGTACCTCCATCCAGCCCCCACCCGAGCCACCGATGACCCGTTTGCCCTTCTCGATGGTGTAGCCGACATCGACCTCGGCGCTCGGTTCGGTGAAGGGGAAATAGCTGGGGCGCAGGCGCAGGACGATATCGTCGCGCTCGAAGAACGCCTTCAGGAAGGTCTCCAGCGTCCATTTCAGATGGCCGAGCGTGATGCCCTTGTCGATCACCAGCCCCTCGACCTGATGGAACATCGGCGTGTGGGTCGCGTCCGAGTCGGAGCGATAGGTGCGGCCCGGCGCGATGATGCGGATCGGCGGCTTCTGGTCGAGCATGGTGCGGATCTGCACCGGCGAAGTGTGGGTGCGCAGCACGCGGCGCACGGTGCGTTCATCGCCACCCGGCTCGACCCCCGCCAGATAGAAGGTGTCGTGCATCGCGCGCGCCGGATGCGTCTCGGGAATGTTGAGCGCGGTGAAGTTATGCCAGTCGGTCTCGACCTCCGGGCCGGTCGCAACCGCGAAGCCCAGATCGGCGAAGATTTCGGCCAGTTCGTCCATCACCTGGGACACGGGATGGACCGTACCGAAGCTGGCGGTTTCGACCGGCAGCGTCATGTCCAGCCGCTCGGACGACAGCCGCGCGTCGAGTGCCGCCTGCTCCAGACCCGCCTTGCGGGCGGTCAGCGCCTCGGTCACCGCCTCGCGAAGCCCGTGGATGCGCGGCCCCTCGACCTGGCGCTCCTCCGGGCTCATCTTGCCCAGCGTCTTGAGCAGCTGGGTGATCCGGCCCTGCTTGCCCAGCGCATCGACGCGCACCGTCTCCAGCGCGTCCAGCGCGGGCGCGGCGGCGATGGCGGCAAGCAGATGCTCGCGCATATGTTCGACTTCGTTGCTCACTCTTCACTCCGTCGGCCGCTGCGCACCCCCGACAAGGGGAACCGGCCGGTTTGCGGGTCTCTCCTCCGCCGTAGCGGCTAGGGAGGCTCCGGATCAATCCTTGAGACGCAGCCGGTGCAGCGCCGTCGCGATCGAGCCGGATCGGATCCATTCGAGGCCGGATCGAAACCATCTCGTAACTTATACTATATTAAGTGGATTTGCGCTGGTCAGGGGGGCCCGCCGAGACTGCGGGACCGTAGCATGATACTAGATATCGCCAGCCTTCAGGTGGTGGCCGCGCTGGGCAGCATCCTGTCCGGGCTGCTCCATTTCTTTCCCGGCCTTGCCAGCCGCGGCTCCGGTCGCTGGCCGCATTGGTGGGGGACCGGCAAGATCATCATCGGCATGACCAATGCCGCCGGGCTGTGCTTCGACGGGACCCGGCTCATGCCGCTGGAGCGGATCACCGACGTGCTGCTGCTAATCGGGCTGTGCCTGTGCATCCATGCCATGTCGATCTTCGCCCGGCGACGGCCGCCGACCGCGATCCTGGTCCTGCTGGCAGTGATGGTTTCGCTAACCGTACCGTTCGTCCTGTTCGGCGACCGCGACGCGCGCCTGTCGGTCATGATTATGGGCGGCACCCGGACGCTGTTCAACTTCACCGCCGCATGGATGCTGATCCATATCGCGCGGACGGAGAATATCCGCACCGCCTGGGTCATGGGGCTGTTGTTCGCCGCCTCGGTACCGTTGTTCCTGACACGCACCGCGCTGCTGGTGGTGGCATGGGGCGATCCGGTCTGGGAAAGCACCGCGCAGGTTACCGCCGACTGGAGCGTCGGCATCGCGATCATCCTGGTGTCGCTCAGCCATCTGGCGCTGCTGCTGATCGATGCCGAACGAGTCCAGCGCGCCTTGTCCGAACAGGCCAGCCGCGACTGCCTGACCGGCGCGCTCAACCGGTTCGGGTTGAAAGGGATCGAGGCCGGGCTGCATGGCCCGGTCACACTGCTGCTGATCGATATCGACCGGTTCAAGGCACTGAACGACACCCAGGGCCACGGGGCGGGTGACACGGTGCTGCGGCTGCTCGCCGACCTGGCGCAGCGCGAGATCGGCGCGCGGGGAACGGTGGCGCGGATCGGCGGCGACGAATTTCTCTGCGTGCTGCCCGATTGCGACGAGGTGGCGGCCCACGCGATCGCGGCCGTGCTGGCCGACCGTTTCGACCGCGCCGTCGGGGCACTGGTCGACGGGCCGTGCTACCCCGCGCTCAGCATCGGACTGGCGCGCGGGCCGGTGGCGGGATCGCTCAACGCACTGATCGCGCAGGCGGACGGCGCGATGTACGCGGTCAAGCGCCAGCGCCAGGCCCATGCCCGGACCGTCCGCGCGGCGTGACGGGTATCGAAGCGCGACCCTACGCCTGAACGACGACAGGGTGCGATGGCCGGGCCACCGCACCCCGCGCCTTACACCGCCTTGGCCGAGCCGGGCGTGTTGACGCCCATCGACTGGAGATAGCGCTTGATGTTGCGCGCCGCCTGACGGAGTCGCTGCTCGTTCTCGACCAGCGCGATGCGGACGAAGCCTTCGCCATTCTCGCCGTAACCGACGCCCGGCGCGACCGCGACCTTGGCCTCGGTCAGCAACTGCTTGGAAAACTCCAGGCTGCCGAGATGCGCCAGCGCCGGGGGCAAGGGCGCCCAGGCGAACATCGAGGCCTTAGGGCTCGGGATGTCCCAGCCCGCCCGGCCGAAGCTCTCGACCAGCACGTCGCGGCGCTTGTGATAAAGCTGGCGGTTTTTCTCGACGATGTCCTGCGGCCCGTTGAGCGCGGCGCAGGCCGCCGCCTGGATCGGCGTGAAGGCGCCGTAGTCCAGATAGGACTTCACCCGCGTCATCGCCGCGATCAGCTTCTTGTTGCCGACCGCGAAACCGATGCGCCAGCCCGCCATCGAATAGGTCTTGGACAGCGACGTGAACTCGACCGCGACGTCCTTGCCGCCCTTCACCTGAAGGATCGAAGGCGTCGGATTGCCGTCATAATAAAGCTCGGAATAAGCGAGGTCGCTCAGCACCCACAGCTCGTGCTTCTTCGCGAAGGCCACGAGTCGTTCGTAGAAAGCGAGGTCCACCGTCTCGGCGGTCGGGTTGGACGGGTAGTTGACCACCAGTACCGAGGGGCGCGGCACGGTGAAGTGCATCGCCCGCTCCAGGCTTTCGAAATAGGCTTCGTCGGGCGTCGTCGGCACCGCGCGGATGGTCGCGCCCGCGATGATGAAGCCGAAGGTGTGGATCGGATAGGAGGGATTGGGCGCCAGGATCACGTCGCCCGGCGCGGTGATCGCGGTCGCCAGCGACGCCAGCCCTTCCTTCGATCCCATGGTGACGACCACCTCGGTCTCGGGATCGAGGTCGACGCCGAAGCGGCGGCCATAGTAATTGGCCTGGGCGCGGCGCAGGCCGGGAATGCCCTTGGACTGGGAATAGCCGTGCGCGTCGGGCTTTTGGATCACCTCCATCAGCTTTTCCAAGACGTGCGGCGGCGGCGGCAGGTCGGGATTGCCCATGCCCAGATCGATGATGTCCTCGCCGCCCGCGCGCGCCGCCGCCCGCATCGCGTTGACTTCGGCGATGACATAGGGCGGCAGGCGCTTGATGCGGTAGAACTCTTCGGACATGGGTCCCTCTGTGTAACGATTTGGGACCCGGACCTTAGCCTCTTTCGTTTCCCGATGCGACCCGACATGACGGCGCAATATCCTGACGCTAAGACGGGCTCATACGAACGAGAGGATGCGATGACGGCCGCCCCCGCGACAGCCCCCACCCTTCCCACGCTGGAAGAGTTGCAACACTGGACCTGGGTGATGGGCCGGGCGCAGCAGATGATGATGGAGGCCGCGCTCTCGCCGCCGCCGGAGGGCATGCCGGTGGTGCCGGGCTTCAACGACCCGGCCACCATGGGCCGGGTCCGCGACTTCTGGTCCGATTCGATGGCGCTGTGGCAGCGCTTCGTCGACCCCGCCGCCGAGCCGAGCGTGGCCCCCAAGCCCGATCGCCGGTTCAAGGCCGAGCAGTGGCAGTCGCCGCTCTTCGACTGGATTCGGCAAAGCTATCAGATGATCTCCGACCATATGCTTCGCGGGGTCGACGCGCTGGAGGGCGTGGACCCGAAGCAGAAGGAACAGATTCGCTTCGCCGCGCGCGGGTTCATCGACGCGATGAGCCCGACCAACTTTCCCGCGACCAACCCGGAGGTGCTCGACAAGATCGTCGAGACGCGCGGCGAGAATCTGCTCAAAGGCCTGCAGAACATGCTGGCCGACCTGGGTCGCGGGCAGCTGACCCACAGCGATTCGCGCGCGTTCGAGGTGGGGCGCAATCTCGCCGCCACGCCGGGCAAGGTGGTCAAGCGCACCGACCTGTACGAGCTGATCCACTATACCCCCACCACCGAGCAGGTGGCGGCGGTGCCGATCGTGATCTTTCCGCCCTGGATCAACCGCTTCTACATCCTCGACCTCGCGCCCGAGAAGAGCCTCATCAAATGGCTGGTCGATCAGGGGTTCAGTGTCTTCATGGTGTCGTGGAAGTCCGCCGACGCCACGATGAAGGACGTGATCTGGGACGATTACGTTACCGCGCAGGTCGAGGCGATCGATACGGTGCGCGATCTGCTGGATGTCGAGTCTGTCCACACCGTCGGTTACTGCGTGGCGGGCACGACGCTGGCCGCGACGCTGGCTTGGCTGTCGGCGAAAGGCGAGGCGGAGAAAGTCGCCAGCGCCACCTTCTTCACTGCGCAGGTCGATTTCTCCAAGGCGGGCGAGCTGCTGCACTTCGTCGATGACGAGCAGCTGAAGATGATCGCCGCGCTGTCGCCCGAGGGGTATCTGGACGGCCGCTATCTGGCGATGACGTTCAACCTGTTGCGCGGGCGCGACCTGATCTGGAACTACGTCACCAACAACTATCTGCTGGGGCGCGATTATGTGCCGTTCGACCTGCTCCACTGGAACGGCGACGTCACCAACCTGCCCGCCAAATGGCACCTCGCCTATCTGACCGACCTGTACCGCGACAATCTGTTGATGACGCCCGGTGCGATGAGCGTCGGCGGCGTCGCGCTCGACCTGACCAAGGTTTCCACCCCCGCCTATGTCCAGGCGGGCCGCGAGGACCATATCGCCCCACCCGAAAGCGTGTGGAAGATCACCGAGGCGTTCAACGGCCCCTTGCGCTTCGTGCTGGCCGGGTCGGGCCATATCGCGGGCGTGGTGAACCCGCCTGCGGCAGGCAAATATCAATATTGGACCAACGACCAGCCCGCCGCCACGTTGAGCGAGTTCGTCGCGGGCGCGACCGAGACCAAGGGAAGCTGGTGGCCGGACTGGGCCGCCTGGCTACGCCAGCGCGACTCCGCGACCGTCGCGGTCACGGGTGCGCGGGTGCCGGGCGAAGGCGCGCTGCCCGCCCTCGACGAAGCGCCCGGACGCTACGTCAGACAGCGTTAGTTTCGGTTTTGTTGCACTGCACAATAGACTTGATTCCGTTGCCGCGAATCGCTATTGTGCAGCGCAACAAATCGGGAGAGTGCTGTTGGACAAGGACAAGCCGACCGTTCCCGCCGCCAAGGCGGTGGCCAAGCCTCGTCGCGTGACCAAGCCGGTCGCCGCCAAGACGCTGCCCGGTCTCCCCTCCGATCCCAAGCCTGCGGTCACGCCGCCCGTCGCCAAGACGGTGGCGCCCGCCGCATCGGCCAGCCCCGGCCTGCCGCTGACCTCTACGGCCAGCGCCGCCGAAAAGTCCGCCGCTCCGGTGGCCGCCCCCGTGGTCGCCAAGGTGGCGAAGCCCGCTCCGGCGCCCAAGGCTCCGGCCAAGCCGGTAGTCGAGGCTCCTGCCCCCGCGGCGAAGCCGGTCGAGGCGGCCAAGCCCGCCGCGTCGGTCACGCAGCCTGTCGCTCCGGCGGCTGCCGAACCGGCCAAGCCCGAGATTTCTTCCCCGACCGCCGCGGTTTCGGCGGACTCAAAGCCCAAGGACATCATCATGGACGCCACGAGCACCATCGAAAACGCCGCCAAGGACACCGCCGCCAAGACCCAGGCCTTCTTCGGCGACGCCCAGGCCCGCACCCAGGCCGGCATGGAAAAGAGCGCCAAGCTGTTCGAAGACATGATCGCCTTCAACAAGGCCAATCTGGAAGCCGTCGTAGAATCGTCGAAGATCGCCGCCAAGGGCGCCGAGACGCTGGGCCAGGGCGCGGCCGACTATGCCAAGCGCACCTTCGAGACCGCGACCCAGACGCTGCAGACGCTGTCGTCGGTCAAGTCGCCGACCGAGTTCATGAAGCTCCAGTCGGACTTCGCCCGCTCGGCCTTCGACTCGATGGTCGCCGAAACCTCGCGCTCGACCGAGCACATGATGAAGCTGGCCGGCGAGATCGCCCAGCCGCTGAGCAACCGCGTCGCGGTCGCCGCCGAGAAGATGAAGACCGTCGCGTAATTCGCGCAGGTCCTTTGTGGAAAGGAAGGGGGCGGTCGCGATGCGGCCGCCCTTTTTCGTGCCGTTCGATGGGGCATCGCCTGGGGCCCTGCCCTCCCCCATCCCCTCCCGCCTGCGGGAGGGGAGCGGCAAGATCAAAGGGTTCGATCAATTCGTGAGCGCGGCTCTTGGCGCGCCCCTCCCGCCAGCGGGAGGGGATGGGGGAGGGAAAGGAGTCTCACCGAGACCACCTCCCAAGATCAACCCAACCCCACTGGCATCCCACGCCCGCAACGCCTACATTCCCCCCATGTCGTTCTTCGGCCGCTTCTCCCCCATGCGCGCGATTCGCGACCTGCGGTTCTTCCTGTCGCAGCGCCAGCCCTATGAGCTGGTGTTCCTGATGATCGCGGTCGGGATCACCGGCTTCTTCATCTACGCCTTTGCGCGCGACGATTATGTGCCGGTGCCGTACAAGCCCAACATCATCTATGTCGAACAATGGCCCGCCGACCGCACCGATGTGCAGATCAGGGCGCAGCAGAAGATCGACTATGTGAAGAAGAAGGAGCGGCTGGCCGAGGAAAAGGCCGCGCAGGATCAGCGCCGCGCCGAGTTCAAGAAGGTCGACGACGCGCTGACCAAGTGGGGCTTCTGACCGACCATCGCTGGATGGGGGCCGCGCTGGCGCTGGCGGATCACGGCGTCGGGCGGACCGCGCCCAATCCCAATATCGGCTGCGTGATCGTCCGTGGGGGCCGGGTGGTCGGGCGCGGCTGGACGCAACCCGGCGGCCGTCCCCATGCCGAGGCGATGGCGCTGGCCGAAGCGGGCGAGGCGGCACGCGGGGCCACCGCCTATGTCACGCTGGAGCCTTGCGCCCATGTCTCGCCCCGTGGCCCCGCCTGCACCGACCTGCTGATCGCCGCCCGAGTCGCGCGCATCGTCGCGGCGATGGGCGATCCCGATCCGCGCACCGATGGCATCGGCTTCGCCCGCGCCCGCGCCGCCGGCATTGCGGTGACGACCGGCGTGCGCGAGGCCGAGGCCCGCGCGATGATCGCGGGCTTCCTGACCCGCCGGGCCAGGGGCCGCCCCTTCGTCACGCTGAAGCTCGCCACCTCGCTCGACGGGCGGATCGCCCGGCCCGATGGCGAAAGCCGCTGGATCACCGGCCCCGAAGCGCGCGCCCACACCCATCTGGAGCGCAGCCGCCATGAGGCGATCCTGGTCGGGCGCGGCACGCTGGAGGCGGATTCGCCCCGGCTCGACGTTCGCCTGCCCGGACTGGAAAGCCGCTCGCCGCGCCGCATCCTGCTTTCCCGCACCGCCGAACCGGGCTGGGAGACCATCCCCTCCCCCGCCGCCACCGCCGATCTGGCCGGCGTCGACCGGCTGATGGTCGAGGGCGGCGCGAAAACCGCCTCCGCCTTCCTCGCCGAAGACCGGGTCGACCGGCTGCTCCTCTACCGCGCGCCGATCCTGATCGGCGAAGGACGCGCGGCCCTGGGGGATATCGGGCTGACCCGGCTGGCGGAGGCGCATGGCCGCTGGCGGCTGGCGGATTCGCGGATGCTTGGCAGCGACCGGTTGGAGGTCTACGAGCGCGACTGATATGTTTACCGGGATCGTCACCGACATCGGCTCCGTCACCAGCGTGGAAACGCGCGGCGACACGCGAGTCGTCATCGCCACCGCCTATGATACGGCCAGCATCGAGCTGGGCGCGTCGATCGCCTGTTCGGGCGTCTGCCTGACCGTGGTCGAGAAAGGCCCCGGCTGGTTCGCGGTCGACGTCTCGGCCGAGACGATCGGGCGGACCGCCGACCAGTGGACGATCGGCCAGCGCCTGAACCTCGAACGCGCGATGAAGCTGGGCGACGAGCTGGGCGGGCATATCGTCACCGGCCATGTCGACGGCGTCGGCCATGTCGTGTCGGTCGCCGAGGAAGGCGGATCGCACCGCGTCTTCGTATCCGTGCCTGCCGACCTTGCCCCCTTCATGGCGACCAAGGGCTCGGTGACGGTCGACGGCGTCTCGCTGACCGTCAACAGCGTCGAGGACGGCGCTGATGGTACGGTCTTCGGCCTGAACATCATCCCCCACACCGCCGCCGTCACCACGCTGGGCGGCATCACCGAAGGCCAGCGCGTCAATATCGAGATCGACGTGCTCGCCCGTTACCTGCAGCGCATGGAGCATTATCGTGGCCGCTGATCCGAACGCCCTGGCCGGTCTGCGGCGCGGTTTCCTCTCCAGCCCCGAAGAGATCATCGACGAGGCGCGGAACGGCCGCATGTTCATCCTGGTCGATGACGAGGACCGGGAGAATGAAGGCGATCTGGTCATCCCCGCCCAGATGGCGACGCCGGAAAAGGTCAACTTCATGGCGCGGCACGGGCGCGGGCTGATCTGCCTGGCGATGACGCGCGAGCGGGTCGACACGCTCGGCCTGCCGCTGATGAGCCCGAAGAACGGGACGCGCCACGAAACCGCCTTCACCATCTCGATCGAGGCGCGCGAAGGCGTGACGACCGGCATCTCCGCCGCAGACCGCGCGCGGACGATCGCGGTGGCGATCGACTCGAGCCACGGCGCCGATGCGCTGGTGACGCCGGGCCATGTCTTCCCATTGGTCGCGCGCGACGGCGGCGTGCTGGTGCGGGCCGGGCATACCGAGGCGGCGGTCGATGTCGCGCGGCTGGCGGGCCTCAACCCTTCGGGCGTGATCTGCGAGATCATGAACGAGGACGGGACGATGGCGCGCATGGACGACCTGGTGTCGTTCGCGCAGCTCCATAACCTGAAGATCGGGACGATCCGCGACCTGATCGCCTATCGCCGCCGCTACGACCATCTGGTCGAGTTGCAGTCCGAAGCCACGTTCGAGAGCGAATGGGGCGGCACCTGGACCGCGCGCGCCTATCGCAACAAGGCGACGGGGACCGAGCAGGTCGCGCTGGTCAAGGGTAAGCTCGACACCGACCAGCCGGTGCTGGTGCGGATGCACGCCCTGTCGCCCTTCGCCGATGTCTTCGGCGAGGCGGGCGCACGTGGCGCCTTGCTCGCCAAGTCGATGCGGATGATCGCCGAGGAAGGCTCGGGCGTGATCGTCGTCATCAACCGCCCGCGCACCGACGCCTTCACCACCGCCGTCCGCCTGAAGGCGGGTGAGGAAGTGCAGATCGATATGGAGGAACTGCGCGATTACGGCGTCGGCGCGATGATCCTGGCCGAACTGGGCGTGCAGGACATGGTGCTGCTGACCAACACCCATCACACGCTGATCGGACTCGACGGCTATGGCCTGTCGATCGTCGGCGAACGTCGTATCGAGAATTTTGAGGGAGACGCCTGATGGCGCATGTGTTGATCGTCGAGGCGCGCTTCTACGAGCATCTGAACGACCTGCTGCTGTCGGGCGCACGCGCTGCGATCGAGGAAGCGGGCCACAGTCATGAGACGATCACCGTCCCCGGCGCGCTGGAAATTCCTGGCGCGGTCGCGATGGCGGCGGATACGGGGCGCTACGACGCGTTCGTCGCGGTCGGCGTGGTGATCCGCGGCGAAACCTATCATTTCGAGATCGTCTCGAACGAGAGCGCGCGCGGCCTGATGGCGCTGACCATGGACGGCCTGCCCATCGGTAACGGCATCATCACCACCGAGAACGAGGCCCAGGCGCTGACCCGCGCCAAGCCCGACGAGAAGAACAAGGGTGGCGAGGCGGCCAAGGCGGCGCTCGCCATGCTGGCGCTGAAGGGCCGGTTCGGGTGACATCGCCCGTCCTCCAGACCGAGCGGCTGACCTTACGTCTCCCCTCGGCGGAGGATTTCGAGGCGTGGGCGGCGTTCCATACCGAGGAAGACACGATGCGCTTCCTCGGCGGCGTCCAGGCACGCGGGGCGGCATGGCGCGGTCTTTGCACCATGGTCGGCGCGTGGAGCGTGCGTGGCTTTGCGATGTTCTCGGTGATCGAGCGCGACACCGGCCGTTGGGTCGGGCGGATCGGCCCGTGGCAGCCCGAGGGCTGGCCGGGGCGCGAGATCGCCTGGGGGGTAGCGCGCGAATTTGCCGGACGCGGCTATGCCCATGAGGCGGCGTGCGCGGCGATGGACTATGCCGTCGATGTGCTCGGCTGGGACCATGTGATCCACACCATCGACCCCGAAAATACGGGCTCGATCAAGCTGGCACAGCGGCTGGGATCGGTGAACGAGGGGCCGGTGAGCCTGCCCGCTCCGCTGGAGAGTTTCCGCGTCGATGCCTGGGGCCAAAGCGCCGACCAGTGGCGGGCGCGGCGAGGAGCACGCGCGCAGTGACCGACATGCCGCCCACCCGCTTTCGCGTCGTCGAGCGGGGTCGGCGGCTGGAGGTCATCGACACCCAGGCGGGCAAGACGCCATCTGCGCGCCGGACCGAGACGCCGCGACCGATGGACGGGAAGACGCCGCGCTTCAAACTCCCCGAAAAGGTCCGCTTCGATGGCGGCGGATCCTGGACGACCGATGGCTTCTACGACGCGAAGGGGCCGCGTACCGTGACGCTGGACGCGGGCGCGATGCGGAGGCTGCGCTATGCGGGCGTCGGATTGGTGGCGGTGGTGATCGTGTGGGCGGCGCTGGGCTTTGCGATTCCGGTCGTGTGGGGGGCACCGCTGCTGCTGCTCAATCCGAAGGTCCGCGAAACGGTACGCGGGCAGGTGACGACCTTCATCGACGGGTTGGATAGCGGGGCATAGCTCGCGCCTCCGTTTCGGGAGGATGGATAGGCACAGTACCCCACCTCCGTTCACGCTGAGCGAAGTCGAAGCGCGCGTTCCGCGTTAGCCGCCAGGGTTTCCCTTGGCCTTCGACTTCGCTCAGGCTGAACGGAAGTAGGGAAAGAAATGCGCTCCCAACGGACGTCTCCCCGGCGGAGGCCGGGGTCCAGATGCCGCCAAGTCTGTTGCTCAACGCGGCCCGTGTCTTCGACAGCGCACGCAACTGGACCCCGGCCTTCGCCGGGGTGGTTGGGGGGCGGGGAGAAACCCCCGCCCTCCCCTCACGCCGCGCGTGCGGCTTCGTCGAGCGTGGGATAGTCGATATACCCCTCCGGCCCCTGGCTATACCAGGTCTTCATATCGCTCTCGTTGAGCGGCGCGTCGGTGCGCAGCCGCTCGGGCAGGTCGGGGTTGGCCAGGAAGGTCCGGCCGAACGCGATCCCGTCCGCGACACCCGAATCGAGCGCGGCCTGCGCCTTTTCACGGCTGTCATAGTCGCTGTTCAGGATCAGCGGCCCCTGGAACACCTTGCGGATTTGCGGCGAAAGCTTGGGCACGTCGCTCGCGCCATAGGTGCCGTCCGGCCCCAGTTCGCGCAGTTCGAGGAAGGCGATCCCCAGATCCGACAGCATCTTGGCAGCGGGCACGAAGACCGAGGCGGGATCGCTGTCGTCCACACCCTGGCTGTCGCCGTTGGGCGAGAGGCGGACACCGACCCGCTCCTTGCCCGCGACCGAGATCACACGCTCGGTGATCTCGCGGAGCAGGCGGATGCGGTTTTCTGGCGAGCCGCCATATTCGTCCTCGCGGTGATTGGCCCCGTCGCGCAGGAATTCGTCGATCAGATAGCCGTTGGCCGCATGAATCTGCACCCCGTCGAACCCGGCGGCCAGCGCGTTGCGCGTCGCCAGTTCGTAATCATCCAGCAGGCGCGGGATTTCAGAGAGTTCGAGCGGACGCGCCGTCTCGAAATCCTGCTTGCCCTCGAAGGTATGCGCCTGCCCCTCGGTGCGGGTGGCCGAGGACGAAACCGGCTGCATCCCCGTGACCGAGCTGTGCACCTGGCGGCCCATGTGCCACAGCTGAGCGACGATCCGACCGCCCGCCTTGTGGACGGCTTGCGTGACGGGCTTCCACCCTTCGACCTGCTCGTCGGTCCACAGGCCCGGCGCATAGGGCCAGCCCAGCCCCTCGCGGCTGATGCCGGTCGCCTCGGAGATGATGAGGCCCGCGCTGGCGCGCTGCGCATAATATTGCGCCATGATCGGCGTCGGCACCGCCTCGCGCGTCGCGCGGGCGCGGGTCAGCGGGGCCATCAGGATGCGGTTGGGGGCGTGGATCGCGCCCAGGTCGATGGGGTCGAAGAGCGTTGGCATCAAAATCAAATCCTTCTGCGGCCTTTCCGGCCTGACGCAACGCAGATAGGGCGTTAAGGGAGCCCATGCCCGTGTCCCGCCCCCCAAGAAAAAGTGAACGGTCTGAAAGCGATGGTCTTTCGGACCGGAGCGGCACCAGTACGACGCCACCGCTGGCCTTCGCCGCGGTCATCCTCGCCAATGTCGCGCTCGCCTTCGGGCCGCTGCTGGTGCGCATGGCGGATACCGGCCCGGTCGCCTCGGCCTTTTGGCGGATCACGCTGGCCGCTCCGGTGCTGGCGCTGGTCGCACTGATCTCGCCCGCGCGGCCGCGTGTGCCGGGCAAGGGGCAGGCGGGGCTGTGGGCGCTGCTGCTGATCGGCGGAGTCGCCTTTGCGGGCGATCTGGGCACCTGGCATATCGGCATCCGCCAGACGACGATGGCCAATGCCACGCTGTTCGGCAATTCGGCGACCTTCATCTTTCCGCTCTATGGCTTCCTCGTGGCGCGCGCCTGGCCCTCGCGGACGCAGGGTATCGCGCTGATCCTGGCGGCGGTCGGCGCGGGGCTGTTGATGGGGCGCAGCTATCAGGTCGATCCGCGCCATCTGGTCGGCGACCTGCTGTGCGTACTCGCCGGGCTGCTCTACGCGGTGTATTTCATCCTGATGTCGCGGGTGCGGACGTCCATGCCCCCGGTCCCGGCGCTCGCCTGGTCGACCATGGCCAGCATCGTGCCGCTGTTCGTCTTCGCCACCCTGCTGGGCGAGCGGGTATGGCCCGATCACTGGAGCGCCCTGATCCTGCTCGCGCTGGGGAGCCAGATCATCGGCCAGGGGTTGATGATCTATGCGCTGGGGCTGCTCAGCCCGCTGGTCGTCGGTCTGGCGCTGCTGGTCCAGCCGATGGTGGCGACGGCGATCGGATGGCTGGTCTATGGCGAGACGCTGGCGCTGCCCGATCTGGTGGGCGTCGCCATGGTCGCCGTCGCGCTGGTGTTGGTCCGGCGCGGATCGACCAGCAAGGCGGTTGCCAAGTCGGGCGATAAGGACGACGGATAAGGATATGACCGAGGCTGCCATGACCGATGTTCACGACCTGACTCTCGACGAGGTGCGCGTCGCGCTGGCCGAGGGGATCGCCTCCAACGCCGCCTTCGACGGCTGGGGCGACGAGGCGCGCGACATGGCGGCGGATGCTTCGGGCATCGACCGCGACATTGCGCGACTCGCGTTCAAGGACGGCGCGGTCGCGATGATCGACGCCTGGTTCGCCGCGATCGACGCCGCGATGGTCGAGGCCGTCCCGGTCGAACACGCCGCGCAGATGAAGATTCGCCAGCGCATCACCGCGCTGGTCGAGGCGCGTCTGGCCGCCGTCGCCCCGAATCGCGAGGCGCTGCGCCGCGCGCTGACCATATTGGCGATGCCGCAGAACGCCGCGACCGGCGCGCGGCTGGGCTGGCGGACGGTCGATACGATCTGGGCGCAGGCGGGCGATACCGCGACCGATTACAACCACTATACCAAGCGCGCGACGCTGTTCGCGGTCTATGCGTCCACCATCGCGGTGTTCCTGAACGACGAGAGCGAGGATCATGCCGACACCCGTGCCTTTCTGGCGCGGCGGATCGAGGGGATCATGCGGTTCGAAAAGTGGAAGGCCGGAGTCGCCAAGCGGGGCGAGAATATGCCGAGTCTGTCGCGGTTTATCGGGCGGCTGCGGTATCCGGCGGTTTGAGGTGATCCCCTTGGCCTTCGACTTCGGCGCGATGTGCCGAAGTTTATCCTGAGTGGCTGGCTTGCCAGCCAGCCGAAGGGCTCAGGCTGAACGGAGCCGGGGAATGGCTGAACCGGGCGAGATATCGGGTCTGGGTACCAACCTCCGTTCAGGCTGAGCGAAGTCGAAGCCCACGCCCCAGCCCCAGCCCCAAGCTCAAACCCGACACCCATTTCACGAACAGGTAATTGATAATCAATCGCACCGGCGTTATGTAGTCCGCATGGCGATGCTCAGCAGTCTCGAAACCCTTCCCCGGCGGCAACCGGCGACCGTGGCCGCGATCGACTGGACCCAGCTGGCGTTGCCCGAAGCGCGCCGTCTGCGCGAACTGGGCTTCGACGAGGGCGTGGGTGTAGAGGTGCTGCACCGTGCGACGCTGGGCGGCGGGCCGATCGCTTGCCGGATCGGCCGGATGACCGTGGCGCTGCGTCGCCGGGTCGCCGCCTCGATCCGCGTCGCGACCGGCGCTTGAGGTCTATCCCAGCATAATGAACGCCGCACCGCTGGTTGCGCTCGTCGGCAATCCCAATGCCGGCAAAAGCGCCCTGTTCAACGCGCTTACCGGCGCGCGGCAGAAGGTGGGCAACTATCCCGGCGTCACCGTCGAGCGTCATTCGGGCCGACTCGTGCTCGAGGATGGCCGCCCGGTCGAGCTGGTCGACCTGCCTGGCGCCTACAGCCTTGACCCCGGCAGCCTGGACGAACAGGTCACGCGCAACGTCGTGATGGGGTCGCAGACGGGCGAGCGCCGTCCCGACGCGCTGGTCGTCGTGGTCGATGCCGCCAATCTCGACAACCACCTGCGCTTCACGCTCCAGCTGATCGCGCTCGGCCTGCCGGTCGTGGTCGCGCTGAACATGGTCGATCTGGCCGAGCGCGACGGGCTGACGCTCGACGCCGACATTCTCGCGCGTGAGCTGGGGGTGACGGTCATCCCGACGGTCGCGGTGCGTCGCCGCGGCCTCGACACGCTGAAGGCCGAGATCGATCGGCTGGTCAGCCAGGAGCGCGCGCATCCGGTCGAGGCCGCCGACCGGATCGACGACATCGTCACGCTGCAGCGCCGCGCGCGGCAGATCGCGGCGACCGCGACCGTGGCCGAGACGCCGACGCGCCGCTGGACGCACATGCTCGACTCGGTCGCGCTGCACCCCATTTTCGGGCCGATCCTGCTGGTCGGGCTGCTCTTCATCATGTTCCAGGCGGTCTTCGCCTGGTCGGAAGCCCCGATCAGCTGGATCGAACAGGGCTTTGTCTGGTTGGAGGCGCAGGTCGGCGCGACCCTGCCCGAGGGCTGGTTCCGCAGTCTCATCACCGACGGCCTGATCGCCGGTGTAGGCGCGGTCATAGTCTTTCTGCCGCAGATCCTGATCCTGTTCCTGTTCATCCTGGTGCTGGAGGCGACCGGATATATGGTCCGTGCCGCCTTCCTGATGGACCGGCTGATGGCGCAGGTCGGGCTGTCGGGACGCGCCTTCATCCCGCTGCTTTCCTCCTTCGCCTGCGCAGTGCCGGGTATCATGGCGACCCGCACCATCGACGACGAGAAGGACCGGCTGACCACCATCCTGATCGCGCCGCTGATGACATGCTCGGCGCGGCTGCCCGTCTATACCATCATCATCGGCGCCTTCATCCCCGAGCGGCAGGTTCTGCCCTTCGTCGGCTTGCAGGGGCTGGTGCTGCTCGGCCTGTATCTGATGGGCATCGTCGGCGCCTTCGTCGCAGCCCTTCTGCTCCGCCGCACCGTCACCAAGGGCGCGTCCTCGGGCTTCATGATGGAGATGCCGAAGTATCAGTGGCCGCATATCCGGGACGTACTCCTGGGCCTGTGGAGCCGCGCGCTGATCTTCCTGAAGCGGGCAGGCACCACCATCGCGCTGACCACCGTCATCCTGTGGGCTCTGCTGTCCTTCCCCAAGCCGCCCGAGGGGTCGGGCATCTCGCCGGTCAATTATTCGATCGCGGGCCGCATCGCGAGCGGGATCGAGGTCCTGGTCCGCCCGATCGGCTTCAACCGCGACATCGCGCTGGCCCTCGTCCCCGCCATGGCGGCGCGCGAAGTCGCCGTGGCCGCCATCGGCACCGTCTACGCCATCGACGATACCGAGCATGAGGGCGGACAGAAGGCGATGACCGACAAGCTCAAGCGCAACTGGTCGCTGCCCACCGCGCTCGCCTTCCTGATGTGGTTCGTCTTCGCGCCGCAGTGCATTTCGACCATCGCGGTGACGCGCCGGGAAACCAATGGCTGGAAGTGGCCCGCCTTCATGGTAGGGTATCTCTTCGTGACCGCCTATGTCATGGCGGGCATCACATACTGGCTGGCCATATTCGCCGGCCTCTAGGCAAGATACAGGACTGATACATGGCGGGCAGCGTCAACAAGGTGATTCTCGTCGGCAATCTGGGACGCGATCCCGAGAGCCGCTCCTTCCAGAATGGCGGCAAGGTGGTCGAACTGCGCATCGCCACGTCGGAATCGTGGAAGGACCGCAACAGCGGCGAGCGCAAGGAAAAGACCGAGTGGCACACGGTCAAGATCTTCAACGAAGGTCTCGCCAATGTCGCCGAGCGTTTCCTGCGCAAGGGCTCGAAGGTTTACATCGAAGGCGCGCTGACCACTCGCAAGTGGCAGGATCAGCAGGGTAACGACCGTTACTCGACCGAGGTGACGCTGCAGGGCTTCAACTCGGTGCTGACCATGCTCGACGGCCCCGGCGGCGGTCAGGGCGGCGGCGGTGGCCGCGGCGGCAGCGACTTTGGCGGCGGCGATGATTTCGGCGGCGGCGACTTCGGCGGCGGGTCGAGCGGTTATGGCGGCGGCGCGTCGGGCGGCGGCTATGGCGGCGGTAACCGTGGTGGTAATTCCGGCGGCGCAAGCTCGGGCGGGAACGGCGGCAACCGTGGCGGGTTCGGACAGGGCGGCGGCTTCGCCGACGATCTGGACGACGACGTTCCGTTCTGATCGCGCAGGTTTTTTCCCCGAGGGGCGGAGATGGACAAGACGCTGGAAGACGATGCGACGGCGTGTCATGGCGTGAGCGTGGCGGATACCCCCGCGCCTTCGTCCATGACCGAGGCCGAACGCGCCGCCGTCATCCGCGCCTATGATCTGGCGGGCTATCGCGCCAGTGGCCAGCTCGACGATCTGGCCGCCTTCGCCGCCGAACTCTGCGGCACCCCGATCGCGCTGGTCAGCGTGGTCGAGGAGGAAACCCAGCAATTCCTGGCGACGATCGGCATCGACGCCGCGCAGACGCCGCGCGACACGTCCTTTTGCGCGCATGTGATGGTCGGGCGGGCGGAGACGATGGTCGTCCCCGATGCGCGCAGCGATGTGCGTTTCGCCGATTATTCGCTGGTGAAGGGCCCGCCGCATATCCGCTTCTATGCGGGCGCCCGGCTGCTGTCGCGCGAGGGCGTGCCGCTGGGCGCGATCTGCGTCATCTCGCCCGAGCCCCGGCCCGAGGGGCTTACCCCGTTCCAGCATCGCGGGCTGGAGGTGCTGGCCACCGCCGTCATGGGCCGGTTGCAGGACCGCCGCGCGCGGCGCGAGCATGAGCAGGCGGTCGAGGCGTCCGAGGCCCGCGTCGCCGACAGCGAACAGCGGTTCCGCACGCTGGCCGACACCATGCCGCAAATGGTCTGGTCGACGCTGCCCGACGGCTTTCACGACTATTACAATGCCCGCTGGTATGAGTTTACCGGGGTGCCCGACGGCTCGACCGATGGCGAAGGCTGGAACGGGATGTTCCATGCCGAGGACCAGGATCGGGCCTGGGCGCGGTGGCGACACAGCCTGGCGACCGGCGAGCCCTATCAGATCGAATATCGCCTGCGGCACCGCGACGGCACCTATCGCTGGGTGCTGGGCCGCGCGCTGCCGATCCGCGATGCCGACGGGCACATCACCCGCTGGTTCGGCACCTGCACCGATATCCATGAGCAGAAGCTGGCGCTGGAAGAGCGCGAGATCGTCAGTCAGGAACTCAGCCACCGGATCAAGAACATCTTTGCGGTCATCTCCGGCCTGATCGCCTTTGCCGCGCGCAGCCATCCGGGATTCAGCGGGATCGCCAGCGACCTGCGCGACCGGATCACGGCGCTGGGCCGCGCCCACGACTTCGTCCGCCCGCACAGCCCGCAGTCCAAGCCCAAGGCGCGGCAGGACTCGCTGCACGGCCTGCTCAGCGACCTGTTCGAGCCGTATCGCGGCGAGGAAGACGATTCGCGCATTCGCGTCACCGGTGACGATGTGCCGGTCGACGACCGTTCGGCGACGCCGCTCGCGCTGCTGTTCCACGAGCTGGCGACCAACGCCGCCAAATATGGCGCATTGTCTGTGCTGACCGGCCATGTCGAACTGGCCGTCCGTCGTGAGGCGGACGATATGGTGTCACTCTGCTGGCAGGAGTCGGGCGGGCCGAAGCTGGACTCGACGCCCGACCATGCCGGGTTCGGCTCGCAGCTCGTCGAACTGTCGGCTGTGCGGCAATTGGGCGGCAAGGTCCGCCGCGATTGGCAACGGGACGGGCTTGTCGTGACGATCGAGGTGCCGCTGGCGGCGTTCAGTCGCCCGCCGGGCACTGGGCCTTGTCGCTGAGGCAGGCGCTCTATTCTGATGATAATGCGATAATCTCGGCTAGCCCCTGCCCTGAAGGGGAGAGGTGATTCTATATCGCGTCATCCCACTTTAAATTACACCGATCCCCATCTCACATCGCGATGCTGAGCGGGATCACGTCCTCGGGTGCGGCCTGCTCCGTGCCGGTCGCCAGCGCGGCGGCGGCCAGGATGGCGCGTTCGCTGAACGGCTTGCGGATATAGCCGAGCGCTTCGACGCCCGTACCGATCTGCGACGGGTTGGCCGTGACGAACACGATCTTCACGCCATAATCCTCGGCGATGCGGCGCGCGATCTCGGGACCCGTCGCACCGTCGCGCAGGTTCACGTCGACAAAGGCGAAGGTGCAGCCCGGTGCGCATTCGATCGCGGTGCGGCTATCCGCCGCGATTCCGGCCACATTATAGCCGGCATCGGTCAGGATGCGCTCCAGATCGAGGGCCACGAAAATTTCGTCTTCCACGATCAGGGCAGTTTGGCTCATGTCAAATTCCCGTCACTTTCGGGGTCAACACGCTTGATCCAGATAAAGTTCCGCTTCTGATGTCGTTTCACCGACGCAACAGAAAAACCGCATGTTCGGCCCGGAAATTGGCCGCCGCCGCGCTGGTCGGGCGACCGCGCGACAGGAACCAGCTGCCCTCCACCGTGATTCGCCGCTGACGGACGAAGGCGCGGAAATCGTCGATCGTCACATGGTGGATATTGGGCGTGTCATACCATTGTTCGGGCAGCAGCGGCGTCACCGGCATCCGCCCGCCCCACAGCAGCGACATCCGCACCCGCCAATGCGCGAAATTGGGGAAGGACACGAAGGCGCGCTGGCCGATCCGCAGTAGATGGTCGAGCACCTGATCGGGCGCGCGCGCGGTCTGCAGCGTCTGGCTGAGGATCGCATAGTCGAACCCCTTGTCGGGATAGCCCGCCAGGTCGACATCGGCATCGCCCTGCACCACCGCCAGCCCGCGCGCCACCGCCGAGGCGACATTGGCCGGATCGATCTCCAGCCCGCGCGCATCCACCCCCGCCTCGTCACGCAGCGCCGCCATCAGCTGTCCGTCGCCGCAGCCGATATCCAGCACGCGGGCGCCCCGCGCGACGTGGCGCGCGATGATCGCCAGATCGGGACGCAGCGTCTCGCTCATGGCTCGGCCCGCAGAAAGCCGTCGATCACCCGGTTCATCTCGGGCGCTTCGAGGAGGAAGGCGTCATGGCCGTACGGGCTGGACAGCTCGACGAAACTCGCCGCCGCGCCCGCCGCATTCAAAGCCTGCACCACGGCGCGCGACTCGGAGGTCGGATAAAGCCAGTCGGTGTCGAAGCTGACCAGACAGAAGCGCGTGCCTGTCCCCCGGAACGCGTTCGCCAGCAGTCCGCCATGTTCCTCGGCCAGATCGAAATAATCGAGCGCGCGGGTGATGTAGAGATAGGAGTTGGCGTCGAACCGGTCGACGAAGCTCAACCCCTGATGCCGCAAATAGCTCTCGACCTGGAAATCCGCGTCGAAACCGAAGCTTTTCGCGCCGTCCGGCCGGTCGGGTCGCGCCTGGAGCCGCCGCCCGAATTTCTCAGTCAGCCCCGCCTCGGACAAATAGGTGATATGCGCCGCCATCCGCGCGACGGCCAAGCCTGCGGCGGGGGGATCGTTCGACTCGTAATAAGCGCCGCTGCGCCATTTCGGGTCGGCCATGATCGCCTGCCGCCCGACCTCGTGGAACGCGATATTCTGCGCCGAATGCCGCGCGGTCGAGGCGACCATGACGCAGGCGCGCACGCGGTCCGGGAAGGTCGCGGCCCAGCTCAGCGCCTGCATCCCGCCCATCGATCCGCCGACCACCGCCTTCAGCTGCCCGACGCCCAGATGGTCGAGCAGCATGGCCTGTGCGCGCACCATGTCGCGGATGGTGATGACCGGGAAGCGCATCGCCCAGGGCTCGGCGGTCGAGGGGTCGATGGTCGCCGGGCCGGACGACCCCATGCAGCTGCCGATGACGTTGGAGCAGATGATGAAATGCCGCGCCGGGTCGATTGGCTTGCCCTCCCCCACCAGGCGCGTCCACCAGCCGGGCTTGCCGGTGCGCGGATGGGGCGAGGCGACATGCTGGTCGCCGGTCAGCGCATGGCAGATCAGGATGGCGTTGGAGCCATCGGCGTTCAGCGTGCCATAGGTCTCGTACCCGATCTCGACCGGGGACAAGAGCCCGCCGCCGTCGAGCCGTAGCGGCCCCGGCAGCACGACATGCCGCGACAGACCGAAACGCTGGTCGTCGCTGTGGGATAAAGCGGAAACGGAAGCGGCCATGGAGCGATATCCGCTAGGCCGCGATGCTTGGCAACGCAAGGCCATGGCCGCTATGGCGTTCGCCATGACCGAGCTTAAAGCCCCCGAACCGATCTCCTGGGTCCAGGCCATCGCACCTTACGTCCCCGGCCGCGCGACGACCGATGACGGGCGCAAGGTCATCAAATTGTCGGCCAATGAGAATCCGCTGGGCACCAGCGAGAAGGCGCGCGCCGCCTTCGCCGCCGCCGCCGCGCATCTGGAGCGCTACCCCGATCCGGGCGCGACCGCGCTGCGCGAGGCGATCGGCGCGGTGCATGGTCTCGACCCGGCACGGATCATCTACGGCACCGGCTCGGACGAGATCCTGCACCTCGCGGCGGGCGCGTTCGCCGGACCGGGGGATGAGGTCATCCATGTCCGCTACGGCTTTGCGGTCTATGAGATCGCGACGCGTCGCGTCGGCGCGGAGCCGGTGGTGGTCGCCGATCATGACTATGCCACCGATGTCGACGCGATCCTGGCGGCCGTGACGGAAAAGACCAAGGTCGTCTTCGTCGCCAACCCCAACAACCCGACCGGCACCTATGCGGGCGCGGACGAGATCGCGCGGCTGCACGCGGGGCTTCCTCCTCATGTCCTGCTGGTCCTTGATCAGGCCTATGCCGAATATCTGGAGCCGGGCGAGGACGATGGCGGGCTCGCGCTGGCCGAGCAGGCGGGCAACGTGCTGGTGTCGCGCACCTTCTCCAAGATTCACGGCCTCGCTGCCGAGCGGATCGGCTGGGGCTATGCCGCCGCCCCCATCATCGACGCGCTGCACCGCATCCGCGCGCCGTTCAACGTGACCATCGCGGGCCAGAACGCCGCGATTGAAGCGATCCGTGACCGCGGCTTCGTCGAGGCGTCGCGCGCGCACAATGCCCAGTGGCTCGGCTGGTTCGAGGAGCAGATCGCGAGCCTCGGCAATGCGGGCCTGCGTTGCGTGGCGTCCAAGGCGAACTTCTCGCTGGTACTGTTCGAGGGTCAGCTGAGCGCCGAGCGCGCCTATCACGGGCTGATGGACGCCGGCTATATCGTCCGCTGGCTGCCCAGCCAGGGACTGGGTCATGGCCTGCGCATCACCATCGGCACCGAAGACGAGGTGAAGGGCGTCGTCGCCGCGCTGCGCGCCATGGTCGAGTCGGAGGCGAAGGGGGCCTGATGCTGCCCTTCGCGCGGATCACCATTATCGGGCTTGGCCTGATCGGCTCCTCGGTCGCGCGGGCGACGCGGAAAGCCATGCCGACCGCGCGGATCACCGCCTATGACGCCGACCCGGCGGTGCGCGAGACGGTGCGTGCGCTCGATCTGGCCGATGACGTCGCCGATACGGCGGGGGCGAGCGTGATCGACGCCGACTTCGTGATCCTGTGCGTGCCGGTCGGCGCGATGGGCGTCGTGGCGGCCGATTTCGCCGACGATCTGCCCGAGTACGCGATCGTGTCCGACGTGGGCAGTTGCAAGGGTTCGGTGCTGGCCGCGCTGACCGATGCGCTGCCCGGTGCAACGATCATCCCGGCGCATCCGGTCGCGGGCACCGAGCGCAGTGGGCCGGAGGCGGGCTTCGCCACGCTGTTCCAGAATCGCTGGTGCATCGTCACGCCACCCGAGGGCGCGGACGCGCTGGCGGTCGAGCGGGTGGCCGAGTTCTGGCGGCGGCTGGGAGCGGATGTCGAGTTGATGGCCCCCGATCACCACGACCGGGTGCTTGCCGTCACCAGCCATCTGCCGCACCTGATCGCCTATACGATCGTCGGCACCGCCAGCGATCTGGAGGAAGTGACCCAGTCCGAGGTCATCAAATATTCCGCCGGTGGCTTCCGCGACTTCACCCGCATCGCCGCGTCGGACCCGACCATGTGGCGCGACGTGTTCCTCACCAACCGCGAGGCGGTGCTGGAGATGCTCCAGCGCTTTTCGGAGGATCTCAGCCAGCTGCAACGCGCGATCCGCTGGGGCAAGGGCGACGAGCTGTTCGACCTGTTCAGCCGCACCCGCGCCATCCGCCGCTCGATCATCGACCAAGGCCAGGACGATGCGCGCGAGGATTTCGGACGGAGCCACGAGGGATGACTCATTCCTCCCCGGCACGGGGAGGGGGACCAGCGAAGCTGGTGGAGGGGGTTCACCGCGAGGGACGACCTGTGTGGAAGCCCCCCTCCGTCAGGGCTTACGCCCTGCCACCTCCCCGTGCCGGGGAGGATTCCAGCGCATTCATCGCCGCATGGACCCTGGCCTCCGCTTCCTCGCGCGGCAGGCCGGGCGGAATCACCTCGCCGAAGCGCAGCGTCACCACCCCCGGCCGCTTCAGGCCCTTGCGCGGCCACACGATCCCCGAATCGGTCGCCACCGGCACCACCGGCAGACCCAGCATCCGGTAGAGCCCGGCAAACCCCGGCTTCAGCGGCGGCGTCTCGCCGGGCTTTACCCGCGTGCCTTCGGGGAAGATCATGATCGCCCGCCCCTGGTCGACCGCCACCTTCGCATCGCGCATCATGCCGCGCATCGCCTTGGCCGAGGCCGAGCGGTCAACCACGATCGCGCCGTACTTGCGCACCGTCCATCCCCAGACCGGGATATTGGCCAGCTCACGCTTCAACACCATGGCCGGGCCGTTCAGCAGGCGTTGCAGCTCCATCGTCTCGAACATCGCCTGATGCTTGGCGGGGTAGAGCGCCGGGGTGGTCGGCCGCGTGCCCTCCACCTTCACGCGGATACCCAGGATCCAGCGGGTGCACAGCCGGTGAAATGTCGTCCAGCCCGTCGCCCAATGGACCACGGCATGACGCCCCCCCACCGCGACCAGCGGCGACAGCAGCGCCATGATCGCCGACACCGGATAGAAGATCGCGACAAACACGATGTTGCGAAGAAGAATCACGCGCCAATCCCCGTCCAAAGCGCGACCCTGCGCAGGATCAGCTTGTTATATTCATTGATCAAAGTGCCCATGCGCGGCTCGGACGGCACGCCGTCGCCCAGCACCAGCACCTGTTTGCCGAGCGCGGCGGTCAGCTCCATCCTGGCGCGCGGCAGATGCCAGTCGGAGGTGACGAGCCGTACCGTGCGATAGCCATGCTGGCGCACCCAGTTCGCCGTCTCCTCGGCATTGGAGCGGGTGTCCACCGCCTCGCCGCCCAGGTCGATGCAGCAGGAAAACAGCGAAGGGGAGGTGCGATAGGTGCGCGCCAGATCGATCGGCCGCACGCCGGGTGCGACGCCCGTGACGAGCATCCGCTTGGCCTGATGCGCCTTGAGCAAGGCGATGCCGCGATCGATCCGACCCGGCCCGCCGGTCGGCACCACGATCGCATCGGTGGTGTTGTTCTCCAGCGGGTGCGGCAGGGTCAGCATGAAAGCCGCGAACCCCAGGCACCAGGCGAGCGCCGCCAGACCGATCAGCCGCAGCATCTACAGCATCCGCCGCATCTGGCGCAGCACCGCCAGCCGCGCCGCGCCCACCGCCAGCCCGACAAAGCCGAAGGGCAGCGCGATCAGCATCGCCATGTCCAACAGCCCCAACCGCATCCCGCCGAGCAATTCCGAATCGAGCGTCGCCACCTGCCCCGCGATCAGCAGGATCGCGCCCCCGGCCAGCACGCCGCCCGCCACCGCGCCGATCCCGGCGTCGAGCGCGATCCGCCGCTGGAACAGCCGCGCGACCTGCCGGTCGGTGGCGCCGAGCATATGGATGACCTCGATCGTGCCGCGATGCGCCTCCAGCCCGGCGCGTGCCGCCAGCATGACGACCGCCGTGGTCGCAACCAGCATCAACAGGATGATCGCCCCCGCCAGCCAGGCGGCGGTATCGAGCAGCCGCCCGACCGGGCCCAGCCAGGTGGCGTGCGCATCGACCCGCGCCGCCGGGCTGGCCCGCGTCACGGCGCTGCGGACACGGGCGATGGCAGCACCGTCGTCGCTGGTCAGGTCGACATCGATCAGCGCGGGCACGGGCAGGCCCGCCGCCTCCGCATCCTGGCCCAGCCACGGTTGCAGCATCCGCGCCAGATCGGCCTGCGGCACCGGCACCGCGCGCGCGACATCGCGCTGCGTCCGCAGCACCGCCAGCACCTGCGCGGCGGCGGCATCGCGACGCTGAGTCTCGCCCTCGACGATCTGAACGGTCAGGCGGCCCGCCATCTGGCGGTCGAGCGCCCCCGCCGCCCGCGCGGTCGCAAGGCCCGCCGCCCCCGCCAGCAGGGTCAGGAACAGCATGATCGCGATCACCCAGCTCATGACATGCGCGCCGCCGCCATCATCGAGCGCGCGCGCTTCCGCGCCCGTCGCGCGGGGTTTGCGCCCACGCTTCACAGCCCGCTCCGCACGATGGTCGACGGCTTGGCTTCGGGACGCGATGGTTCGGTTGGGGGCGGATCGGGATCGACCAGCCGTCCGCGCTCCAGATGCAGGTGATGCGCGCCCGGCAGGCGTTCGATCAGGTGCCAGTCATGCGTCGCCATGACGACGGTGGTGCCCAGCCGGTGGAGCGAGTTGAACAGGTGGAGCAGCCGATCGGCCATGGCGGGATCGACATTGCCCGTCGGCTCGTCGGCGACCAGCAGCTCGGGCCGCGCGATCACCGCCCGCGCGATCGCCACACGCTGCTGCTCGCCGCCCGACAGGGTCGCCGGCCGCGCGCCCGCGCGCTCCGATAGGCCGATCCAGTTCAGCATCTCGCGCACCGCGCGCGCGATCTCCGATTCGGCCATGCCCGCGACACGTAAGGGCAGTGCGATATTGTCCGCCGCCGACAGATGCGGGATCAGGCGGAAGTCCTGGAACACCACGCCGATCCGTCGCCGGAAACCGGGCAGGCGACCGCGCGGCAGGATCACCGCATCCTCGCCGAACAGCCGGATGATGCCCCGGCTGGGCCGCTGCGACAAGTATAGCAGGCGAAGCAGCGAGGTTTTCCCTGCGCCGCTGGCCCCAGTCAGGAAATAGAACTGCCCCGAGCGCAGCGTGAAGCTGACGTCGCACAGGGTCTCTTCCCCGACGCCGTAGCGCAGGCCGACATTCTCGAACTGGACGATGTTCGCCATGCCCGCATGGCCTTGGCATGGGCGGGCGCGCGCTTCAAGTTCCGCGCTTCACGCTTGCCACGCCTAGGGGCGGCGTGCTTACTGGACCATCAAGGGGGCCTGACTGATGAGGGATGGCCCTGTCCGTCCGTCGACCCGTCCTGTCCTGAAGTGCCCCACCGCATGATCCTCGAATGCCCTGAGTGCCGCACCCGCTATCTGGTGCCCGACAGTGCGATCGGGCTGGAGGGGCGAACCGTGCGCTGCGCCAATTGCCGGCACAGCTGGTTCCAGTCGCCGCCCGAACTGGAGCTGGAGCCGCAACCCGAATTGCCGCTGCCACCGATGGCCATGGCTCCGACCGCGACAGCGCCGGTGCATGAGGACGCCAGTGCGGCCTTTGCCGAACCGCCGCCTCCCCCGCCGCCGGTCATCGTGCCGCCGCCCGCACCGCCGATCCTGGACCGGGACGATTCGGGCTTCGACGCCTTTGCCCATCGCCCGCCCTTCCGCGCGCGGCGCAATCCGGTGCGGCGCTGGACCATCGGCGCGGTGCTGGCGGGGCTGTTGATGCTGGTCGCGACGGCGGCGATCCTGTGGACCGGGATGCCGGGCATCGGCGGCTGGTTCGGCGTCGGCAGCACCGAATCGGCGCTGGAGCTGCGGTCCAACCCGATCGAGCGGCGCGAGCTGGAAAACGGGTCGGAGCTGTTTGCCATTTCGGGACAGATCATCAACCCGTCGGCCACCGCACAGCGCGTGCCCGACCTGCGTGCCGAGCTGAAGGACGCGCAGGGCCGCACCGTCTTCTCCTGGGCGATCGCGCCGCAACAGCGGACGCTGGGCCCCGGTGCGTCGATGGACTTCAACTCGGCCAAGCTGGACGTACCGCCGAGTTCGAAGCGGCTGGACCTGAGCTTTGCGGGTGAGGGCAGCGCGAACTGACCCTTGGCCTTCGACTTCGCTCAGGCTGAACGGAGGTTGGTATCAGGCCCCATTCCCTCACGCCGTTCAGGCTGAGCGAAGTCGAAGCCCACGCGACTACCCACGCAACCGCCGCGCGATGACCCCGAACCGCGCCCCGTGCAGCAGCGCCGCGACCAGCATCCCCACCCCCGAAGCCCAGGCCAGCGCAGGCGCTCCCCAGCCGCTCGCGACCAGCCACCAGCCGACCCCGCCGGTCACGACGAAATAGGCGATGATGCTGTTGATCCCCGCCGCGACCTGATCGTTCAGCGAGCGCAACGCATAGACCAGCACCACCTGCACCCCGTCGAACAGGATGAAGGGCGCCCAGATCATCAGCATCGCCACCGCCGCCGCATGTGCCTCCGGCAACGCGGGAAAGGCGCCGACGATCGCCTCGGGCATCGTCCATAGCACCAGGCTGCACGCGCCCATGGCCAGCGCGGCGATCCCGACCGCGAGCAGCGTGCGCGACACCGCCGCCGGGGTCTCGCCCTCGCCCACCGCATTGCCCGCGCGCACCCCCGCCGCCGATCCCAGGCCGATCGCCAGCGCGAAGGTGACGTTGTGAATCGAGAAGACGATCTGGAAACCATGCGCGGTCGCATCGCCCAGCCGGGTGGACAGCGCGATCAGGATCGCGAACCCCGCCAGCTCCAGTCCCGAGGCGATGGCGGGCACCAGGCCGAATCGCGCCAGTCCGGCCGCTCCCGCCAGCGTCGGGGCCCAGGCGGCACGGTCCAGCCGCCGCACGCCCCGCTGCTCGCCGCGCGGCAACCGCATCGCGCTGGCCACCATCGCCACCGCGCCCAAGGCCGAGGCGATCACCGTCGCCAGTGCCGCGCCAACCGCGCCGAAGGCGGGCAAGCCCATCTCGCCCCCCGCCAGCGCCCAGGCGAGCAGCGCATTGATCGGCAGGATCGACAGATTGACCATCGTCACCCGGCGCGGGCGGCTGATCCCCTCCAGAAAGAAGCTGGCCGCGATCATCACCATCTGGAACGGATAGCCCAGCGCCATGACGGCCACGACCCGCGCGCCCGGCTCGACCAGCGAGGGTGCGACGCCGATCCCGGCGAGCAGGCTCGTGCCGCCCAGCCCCAGGATCAGCATCGCCGCCACCCCCAGGATCAGCCCCAGCACCATGCCGTCACGCAGCGCCTGGCCCGTTTCGGGCAGGTCGCCCGCTCCGTCGGCCCGCGACGCGCGGACCAGCACGCCCGACAGCCAGGCCAGCCCGGTGACGATCGCAACATAGGTCAGCGACCGGCTGGCCGACAATGCGGCGACCTCATGCTCGCCTACCCGGCCGACTACGATCACATCGGTGACGTGCAGGATCGTCCAGTTGAGGCTGGTCAGCATCACCGGCCAGGCAAGGCCCAGCAGGCGGCGCGCCTCGGCACGGTCGGGACGAAGGGAAAAACTCATGTCCCGTTCCTAGAGTCCGATCCGTTGACGTGGAAGCGGCACCGGCCCACTCCCCCACCCGACCGCCCATTCAGGATACGCTGTGGGCGGTCGGGTGGGGGAGCGGGCCGGTGCCGCGCTGATCCAGCTTTGCGGGATCAGACTCCAAACCCCGAAGCCGCAGAAAGAACCCGTCCCGCCGACAATTTGCCATTCCCGACGAAATGCGTTGCGCTACCCGTATCGCTTTGCTAGGGGCACCCGCCTACCAGCCCTCCGGCTTGCCGGTGGTGACTATCGAGTGCGGTCGTGGCGGAATTGGTAGACGCGCAACGTTGAGGTCGTTGTGGCCGAAAGGCCGTGGAAGTTCGAGTCTTCTCGACCGCACCAGATTTTTCAGGAAAGCTTCTGAAACCAGCCCCGAGCGACAGGATCGCCGGGTGGCTGGGCCGCGCTCAGCGCAACCCGACGATCGCCGCGAGCGAGTCCATCGACAGCGGCGAGACGAATCGGAAGCCGAAACGGCCGTCCTGCACCCAGCAGACGGTACCCGAAATCACGGTGCCCAGCGGCTTCACGACGATATGCCCCGCCAGCCCCGGCTGGACCGGCCCTTCCGCCACCAGCTTTGCCCCGCCCGCCGATATGTCGAGCATCGCAGTCGTGAACTTGTGGGTGCCCAGCCGGACATCGGCGGTCAGCGAGACGGGAAAGCGCGGAGGACGCGGAACCGTGTCGTCTTCATTCTCGTGCGAGAAAATCTGCTCATAGGGCTGCGGCGAATCGAACTGCATGCCCGCCTTGCGCCCTTCGACCCAGCGGACGGTCCCGGACACGGGCGGCAGGCCGCGCACTTCGATCGTGATCGAATCGCCCACCCTGGGCACATCGACGAAGCGCGCCATCAGGCCGGTGGCGGAGATATTGTGGACCAGGCAAACGCCGGGAACATCACCACAAACCTTGCCGAGAAGAAGGACGGCCGAATGCCGCTTGCCCGTCCGGCGTTCCGCCGTCGTGCCCTGCTGCTGTTCGACCTGTTCCATCCCTGCCCTTTCCACCGATCCCGTCCAATATCCCGCTTGGTCTGTATTCGGCTTCCTATGCTTTAATAGCCGATCCCGTATAAAAGACTAACGGCTTTGCCCCTCAATCTTTGCTTTCGCGACTTGGCATGGGCGCGCCGGTTCAGCACAGCGCAAGACGCGATGCGGCATCGGCCGCTTGTGGTCATGTCCAAAGCCTTGTAATTCGCGATCCGTCCCATGCCTCGCGCGTCGTCTTCCCGGTCCACCCGGCCCCGCTCCTCCAAGCCCCGCTCTCCCTGGCGGCGCCGGATCGTCGTAACCCTGCAGGTCCTGATCGGGCTCGCCGTCCTGGCGGTCGGTGCGCTGCTCATCGCGGTCTTCGTCGCCAAGTCGCAGCTGCCGAGCTTCGAGGAGCTGAAATCCTCGCCCAACGGCCAGATGATCCGCGTCCATGCCGCCGACGGCACGGTGATCGTTTCGCTCGGGCCGAGCTATGGCGAGTGGCTGTCCTATGACAAGATTCCGATCGTCATGCGCGACGCGACCATCGCGGTCGAGGATCGCCGCTTCCGCCAGCATCCCGGCGTCGACCCGATCGGCATCGCCCGCTCGGTCGAGGTCCGGCTGGAAAAGGGCCGCTGGAAACAGGGCGGCTCGACCATCACCCAGCAGATCACGCGCACCATCTTTCTGAACAACCAGAAGAAGTTCGGCCGCAAGTTCCGCGAGGCGATCCTGGCGCTGGCGATGGAGCTGAAATTTTCGAAGAACCAAATCCTCGAGCTGTATCTAAACAAGGTCTATTATGGCGGGGGGGCATACGGCATCGACGCCGCCAGCCGGAAGTTCTTCGGCCACGGCGCCGAGCATCTGAGCCTGTCGGAAGCCGCCGTGATCGCCGGACTGGTCAAGGCGCCGTCCAACTATTCGCCGACCGCCGATGCCGAGGCCGCCGTGGGCCGCGCGGGCGTGGTCATCCAGCAGATGGAGCGCAACGGCTTCATCACGCCGGGCCAGGCCGCCAATGCCGATCCCCAGGCGCTGAAGCTCGCGCCCGAGCCGAAGCAGAATTCGGTCCGCTATTTTACCGACTGGGCGCTGCCCCAGCTCGACACGCTGATCGACGAGCAGAGCGCGCCGCTCGACGTGTGGACGACGCTCGACCTCAATATGCAGCGCGCCGCCGATGCCGCGATTCGCAAGGACGCGCCTCCGGGCACGCAGGGCGCGCTGGTCAGCCTGGACCGCGACGGCGGGGTGCGCGCGATGGTCGGCGGTCTGGACTATGTCTCGACCAACTATAACCGCGCGACGACGGCGGTCCGCCAGCCGGGTTCGGCCTTCAAGCTGTTCGTCTATCTCGCCGCGCTGGAGGCGGGTCACAAGCCCGAGGATCAGGTGGTCGACGAACCCGTCACCATCGACGGCTGGTCCCCGCGCAACGATTCGCGCCGCAATTCGGGCAGCGTCTCGCTTCGCACCGCCTTCGCCTATTCGCTGAACACGGTCGCGGCGAAGCTGGGTCAGGAAGTGGGCTTCCAGACGGTCGCCGACATGGCACGCCGCTTCGGCATCACCACCCCGGTCAACACCCATCCCTCGATGGTGCTCGGCACGTCCGAGGTGCGGGTGATCGACATGACCAGCGCCTTTGCCAGCATCGCCAACAAGGGGGTGAAGGTGACGCCTTACGGCATCACCAAGGTCGTGGCGAACGGCCAGACCATCTACACGCATGAGGTGGACCGCAGCCATGTGCTGGTCGCCCCCTATATCGCCGCCGAGATGACCGATTTGCTTCAGACCACGGTCAACACCGGCACGGGTCGCGCCGCACAGATCGGACGGCCGGTCGCGGGCAAGACGGGGACCACGACCAGTTCCAAGGACGGCTGGTTCCTGGGCTTCTCCAGCGGGATCACCACCGGCGTGTGGATGGGTCGCGACAATGGCAAGCCGGTCGTAGGCCTCCATGGCGGCACCGCGCCCGCCAAGGCTTTTGCCGATTATATGCGCGTCGCCGTCGCCGACCGCCCGATCGAGCAGTTCGACACCCAGGTCACGCTGCCCGAATGGCAGTTGGAGCCGGATGAGGAGAGCTATTTCGGTCAGCCCGACAATGGCGTCTCGGCGGTCGACGCCGACGGCAATCCGCTGCCCCCGCCCAGCGCGGGTGCGCCGGAAGACGGTAGCGAGGCGGTCGAGATTCCGACCCATCGCGAGCCGGGTGTCCCCGCGCCGATCCAGCAGCCGCAGCCCGGTGCTCCCGTCCAGCAACAGCCGCCCGCCCAGCCCCCCGCTCCGCAGCAGCGGCTGGACCAGGCCTGGATCGACCGGGTGACCGGACGTGGGGCTGGCGGGGCGACGCGCGAACCGCGCGTGCCCGGCAACCCGCCCCGCGGCTCAACCCGCGAGCGTCAGGACGACCGACCGAACCAGTGAAGCCCCGCGCCATGCTGCCGCAACCAGGCGGTGGCGGGCGCGGGGTCCTCGCCCAGCAGCTCGGCGACGAGCGCGTGGAAGGCGGGGGCGTGGTTCATATGGACACGGTGCGCGACCTCATGCGCCACCGTCGCGCGGCGGACATAGCCGGGCGCCAGGATCAGCCGCCAGCTATAGCGGATCGCGCCGGTCGAGGCGCAGCTCCCCCAGCGCGCCTTGGGATCGGCGACGCTGACCTTGGAAACGGTGACGCCCGCCGCGCGCGCGACCTCCGCCGTTTCGCGCGCCAGCGTCTCCAGCGCCTGCCGCTTCAGCCAGGCCTCGACCCGGCGACCCAGCGTCTCGATCGGCCCGGAGGCGATCAGCCGGTCGCCGTCGCGCTGAATGACGCGGGCGCGCCCCTCTTCCCATTCCAGCGTCAGCACCGTGTCGCCGAACGGGATCGCCCCACCCGGCACGAAGGGGCGCGGATGCGGCAGGCGCGCGCGCTGCGCGGCGATCCAGTCCTTCTTGTCCTCCGCCCAGGCCAGCGCCTTTTTCAGCCCCGCCCGCTTGGGCACGACCAGCCGGGCGGTGCCGGTGGCGGGATCGACGCTGAGGCGGATGGTTTTGGCAGTCGGATGACGGACGACTTCGTCGATCACAATTCCCGGTCCACGATATGGTTTTCGAAATCGCCCGCATCATCCTCGCTGATCGTCCAGCCGCGCACCGACTGCCCGGCGCGGTGCACCGCCTCGCGGTCGCCGCTGATCAGATAATGCCAGTCGGGCAGCGGCTCGTTCGCGGCGCGCAGGCGATAGGCGCATGTGGTGGGCAGCCAGTCGATCGACCGGACATTGCCCATGGTCAGCCGCACGCACTCGGACACATAGGCGCGACGGTGGCGATAGTTGGAGCATTGCCCGCTGCGCCGGTCGAGCAGGCGGCAGGCGACGTTGGTCGGCACCAGCTCGCCCGTCTCCTCATCCTCCAGCTTGTGGATGCAGCATTTGCCGCAGCCGTCGCACAATGCCTCCCACTGCGCGCGGTCGAGGCTTTCGATCGGCTTTTCCCAGAACCGTTCCATCAGCACCGTTCCATCAGCGGACCCACTGGTCGAGCGACCTGGCAACCGCCTCCGGCCCCTCATCGGCGGGGACCAGCGCCAGCGGCTTGTTCGACGGGTCCATCAGATAGACCTGGCGGCTGTGGTTCACCAGATAGCCGCCACCGGGCGATTTGTCGCCCTTGGCCGCCCAGACGGCATAGGCTTTCTTCACCGCCTCGATCTGGGCAGGCGTGCCGGTCAGGCCGACGATGCGCGGGTCGAAGGCGGCGGCGAAGCGGCCGACCACGGCGGGCGTGTCGCGCTCGGGGTCGACGGTGATGAAGAGGGGCGCGATCTTGTTCGCCTTGGCGGGCGCGCTCTTGTCGAGCAGCTTCAGGCCCGCCGCGATCGCCTGCATATCGGTGGGGCAGACATCGGGGCAGAAGGTATAGCCGAAATACATGACCCGGTACCGCCCGGCGAAATCGCGGTCGGTGACGGTCTTGCCCCGGGCGTCGGTCAGCTGGAACGGCCCGCCGATCTTCGTCCCCGCCAGCGGCGCCTGCGCCTCGGGCTGGGAGGGGCCGCAACCGGCCAACATCAACCCCAGCGGGGCCAGAACGGACAGGAACAATCGGGTCATGACGCCGACAGCCTTGCTGTGATAAATCGCTTGGCGCAAGCCATGCTCCATTGCTCAGGATCTCGTTTCATGTCCCTTCGCCCCCTGCTCGCCGCCGCGCTGCTCGGCGCCCTCGCCATGCCGGCCGCGGCGCAGATGATGCAGTCGGAAAGCTACAAATTCCTTCAGGCCGTGCGCGAGGCCAAGGGCAACGACGTCACCAACATGCTGGACCGCCCCGGCGCCAGCATCATCAACACCCGCGACGTGACCAGCGGCGAGGGCGCGCTGCACATCGTCATCAAGCGCGGTGACGAGACCTATCTGCGCTTCCTGCTCCAGAAGGGCGCCGATCCCAACCTGCGCGACGGGCGCGGCAACACGCCGCTGCTGCTGGCGGTGGCGGGCGGCCAGCCCGACATGATCCGCATCCTGACGGCGGCCAAGGCCAACCCCAACATCGGCAACGCGAGCGGAGAGACGCCGCTGATCCGCGCGGTGCAGCGCCACGACATCGGCATGGTCCGCGAGCTGCTGAACGCCGGAGCCGATCCCGACATGGCGGATAGCGTCGCCGGTCTCTCCGCCCGCGAATATGCTTCGCAGGACGCCCGCAACACCGCGATCGCCAAGCTGTTCGCCGACACCCCGAAAAAGACCCGTGCCGCCGTGGCGGGTCCGAAGTTCTGATATCTTCAATCCTCCCCGGCACGGGGAGGTGGCAGGCCGAAGGACTGACGGAGGGGGCTTCCACATAGGACGTACCTATCTGCACTTCCCCTCTACCATGCTTCGCATGGTCCCCCTCCCCGCAAGCGGGGAGGATCAAATCAGCCCCAGTTCGACCAGCTTGCCGACCAGCGCCGGCGGCATCACATCGATCCCCGATGCCGCCCCGCCCAGATCGGGCGGCGCATCCGCCGCCTCCAGATAGCGCCAGCCCTGATGCGCGCGCCGGGGCAGCGCCTGGACCAGCACCAGTTCGGGATCGATATGGATCGCACAGCGCCCGCCCTCGGCCTCGCCGAAGGACAGGATCGGCGAGCGTGCGATCAGCTGATGCTTCAAGATCCAGAACAGCGAGCCCTGCCCCGCCACTTCCTCATGCCGCTTGGGCAGATAGCGCGTCGTCAGGAACACCGGCCCCTCCTGCGCCCGCATCTTCAGTCGTTCGGCCAGGTGATCGATACTGGCCGCCCCGAACGCGACCTTGGTCAGATGAAGCGCCATGTCGCGGGGACATGTGGGGGCGGTGACGGCCAAAGGCTAGGGCTGAAAAGACAGGCCATGTCGGCCGCACATTCATTCCAACGTCTCGCCATTGACTCATAACTCTACATATGTGACGTTAACGCTATGAAGCGAGCCCGCCGTCCTTCGCCGCAAATGCTCGCGCTGCTGACCGCATTGGCACAACGGGGCGAGCAATGGTGGCATGGCTATGACCTCATGAAGGAAACCGGCCTCCAGTCCGGGACCCTCTACCCCTTGCTGATGCGGATGACCGAACAGGGGCTGATCGAGGCGGAATGGCGTGAACCGAGCCAGCCCGGTCGACCGCCGCGCCATGCCTATCGCCTCACGGCGGCGGGCGTCGCCTATATCCGGGCGCAGGCCATCCCGGTCGGCTCGAGCCTGGGCCTGGTCGGGGCGTGACCGGCGTGGCGGCCCGCGCGATCATGTCGCTGGCCATCTTGCTGATGCGCGAGCAGGAACGTGCCTGGGCCTGGGCCATGACGATCGAGTTCGACGAAGCCGGACGCGACGGCCATGGCCTGAGCTTCGCCATCGGGTGCATGACGGCGGCGATGCGACGCCTGGCCTGCTCCTCGGCCGGTTGGCATTTCCTGACGCGCTATGCGTTTTCGCTGGGTGTCCTGCTGCCGCTGACCCTGTTCCATCTGAGCTGTGCCGGTCGCGGCCTCTCCTATCGGCTGGCCGCCACCGATCCTTATCTGGCGACGCTCGCGGCCGGGGATGCACGGCAGCAGGCGATCGCGACAGTCTATCAGACCCTGTCACCTGTCATCATTCTGCTTCTGGCCGCGCTCGGAGCCGTCCATCTGCTGATCGCCTGGCGGATCGTCGCCTGTGACTGGCGGCGGGTCTGGCACGCGATGCTCGCGGCGGTCGGGATCGTCGCTGGCTTGCTTGCCTGTATCATGGCCATCCGGCCGACCGCAGAAGGAATGCTTCTGCAAGGCATCGCGCTGGCCGCCGAGCTGCTGTCCGTTCCGATCCTCGCCGCGTGGCATGCGCGGCGCCACCCCTCTCCCACGCTTTAACCACCAACAGGGACACCCATTATGATTCACCACCCGCTGACGGGATGGCTATGCCTGACAGCTGCCATCCTGCCGCTGTCGGCCGCCTCTGCTCGACCGGCGCCGCAACAGTCTACGCCGCGCGCGCTGGTGGAACGGTTCGAGGCCGCCCGCCGCGATTTCGATCCCGCAACGCTCGCCACCACATTGGCCCCCGATTTCGTGGAGATTTCTCCGCGCGGCGAAGTCGATCCCCGCGACAAGGTTCTCGGCTTCTACGATCCCCGCCTGAAGCACCCGGCCCCGCCGATCGAGAGCGACGAGGTTACGATCCGATCGGTCGGCGATACCGCGTTGGTGACGCAGCGCCTGTCCTTCACCTTGCCGGGCGCGACGTCCCGTCGGTCGGTGCGCGTACTCTATGTCGCGCGGCGCGTCGGCGGCGGCTGGCAGCTGCTCTCCGCCCAATATACGCCGATCCCGCCCGAACTCGCCAAATAGGACGCAAACAAAAAGGGCGCCGGTGGAATCCCACCGACGCCCTTTCCTGATTTCCGGCGCTTAACCGTCAGTCGCTGTTCAAGCGGCCTGCGGCAGAGCGGCCTTTGCCTGAGCGACGATCGCCTTGAAGGCCTCGCCCTCGTGCATGGCGATGTCGGCCAGGACCTTCCGGTCCAGTTCGACGCCCGCCAGCTTCAGGCCGTGCATGAACTGCGAATAGGTCAGGCCCTCGGCCCGGACACCGGCGTTGATGCGCTGGATCCACAGACCACGGAAGGTCCGCTTCTTAACCTTGCGGTCGCGATACGCATATTGACCGGCCTTTTCGACGGCCTGGCGAGCGATGCGGATGGTGTTCTTGCGACGGCCGTAATAGCCCTTCGCCTGATCCAAAATCCGCTTATGCTTCGCCTTGGTGGTCGTGCCCCGCTTGACGCGTGCCATATCTCTCTATCCTTCCAGAAATCAGTTCAGGCCGTAAGGCGCCCAGGCCTTCACGGTCTTGGTGTCGGCATCGGACAGGACCGAGGTGCCGCGGTTCTGGCGGATATACTTGCCGTTATGGCTGATCAGGCGGTGGCGCTTGCCGGCAACGCCGTGCTTGAGCTTGCCGGTCGCGGTGAGCTTGAAGCGCTTCTTGACGCCGCTCTTGGTCTTGAGCTTGGGCATTTTTTTCCTTTCGCTAGAGCTAAGGCAGAAACGGCCGCGGCAGCCCTGATGGCCGGGCCGTTCGTGACACCTCGCTCGGGAAGCGCGCCGCTTAGACGAAGCGGGCCAGGAATGCAACCGGTAGCCCATCGGGAACCAGCGCTTCGCTTGCGCGCTTGGGGTTTCCATGGATCAGGCGCCTGCGGCCGACAATCCCGCGACTTCGTCCGCCGCCCGCAAGGGCTGGCGTCGCTGGGCGATTCGCATCGCCATCGGGCTGCTGACCGTCATCGCCGCGATCTGGCTGGTGCTGTTCGTCACCAAGGGGCGGTTCCTGCGCCACCCCTTCGAGTCGATCGTCGGAAGGCTGACCCATCGGACCGTCAGCGTGGGCGGCGACTTCCAGCTCTATTTCGCACCGTGGCGGATCAAGTTCGTCGCCGAAAAGATCGCCATCTCCAACCCCGGCTGGGCGACGCGGCCCAATCTGTTCACCGCCGACCGGATCGATTCGCGGATCGCCCCGCTGTCGCTGCTGTTCGGCAAGCGGCGCTTCACCTGGCTGGAGCTGACCAACGGCGCGGTCGATCTGGAGTGGACGCCCGACCATCGCACCAACACATGGACCTTCAGCGACAAAAAGGGCGGCAAGCGGCTGGAGTTTCCGCGCATCGACACCGCCGTCGTGAACGGCACGACGGTCCGCTATCGCGATCCCCGGATGCGGGTGACGGCAGACCTGGCGCTGGCCGATTTCCAGTCGCAGGATGCCCGGATCGGTCGTGCGGTCGGCGTGCGCGGCAAGGGCGTGATCCGCGAAACCCCCTTCGTCATCAACGCGCAGCTGCTGTCGCCCGACGCCACCGCCAATCGCGGCAAGAACCAGCTGGTTGCGCGGATGCGGGCGGCGGGCAATATCGTCGATGTCACCGGCACCCTGCCCTCGATCGCCGATGTCGAGAATGTGCCGTTGCGCACGCGGGCGCGGGGCAAGGACCTGTCGACGCTGCTGGATGTGATCGGCGTCGTCATCCCGCGCACCCGCACCTATGACCTTCATGCCCAGCTGGTGAAGGATGGCGACGTCTATCGCTTCACCCGCATGAAGGGGACGTTCGGCGACAGCGATCTGGCGGGCACGCTGACCGTCACCCATGGCGAGCGGCTGCACCTCGACTCGACGCTGACGACCGACAAGCTCGACATCATCGATGCCGCGCCCTTTATCGGCTACAACCCCGATATCGTCGCGACCAAGGGCGCCGAGGCCGCCGCCGCCGCGACCGGCGTGGGGCCGCAGCGTCTGCTGCCCGATGCCGCGCTGCCGATCGCGACGATGCAGCGGTTCGATGCCGACCTGAAATGGACGATCCGCACCGTGCGCTCGCGCCGGGTGCCGATCTCCAACGTCGACCTGACACTGGCACTGGATCGCGGCAAGCTGACCCTGTCGCCGCTGAATTTCGCGATGGCGCGCGGTGACGTATCGTCCGACCTGCTGTTCGACACGCGCCAGCGGCCCAGCCTGGTCCGCTACGACATCCGCCTGTCGCCGACGCCGCTCGGGCGGTTGCTGGCAGGCTGGGGCGTGGCGGAGGCGGGCACCACCGGTACGGTCAAGGGCCGCATCCAGCTGACCGGGCACGGCGATACGATCCACGACTCGCTGGCGAACGCGAACGGGCGCATGGCCTTCATCCTGCCCGCCGGATCGCTCTGGACCCGCAACGCGCAGCTCGCCGAGCTGGACATCGGTACCTTCGTTCAGAAGATGTTCGAAAAGGAATTGAAGGAGCCGGTGCGGATCAACTGCGGCCTGATCGCCTTTACCGTGCGCGGGGGCGTGGCGGCGGCAGACCCGATCCTGATCGACACGTCGAAGAACGTCATCACCGGGCGCGGCGGCTTCAGCTTCCGCAACGAGGCGCTGGACCTGGCGATCCGCGCCGATGCCAAGACGTTCAGCCTGTTCTCCGGCCAGTCGCCGGTCGGCATCACCGGCAGCTTCGCGCATCCCAGGATCGATCCGATCAGCGGTGACCTGCTGGCGCGCGCGGGGGCGGGGTTGGGGCTGGCGGTGGTCGCGACGCCGTTGGCCGGGGTGCTGGCCTTTGTCGATGTCGGCGATGCCAAGGCGGCGGCGTGCGGCCCGGTGCTGTCGGGCGCGCGGGCCAGTGCGCAGCGGACCGTGAAGGGCGATCCGCGCAACGATGTCGGGCGCGGCACCACCGCCAAGTCGGAGGACGGGCGAAGCAAACCCGGCGAGGCCAAGGCGCAGCGCAAGAAATTCCTGGGAATCTTCTGATCCGCCCGACGTGCGGGCCGGATCGTGCGGCGGGAGGGGTGTCACGCCCGCCATAGCGTGACACCCTCGGCCAGCCGCCCCTTGCGGGGATCAATGCCGGAAGTGGCGCATCCCGGTGAACACCATCGCGAGGCCGGCTTCGTCCGCCGCCGCGATGACCTCGTCGTCGCGGATCGAGCCGCCCGGCTGGATCACCGCCGTCGCGCCCGCCTCGACCGCCGCAAGCAGGCCGTCGGCGAAGGGGAAGAAGGCGTCCGACGCGACCGCAGACCCGATGGTGCGGGGTTCCGCCCAGCCGGCCTTTTCGGCGGCGTCCTTGGCCTTCCACGCGGCGATCCGCGCCGACTCCAGACGGTTCATTTGCCCTGCGCCGACACCGGCGGTCGATCCGCCCTTGGCATAGACGATCGCGTTCGACTTCACATGCTTGGCCACCGTCCAGGCGAAGCGGCAATCCGCCAGTTCCTGCTCGGTGGGCGCACGCTTGGTCACGACCTTGAGCATATCGTCGGTCAGGCGGCCATTGTCGCGGCTCTGGACCAGCAAGCCGCCCGCGATCGACTTCATCATCAGGCCGGGGCGCGCCGGGTTGGGCAATTCACCCGACAGCAGCAGGCGCAGATTCTTCTTCTTGGCGAAGATCGCACGCGCTTCCGGCGAAGCATCCGGGGCCACCACGACCTCGGTGAAGATGCCCGAGATCGCTTCCGCCGTTTCGGCGTCGAGCGGACGGTTGCAGGCGATGATGCCACCGAACGCCGACACCGTGTCGCAGGCGAACGCCGCCTGATAGGCATCGAGCAGCGTTGCGCCGCTCGCGACGCCGCAGGGGTTGGCGTGCTTGACGATCACCACGGTCGGCGGGCCGTCGATGAACTCGCTGACCAGCTCCAGCGCGGCATCGGCGTCGTTAAGGTTGTTGTAGCTCAGCGCCTTGCCCTGCAACTGCTCGGCCTGGGCAATGCCCTGACCGCCCTTTTGCGGCAGATAGAGCGCGGCGACCTGATGCGGGTTCTCGCCGTAACGCAGGATTTCGGGGTGCTTGGTGAAGGCGAGCGGCAGGGTCGCCGGGAACGCCTCGCCCTGGTCGACGAAGCCGAACCACTGCGCGATCGCCGAGTCATAGGCCGCGGTGGCGGCGAAGGCCTTGGCAGCGAGGCGCTGACGGGTCTTCAACGTCGAGGCGCCGTCATTGGCCGCCAGGTCGGCGAGGAAATCAGCATAGTCGGCGGGATCGGTCAGAATCGAGACATAGCCATGATTCTTGGCCGCCGAGCGGACCATGGACGGGCCGCCGATATCAATATTCTCGATGATCTCGGGGCGCTCGGCACCCTTCGCTACGGTCTGCTGGAAGGGGTAGAGGTTGACGACCACCAGATCGATCGCGCCGATGCCATGCTCGGTCATTGCGGCGGCATGGGCGGGGTCGTCGCGCACCGCCAGCAGGCCGCCATGCACCATCGGGTGCAGCGTCTTGACCCGGCCGTCCATCATCTCGGGGAAGTTGGTGACCTCGGAAATGTCGCGCACCGGCAGGCCCGCATCGCGGATCGCCTTGGCGGTGCCGCCGGTCGAGACGAGGTCGACCCCGCGCTCGGCCAGCACACGGGCCAGGTCGATGACGCCGGTCTTGTCGGACACCGACAGCAGCGCGCGGCGAACCGGCACCAGATCGACGGAGGGAGCGGTGGGGAGCGAAACGGCCATCGGGCAGCGGGTCCTGATACTGGGAGGAGTTTGCGGACCCGATAGACTCCGATTCGCGGAAGCGCAAAATGTTCCTCCCCGGCATGGGGAGGTGGCAGGCCGAAGGCCTGACGGAGGGGGGCTGCCTCATAGGGTGCCCCTTGCGGCACTCCCCCTCCACCATGCTGCGCATGGTCCCCCCCCCCGTGCCGGGGAGGATTTTTGGTTCACGCGGAGATACCGCTCAGAGCGCCCGCTTGAACGCCCAGCTAACATGCGCGCCGCCCGCGGGCGTTTCGCCGGTCACGACCAGCTGCTGCGTCGCCACCGGGCGGCCGGTGCCGTCGATCCACAGCGACTCCTCGATGGCCAGCGTACCGCCGCGACAGCGGAACTGCCACAGCGCGCCGTCTTCCAGCCGCAGGATCGCCTGACCGCTCTCCGCCGTAACCATGGCCTCGACCCCATCGCCGAGGTGGAAACGGAGCGCGAAGTTGGTGCTGCCCGCCTGCCGCTTGCGACCTTCCGGCAGCAGCGCATCCTCGCCGCGCAGCTCGCGGCCGTCGCCGGTCAGCAGCAGCTGGCGGCGATGGTTGAAGCCATAGCGGCGCACATAGCCGTCATGGCTCGCCTCGATCCGGCTGGCCGCGTCCGATTCTTGACGGCTCAGCTCGACCTGGGCAACGCCGCGCCCCAGCGTGCCGTCGGCATGGATGGCGGTAGAGTTGCTGTCGCCCAAAGTCAGCGTCGAATGCGCCGCCGTGGTGCGCAGGCCATGGGCCAGGCTGGCGGGCACCTGCGCCACGGTCGCGCGGGCGCCGCCGCAATTGACGACGATCCGCTGCGCGCCGTCCGAAAATTCGAAAGCCAGGGTCGAGGCGCAACCGCCCTCGATCGCGCGCGCGATCGGCGGGGGGGCGGCGTCCATGACGAGCACCGCCTGCGCCGCCGCGAGACGCTGATAGCCCCAGTCGCCCGCCTGGCGCAGCGGTCGGGTGCGCACGCCCGATGCTTCGATCACGGCCGCGATCCGCTCCGGTGTTTCGGGGCCGGAGCCCTGCCAGCTCGACAGCGCCCGGTCGCCATGCATGACGCCGAGCAGCGCCGAGATCATCCGCTGCAACCGCGTCTGGAACGGATCCGGGAAGGGCAGACCCCGCGCGTCATAGACTTCGCGCATCATGGTCAGCAGCATCACCGCGTCGAGCTGCACCGCAGGACTCCGCGCGATGACGCCGCCATCGGGGAACAGCCCGGTGTCGAGCGCACGCGCCAATCCAGCCTCGCCGAACGCCTGACGCGGGTCGCCCCCCGCCAGCAGCAATCCGGCCGCGATCACCCCGCACCATGCCGCGATCCGCGCCACGCCCGGCGGTGCCTTGTCCGCGCCGCGATCCAGATGCCGGGCACCGCGCGCCATCGTGTTGAGCACGCGCGAGCGATAGACGAGGTCGTTGGACGACAGGATCAGCGGCGCATGCGCGGTCCAGAACAGGATGCGCCGCCCCCACAGATCGGGGCGCCAGGCGGTGGCATCCACCGTCTCGGCAAAGGCATCGAGCCAGCGGCCCATGAGATATTCGGCGATCGGCGCACCCTGTTGCCGGGTGGCGACGGTCGACAGGTCGCGCAGCCATGCGAAGCTGTGCAGATGATCGGCGAACCCCGTCGACCAGTCGGGCCGAGCGAAATCGATCGATTCGACCCCACGCTCCTCGCCGCGCCAGTCGAGCACCCCGCCAAGCAGCGCATGACCGCGCTCGATATCGCCCAGGACCGGGTCCTCGGGCACCGCCATCAGCTTCAGCGGATGCCGCCCCTTCAGCCGCAACGAATGCAGCGGCGTGCGCCAGGTCAGCCGGTGAAGATGCTCGCTCAACCGATCGGCGAGCGACAGGCCACCGGTCTGGACGCGGACGAGGCGTTTGCCTTCCTCGATGCTGTCGGCGGCGATACGGGCCTCTTCGGCCCCCATGCGATCGCGCATTTCGGTCAATGTCCGCTCAGCCGCGCAGGGCGGCGATATTGGCGGCGTAATGCTCCGGGCCACCCCGGAAAGCGGCGGTGCCCGCGACCAGCGCATCCGCCCCGGCCTCGATACAGCGCTTGGCCCAGGCCGGATCGACCCCGCCATCTACCTCCAGGTCGATGGCGCGGCCCGAATGCTCAATCATATTGCGGATCGCCGAAATCTTCTTGAGCTGGCTTTCGATGAAGCTCTGCCCGCCGAAGCCGGGGTTCACGCTCATCACCAGGACCAGATCGACCATGTCGATCAGGTAATCCAGCATCTTGGCGGGCGTCGCGGGGTTCAGGACGACACCGGCGCGCTTGCCCAGCCCCTTGATGTGCTGGATCGTGCGATGGATGTGCGGCCCCGCCTCCGGATGCACGGTGATCGTGTCCGCCCCCGCCTCGGCAAAGGCATCCAGATAGGCGTCGATCGGCGCAATCATCAGATGCACGTCGAACGGCTTGGTCGTGTGCGGGCGCAGCGCCTTCACCACCGCCGGGCCGATGGTGATGTTGGGCACGAAATGCCCGTCCATCACATCGATATGAATCCAGTCGGCGCCTGCGGCGTCGATGGCCCGGACTTCTTCGCCCAGCTTGGCGAAATCGGCGGACAGGATGGAGGGAGCGATACGCACAGGAAGCATGGTTTTCACCTGTAACCGGATATCGCGCCCAAGTCAGCCTTTGCGTTGCAACATCGCGATGAAGAACCCGTCGAGCCGCCCTTCCTTTGCGAGCATCGTCGGCAGGGTGCGGATCGTGCCCTCGGTCGTGATGCCCGGCCAGTCGCCGGTGATCGGGACCAGCGCGTAATCGGGGCGCGCCTCCAGGAAGGCGGCGATCTGCGCCTCGCCCTCCTCCGGCTCCAGCGAGCAGGTGGCGTAGACCATCGTGCCGCCGGGCTTCAGCCAGTCGGCGGCGCGGGTCAGGATCAGCCGCTGCAGCTCCGCCATCTCGGCGATGATCGCCGGGCGGACGCGGTAGAGGACATCCGGGTGGCGGCGGAAGATGCCGCTGGCGCTGCACGGCGCATCGACCAGGATCGCGTCGGCCTGCTCCTTGGGCGCCCATTCGCGCAGATCGGCGGTGACGACCTCGGCCGACTGGTTGGTTCGCTCCAGATTCTCGTTCAGGCGGCCCAGCCGCGACTCGGACTGGTCGATCGCGGTGACGGTCCAACCGGCGGCCGCGAGCTGCAGCGTCTTGCCCCCCGGCGCGGCGCAGAGGTCGAGCACATGCCCCTTGCCCTCGCCCAACAGACGCGCGGGGATCGAGGCGGCGAGGTCCTGTACCCACCAGGCGCCCTCGTCGAAACCCTGCAACTCCATGACCGCGCTGCCCGAAGGAAGGCGGACATGACCGGGCAGCAGGCTGACCCCGCCCAGCTTTTCCACCCATTCGGCGGTGGCGGCGGGATCGGCCAGCGTCAGGTCGAGCGGCGGCGGCGCGGCGATGGCGTGCGCGGCGGCCTCGACCATCTCCTCGCCCCAATTCTCTTCCCAGCGCGCTTCGGTGGCGTCGGGCAGAGCGGGGATTTCGGGGAGCAGCACGCCGCTCTTGGTGATCGTGCTGAAGACGCCGTGCACCAGCTTGCGCGGGCCGCCATCGACCAGCGGCAGCACGGTCGAGATCGCGGCATGCGGCGGCGTGCCCAGCGCCAGCACCTGCACCAGCGCAATGCGCAGCGCGAAACGCGCCTTGGCATCGTCGGGCAGCCGCTGCTTGGTCGCCGAGTCGATCAGCGCGTCGAGATCGGGCAGGCGGCGCAGCGTCTCCGCCGCGATGGCATGGGCAAGACCTCGATCGGGTCCGCCTGGCAGCGAACGCGTCGCCGAGGCCAGCGCGGCCTCCAGCGGCTCGCCCCGGCGCAACACCGCGTCGAGCAGGCGAATGGCGGCGCGGCGCGCGGCGGTGCCCAGCGGCTCGGTCGGGCGCTGCTGCCGCCCGCGCCGGTCCTCGCCCTTGGGGCCACCACCGCGACGATCGGGGCGGCCACGGGTCGGCGATTGGGGAGGACGTGTCACTTGGCAAAACTCCTGTCAGCCCCGACATGGGCTGCAATATCCCGCCCCTTTAGTCGAAAGGACCGCCCATGGGCCAGCGCCCCGACCATGTGAAGCCGCCCGCCTACCTGTCGCCGAATCCGCCGGTGCCGGAACCCGAGGTGAAGCCGGAGCCGCAGCAGGACCCGTTGGGGAAGAATCCGGTGCGATATGGGGATTGGGAATTGAAGGGCGTGGCGGTCGATTTTTGATCTGAGGCCCCGCCCACTTTTAAAGCCCCTCCCGCAGGCGGGAGGGGTTTGGGGAGGGCAGGGAGCCTCGCAGAGTTTATCGCTTGGGGCTTGCCCTCCCCCATCCCCTCCCGCCTGCGGGAGGGGAGCGGCTAGAGGCTAGGGTTCACTAACCCAACCCTGTTCAGGCTAAACGAAGTCGAAGGCCACGCGCCGACTCCACCCCGCGCATCACCGGCGGACCAAAGTCCCCGCCCCCTGCTTGGTGAAAATCTCGAGCAGCATCCCGTGCGGCACCCGCCCGTCCAGGATCACCGCCGCATCCACCCCGGCCTCGACGGCCGAGACGCAGGTTTCCAGCTTGGGGATCATGCCCCCCGAAATCGTCCCGTCGGTGCGCAGCTCGGCGATCCGCGCCGGGTTCAGGTCGGTCATCAACTCGCCCTGCTTGTCGAGCACGCCCGCGACATCCGTCAGCAGGAAGAAGCGCGACGCGCCCAGCCGCGCGGCGATCGCGCCCGCCATGGTGTCGGCGTTGATGTTATAGGTGTTGCCGTCCAGCCCGATCGCGACCGGTGCGATGACCGGGATGATGCCGTCGGCGCACAGACTTTCGATCAGGCGCGGGTCGACCGCGACCGGCTCTCCGACGAAGCCCAGATCGACATGCCGCTCGATCCCCTTCAGCGGATCGGCCTCGCGCCCCTGAATCTTCTCGGCGATGACGAGGCCCGCATCCTTGCCCGAGATGCCGACCGCGCGGCCCCCGGCGGCGGAGATCCAGCTGACGATTTCCTTGTTGATCGATCCCGCCAAGACCATTTCGGCGATCTGTGCGGTTTCGCGGTCGGTCACGCGCAGGCCGTTGACGAACTGCGACTCGACGCCCAGCCGCTTGAGCATCGCGCCGATCTGCGGGCCGCCGCCATGCACGACGACCGGGTTGATGCCGACCGCCTTCAGCAGCACCATGTCCTCGGCGAAGTCGCGCTGCCGCTCCGGATCGCCCATGGCGTGGCCGCCATATTTGACCACGAAGGTCTTGCCCGCGTAACGCTGCAGATAGGGCAGCGCCTCGGTCAGCGTCTCGGCCTTGGCGAGCAGGGCGGCGTCGGGATCGTGGTTGGTCATCCCCGCCCTTTATCGCGGCGCGGCGGCGGGGAAAACCGGCAATATGTCGCCCTGGACTTCAGGCGCGGTCCAGCTTGCGACCGATGCCGACGAACACATAGATCAGCGGCGGCACCAGCACGGCCGACAGCGTGACCTTGGCGATCATCTGTCCCACCAGCAGCTGACCGATCGGGAAGGCTCCGTAAAAGGCGATGGTCACGAACAGCAGCGTGTCGACCACCTGGCTCAACATGCTGGCGATCGCCGCGCGCAGCCAGAGCAGCTTGCTCCCCTCCTTGCCCTTCAGCGCCGCAAAGATGGTGACGTTCAGCGTCTGCGACACACCATACGCGACGATCCCGCCCAGCCAGATCCGCCAGGTCGACCCCAGCACCAGCTGGATCGCGTCGCGATTGGCCGGGATCATCTCCGGCGAGGCGGGCAAGGTGTAGACGATGAAGGACAGCGCCAGCGACACCAGCAGCGGCACGAAGCCCACCCGCACCAGACGCCCGGCGGTCGCAGGGCCATGCAGCTCCGCCACCGCGCTCGACGTGACGACCAGCAGCAGGAAGGCGAAAATCCCCGCCTCCACCGCGAGCGGCCCCAGCGCCACCTGCTTGTTGCCCAGCACGCCCGCGATACAGACCATGCCGCCATAAAAGATCGACAGGGCGAACAGCGAGGGCGAGATCAGGCGGGGGCGAGCGGAAATGTCGGGCTGGTCCATCGGCGACTGCTAGCGCGAAAACGATCCGGGGCAAAGGATTAGGCGAACCCCATTCCTGCCCTGGAAGGGGAGGTGACAGGCCGTCAGGCCTGACGGAGGGGTGTCGCGCTATCGGGAGGGGGAAACCCCTCCGACGCGCCATGCGCGCCACCTTCCCTTCCAGGGGAGGAAAATTCTGTCGCTTGCACCGCGTCCCCCGACACGCTCTATTCCCCGCCGACACAAAACAGGGGGATCATATGCGGTTGGCAAAATGGCTTGGCGGGGTGGCCGCGACGCTTGCGATGATGCCCGGTCTCGCGGCGGCGCAGGATCGCCCCGACCAGAAGGCGTTCTTCGACCTCTACAAACAGCTGGTCGAAACCAACACCAGCCTGTCGGTGGGCAGTTGTACCCAGGCGGCCACGCAGATCGCCGATCGGCTGAAGGCGGCGGGATACAAGGACGCCGACATCACCCTGTTCTCGGTCCCCGAGCATCCCAAGGACGGCGGCATCGTCGCGGTCCTGCCCGGCACCGACAAGAAACTGAAGCCGATGCTGCTGCTCGGCCATCTCGACGTGGTCGAGGCCAAGCGCGAGGACTGGACCCGCGATCCGTTCAAGCTGATCGAGGAGGACGGCTTCCTCTATGGCCGCGGCACCGTCGACGACAAGGCGATGAGCGCGGTCTGGGCCGACACGCTGATCCGCCTGAAAAAGACGCCCCCCAAGCGCACCATCAAGATGGCGCTGACCTGTGGTGAAGAGACGACCTTCGCCTTCAACGGCGCGGAGTGGCTGGCCAAGAACAAGCCCGACCTGATCGCGGCCGAGTTCGTCCTGAACGAAGGCGGCGGCGGGCGGCTCGACTCGGACGGCAAGCGTGAACTGCTGGCGGTGCAGGTCGGCGAGAAGGCAGCGCAGAACTACACCTTCCTCGCGACCAATCCGGGCGGCCATAGCTCGCAGCCGACGCCCGAGAATGCGATCTACGAACTCGCCGATGCGGTGAAGGCGGTGCAGGGTTACGAATTCCCCGTCCATCTGACCGACACCACCCGCGCCTTCCTGACCGCCACCGCGCAGAAGGTCGGCGGCCAGCTTGGCGATGCGATCACCCGGCTGCTCGCCAATCCGGAGGACAAGGCCGCCGATGCGATCGTCAGCCAGGACAAGGCGCTGCACTCGACGCTGCGTACCACCTGCGTCGCCACGCTGCTTCAGGCGGGCCATGCCGAAAACGCGCTGCCCCAGCGCGCCACCGCCAATATCAACTGCCGCATCTTCCCCGGCGAGACGGTCGAGGGCACGCTGGCGAAACTGAAGGAACTGGCGGGGCCGAAGATCACCGTCACCGCCAACCAGCCGGTCCGCCCGACCGCGATTCCGCCCAAGCTCGATCCGAAGATCATCGGCCCGATGAAGACGCTGGCCGCCAAGCATTTCCCCGGCGTGCCCTTGGTCCCGATGATGTCGACCGGCGCCACCGACGGCATTTTCTTCCAGGCGATCGGCATCCCCGTCTACGGCGCGCCGGGCATCTTCATCGAGAAGGACATGTCGGGCATCCACGGCCTGAACGAGCGCATCCGGGTCAAGTCGCTCTATGACGGCCGGGATTATCTCTACGATCTCGTCCGGGCCTATGCCTATTGAGTGAGGCGTCGCCGCCCGTGCGTTGCGGGCGGCGGCCCCATCCGGTCGCGGGTATCGGGAGAGGATCATGAACCCTTCGCTTGCGACCCGCCTGCAGAATCTGTGCCTCATTCTGCTCGGCATCGTCGCCTTTGTGGCGATGGGCGAGGCCTTGCAGGACCGGTTCCACATTCCGTTCGACACCACCTACCGCGTCGCCTGCGCGCTGGCCTGTCTGGCGTTCATCGCGAAGCTGGGATGGGATTCCTCTGGGGAGACATGGCCCTGGATCGGACTGGGGCTGGCGGCGCTCGTCAACATCGCCCTGTTCTTCACGCCGATACGTCACCAGCCGGCCTCGCGCGGGGAGCTCATGATATTCGCGCTGCCCGACCTCGTGGTCGTGCTGGCGGCGCGTATATGGGATTATCCCGTCGCCGACGATCACCAGCGCGCCGTGCGGCAGCAACTTGTCATGGGCCTCATCATTGCCATCGCCGTCAGCGCCTTGCTTCTGGCGACCATATTCATTCCGGATCGCCCCCGGCATCGCGGGCATCCTGCCAATTCGCTGAACGCCGCCGCCACGCTCCATTCAGGGTAAACGGAGCAATATCCTCGCCATACGGGAGATTATGGTTCTGAGGCTATTGCCATGAAGATGCTCAAGACCGGATTGCTGGCGGCCCTTGCCGGTGGGGCCATGCTGACCGCCACGGCGGCCAGTGCGCAGGATTGGCGTTACGACGAGTATCGCGCCCATCAGGCCGCGCGCGGGGCCGAGGTTCATGCCTATCAGGCGGGACGCGATCAGCGGGCGGCGGACACGGCCGCCTATTATGGCGATTACCGGGCCGCCGATGCCTATGCCCATGCCGCCGCCGTCCGTCGTCACGAGGCGCGGCGCGATGCGCGTTTCGCCCGGCATGAGAGCCATGCCGCGCGGTGGGATTATTGGCGAGGCTATTGAGCCGCCATCCCCAAAACGAAAAGGGCCGGTGCGAGCGGATCGCACCGGCCCTTTTTCATGGGTCGACGAACGGCCGATCAGCCGTCGTAATCGGCACCCAGATTCTGATTGCGCGGCGGGGCGGCGGCGGTCAGGCGCAGCGCCTCGGCCGAGGCCTGCAAGCTGCCGACATCGTCCGCCTCGTCCTCGTCGTCGATCTGGACGCGCTGCAGGCTGTTGACCACGGCTTCTTCCAGATGGGTCGGACGAACCGTTTCCTCGGCGATCTCGCGCAGCGCGACGACCGGATTTTTATCGCGATCGCGATCGACGGTCAGATCCGCCCCGCCCGAAATCTGACGGGCCCGCTGCGCCGCGAACAGCACCAGATCGAAACGGTTGGGAATCTTGTCGACGCAATCTTCGACGGTGACGCGCGCCATGCGTGTGTCCTTCGCAAATAATGCTGGGATGAAAGCGTGCCGCCTAACAGCAAAGGGCGGACAAGTCAAAAGCCTTGGGGCTTGCAACGCCTCCGTCGTCTCGATCGTTACGTTTTCGACAGGATATCATACGCCGAGGAGCCACCGCATTTCCGCCCCCCATCCGCCCGAGCAGCCCGGTTTCCAAGTCGACGGCAACCGGCTGACCCTGCTCGATACCGGGCCAAGGCGGCTGGAGGCGGTACTGGCGCTGATCGAGGGCGCGCGGACGAGCTTGCGTATCCTCTATTATATCTATGCCGACGACACGACCGGGCGGCGGGTACGCGATGCGATGATCGCGGCGGCGCGGCGGGGCGTGGCGGTGTCGGTGATCGTCGACGGTTTCGGCGCGGGGGCGGACGAAGCGTTCTTCCGACCGCTGATCGAAACGGGTGCGCGGCTGTCGCGCTTCGAGCCGCGCTTCGGCCGCCGCTACCTGCTGCGCAACCATCAGAAGCTGGCGCTGGCGGATGCCGAAGGACCCGCGCCCTCGATCATTATCGGCGGCTTCAATATCGAGGATGACTATTTCGGCACCCCCGCCGAGCAGAGCTGGCGCGACCTGGGGCTGCTGGTCGAGGGTCCGGCGGCGGCGCGGATGGCGGGCTATTTCGATGCGCTGTTCGCCTGGACCGAAGACCCCAAGGGGCGCCTCCGCGACCTGAACAAGGCGCTGGCGCATTGGAGCGAATCGACCGGGCGGCTGCGCTGGCTGATCGGCGGGCCGACGCGGCGGCTGTCCCCTTGGGCGCGGACGGTGCGCGACGATATGCGGCGCGGGCGGCGGATCGACGTGATCGCGGCGTACTTCACCCCCAGCCCCACCATGCTGCGCCGCCTCGACCGGGCGGGGCGGCGCGAGGCCGAGGTGCGGATCGTGACGGCGGGCAAGTCCGACAACGAGGCGACGATCGCCGCCGCGCGCTTCACCTATGCGGGCCTGCTACGCAAGGGCGTGCAGATCTTCGAATATCAGCTGACCAAGCTACACACGAAATTATACGTCATCGACGATGCGGTGCATGTCGGCTCGGCCAATTTCGACATGCGCAGCCTATTCGTCAATCTGGAGCTGATGCTTAGGGTGGAGGACGCCGCCTTTGCAGCCCATGTCCGCGCCTATATCGACGGCGAGGTCGCCCGGTCGGAGGCGATCACGCCGGACTGGTACAAGCGGCATACCGGCTGGTTCCAGCGGCTGCGTCAGTTCGCGGCGTACCTGCTGATCGCGGTGATCGATCCGTCGGTATCGCGGGGACTGAACTTCAGGATCGAGGCGCCGGACGGGGAATGATCCTCCCCGCTCGCGGGGAGGGGGACCATGCGAAGCATGGTGGAGGGGGATCGCCGCTGGGCGTGTCCTCTGTGGAGGCCCCCCTCCGTCAGGCCTTTGGCCTGCCACCTCCCCGTGCCGGGGAGGAGTGATTCAGTCCTTCCAGGCCCAGTAGAGCTGCGCCGGGGGCACGTTCCACCATTCCATATCGTGGTCGATGTTCGACCAGTGCGGGACCAGGAAGTCCTTCACCTTCGGGCTGAACTGATAGACCAGGAACGCGCCGCCGGGGCGCAGCACGTCATGCGTGCCTTGCGCAATCGCCGGGCCGACGCCGGGCGGCAGGGTGGAGAAGGGCAGGCCCGACAGGACATAATCGGCATGGTCGAAACCATGGTCGCGCACGATCTTCTGCACGTCCGCCGCCGATCCGTTCACCGCCTTGAAGCGGGAATCGATGATCGTGTGGCGCAGATAGTCGCAGAAATCGGCATTGGTATCGATCGCGATCAGCGTCGCGTCGGGCGCCATGCGCTCCAGCACCGGGCGGCAGAAGGTGCCGACGCCGGGACCATATTCCACGAACAGCTTGGTATTGGCCCAGTCGACAGGCGCGAGCATCTTGCGGATCAGCTTGCCCGACGAGGGAATGATCGAGCCCACCATCACCGGATGCTTCAGGAACTGCTGAAAGAACATCTGGCCGGGCGACGGATAACCCGTGGCATCGGTGCGGGACTTGCGCGCGGCGGTGGTCGAGCTGGGCATCGAGTTCCTGTCGTTCGTGATCCCCGCGTAAGGGACGCGCGAGGGAAACCCCCTCGTCGCACAGGTGCCGAACGACTTTCAAGCTATTGGGTTGCGGCCGGGTGCTGCATTCCGTCGCAAAGCGGACTCGATCGACGGGGGATTTGGCATGGATCGGACAGGGCAGATCGCGGTGATTTTCGTGTCGACGCGGACGGAGAGCGATACGGCGGGCTATGCCGCGGCGGCGGAGGCGATGGATGCGCTCGCCGCCGGGCAACCGGGTTATCGTGGCGTCGACAGTGCGCGCGGGGCGGATGGGGTCGGGATCACCGTCAGTTGGTGGGCAGATGAAGCCAGCGCGCTGGCGTGGCGGGCGCACCCCGAACATACGGCGATCCGGGAGCGGGGGCGGGCGGAATGGTATTCGCGGTATGAGGTGGCCGTGGCGCAGGTTGGGCGGAGTTATGCGTGGGGCAATAAATCCTAAACATCGACCTTGCCGCTCCCCTCCCGTAAACGGGAGGGGATGGGGGAGGGAAAGGGGTCTCACAGAGACCGTCGCTTGTGGCCCTGCCCCCACCCCAAACCCCTCCCCCCTGCCGGGAGGAGGGGCTTAAGCTTCGGCTACGGCTGCTTGTCCCCTCGCGGCGTCAGCATGCCCGGCGCGATGAAGCCGATCGGCTGGATCGCCGCCGCGTCCTGCTTGAGCTTGGCGGCGATCTGTTCGTAATCGCGCTCCATCTCCGGTGTCACGCTGGCGCGCGCCTCGGTCAGCGCCTCGTCAAAGGCCGCCATGTTGACCTGGGTGGCGCCCAGTGACTTGCGCAGCGCGATCAGGCCCGCGCGGCGCACCACGTCGCCCAGATCGGCGCCGGTGAACCGATCGGTCCGCGCCGCCACATCGTCCAGGTCCACGTCCGACGCCAGCGGCATCTTGGCGGTCTGGATGCCCAGGATTCGCCGACGCCCCGCCTTGTCGGGCACGCCGACATAGATGAGTTCATCGAACCGCCCCGGCCGCAGCAGCGCGGGGTCGACGAGGTTGGGCCGGTTGGTCGCGCCGATGACGACGACCGACTGGAGTTCCTCCAGCCCGTCCATCTCGGCGAGGATGGTGTTGACCACCCGCTCGGTCACCTGCGGCTCGCCCAGCCCGCCGCCCCGCGCCGGAACCAGCGAGTCCAGCTCGTCGATGAAGATCACGGTCGGTGCGACCTGCCGCGCACGGGCGAACAGCCGGGTGATCTGCTGCTCGCTCTCGCCATACCATTTGGACAGAAGATCGCTCGACTTGGTGGCGATGAAGTTCGCCTGCGCCTCGCGTGCGACCGCCTTGGCCAGCAAGGTCTTGCCGGTGCCCGGCGGGCCATAGAGCAGGAAGCCCTTGGCGGGCCGGATGCCCAGACGCCGGAACGCGTCCGGGTCCTTCAGCGGCAGCTCGACGCCTTCCTTCAGCTTCATCTGCGCGGTGTCCAGCCCGCCGACATCCTCCCAGCGCACGGTCGGCGCCTGCACCATCACCTCGCGCATCGCCGAGGGCTGGACGCGCTTCAGCGCCTCCAGGAAATCCTCGCGCGTCACCGACAGCGTGTCGAGCACCTCGGCGGGGATGGTCCGTTCCTCCAGGTTCAGGCGCGGCATGATCCGCCGCACCGCCTCGATCGCCGCCTCTCGGGTCAACGCGGCCAGATCGGCGCCGACGAAGCCGAAGGTGGTACGCGCCAGCTCGTTGAGATCGACCTTGTCGCCCAGCGGCATGCCGCGCGTGTGGATGCCCAGAATCTCGCGCCGACCGCGCTCGTCGGGCACGCCGACCACAATCTCGCGGTCGAAGCGACCCGGCCGCCGCAGCGCCTCGTCGATCGCCTCGGGCCGGTTGGTCGCGGCGATGATGACGAGATTCGCGCGCGCTTCCAGCCCGTCCATCAGGGTCAGTAACTGCGCGACGAGCCGCTTCTCCGCCTCTCCCTGCACGCGGTCGCGCTTGGGCGCGATCGAGTCGATTTCGTCGATGAACACGATCGAGGGGGCGGACTTGGTCGCCTCCTCGAAAATCTCGCGCAGCCGCTGCTCCGACTCGCCATAGGCCGAGCCCATGATCTCGGGGCCGTTGATGAGGAAGAACTGTGCGTCCGACTCGTTGGCCACCGCGCGGGCGAGTCGCGTCTTGCCGGTGCCGGGCGGGCCATGGAGCAGCACGCCCTTGGGCGGCTCGACGCCCAGCCGCTCGAACAGTTCGGGGTAACGCAAGGGCAGCTCGACCATTTCGCGCAACTGGTCGATGGTCGAGGCCATGCCGCCGATATCGTCATAGGTGACATCGGCGCGCCGCGCCTCGCGCGGTTCCTCATATTCGGGACGCAGCTCGACCTCGGTATTCTCGTCGATATGGACGACCCCCTTGGGGCTGGCCGCGACGACCGCGAGGCGGATTTCCTGGAGCGCATAGGCGGGCGCGTTCATGAACTGCGCGACGCCCGGCGGCATGTTGGTGACACGCTGCTGCCCCGCCGTCGCCACCACATCGCCCTGACAGAGCGGGCGGTTGAAGAAGGTGCGCTTGAGCGCCTGCGCCGAGCCTTGCAGCCGCAGGTTTTCCTGCGCGGGGGCGAAGACGACGCGGGTCGCGGGCTTGGATTCGACCCGGCGAACCTCGACGAAATCGCCCGAGCCGACGCCCGCATTGGCACGCTGGAGCCCGTCGATGCGCAACAGGTCCAGCCCCTCATCCTCGGGATAGGGCGCGACGGCGCGCGCGGGTGTCGCCTGCTTTCCGACGATCTCGATCACGTCGCCCTCGGTGATGCCCAAAGCCGCCATCAGGCTGCGCGGGACATGGGCGAGACCCCGGCCCGAATCCTCGGGGCGGCTATTGGCCACCTGTATCTTGCGGGTCGGCGCGTCGCTGTCGGCCATGATCGTCCCTTGGCAAAGTGTCTGAAACACGAAAGCGCGGGACTTGGGGGCGGGTTCCGGTCCGCAAAAGGGCGGGCGGCCCAGCCGAGGCAAAAAAAAGGGCCGATCGAAACGACCAGCCCGTGAAAGTTTTTAGGAGAGGATGCCTGAAAGGCCCGTTCCTTTTGCGGTGCGACACGTTATGTTGCAAGTGCGAAAAGCTTGGTTATGATTGCAGTTTGTGCAATCCTCTGCCCAATAGGTCAACGAGTACAGGTACGCCATGCGCAGGCTCCCCCCGCTGGGTGCGATCGAAGCATTTGTCCAGGTCGTGCGTCTGGGCTCCATCAAGGCGGCGGCCGAGGAATTGGCGCTGTCCGCCCCCGCGCTCAGCCGTCGGGTGCAGACGCTGGAGCGCTTCGTCGGCAAGCCGCTGTTCGCCCGGCGGCATCAGGCGATGGTGCCCAATGACGAGGGGCAGCGTCTGATGGAGCAGATCGCGCCGTTGCTCGACCAGCTTTCCGACGCGGTGGAGGCGATGACCAGCGGGCAGGAAGTGCTGCGCCTGCGACTCGGCGTCCTGCCGCTCTATGCGTCGCAGCGCTTGTTTCCGCATATGGGCCTGCTCCGCGCGGCGCATCCCGAACTGCATCTCGACATCGATACCGCCGGGCATGGCATCGCGCGGCTGGGCGAAGGGCTGGACGCGGTGATCGCGCTGGGCCGCGACATCGACCCCTCGCTCTACGCCAAGCGACTCGATCGCAACAAAGTCTATGTCATCGGCGCCAAGCGGCTGCTGGAAGGTCCCAACCCGCTACTTCGCCCCGAGCAGATGAACGGCATGACCGCCTTGCTGCACCGCGAAATGCCCGACGCCTTCACCGCCTGGTGCCAAGCCGCGGGACTGACCGAGATCAAGCCCAAGGCAATCGACTTCTTCGATTCGGGCGGCCTGATGCTGGAAGCGGTGGCGCAGGGGCTGGGCATCGCCTTCATGCACGCCAGCCATTTTGAGCATGCACACGACCCGCGGCTAGTGCGGCTGTTCAATATCGAAGTCGACAGCCCGTACAGCCACTGGTTCGTCTGCCGCCCGCGCGCGCTTCAGCAGAAGTCGGTGAAGCTGTTCCATGACTGGCTGATCGCCACGCTGTACCCGGAAGCGGCATAGCCCCCTTTTAAAGCCGTGTGATTCACACTTGCTGCCAGCCCAGAGCACGCCCCTCCCGCAGGCGAGAGGGGATGGGGGAGGGAAAGCCACGGGCAATGGTCTCCATGAGACCCCCAGCCCTCCCCCCAGCCCCCTCCCGCCTGCGGGAGGGGGAGAGGAAGAAACAACGACAAAAAGCCGCGCGTCCTGTCGGACGGCGGCTTCACGCCTTCAAGCATTCACGGGACGACGCGAACGGCCGCCCCCGCGCGAATTACTTGATCTTGGCTTCCTTGAACTCGACATGCTTGCGCACGACGGGGTCGTACTTGTTGAAGCTCAGCTTCTCGGTCTTGGTGCGCGGGTTCTTCTTCGTGACGTAAAAGAAGCCTGTATCAGCCGAGCTGACGAGCTTGATCTTGACGGTGGTCGGCTTGGCCATGACCTGGTTCCTGTATGCGTGAAAAAGCGAAAGCGGCAGCCGGAGCCGCCGCTATATAAGGGCCGCCCATGGCCCATGCCCCCGCGTGAGTCAAGCATTTCACCCGATTTAAGCCCCTCTTTACGGCCAAGCCTCTATGGAAATGGCGCGACTTCCCGCTATCGGGACGCGCATGAGAGGGATGACCATCACGATGGAGCCGGGCGAATCACCCCATGGGAGCATGGCTGCCGCCGAGATTCGCGACCAGCTCTGGGCCAGGATCGCCGCGCTCGACGTGTCCGCGCCCTATGCGCGGGCGGCCGAGCTGCTCGACGGGATAGAGGCGATTCGCCGCATCGCCCATCGCCATGGCCTCGTCCCGGCGGTCACCGTCACCCATTTCATCGACCGCGCGCTGATGCGCGAGCAGACCGGGGTGCCCGTCCATGGCTGGTTCGCGATCCTGAGCGACGCCATCGCCAGCGAGCGACAGGACTGGCAGACCGCGAACGACTTTGCCGAGGCCTGTTCGGTGCGTCTGGCCAGCTGATGGATGGGTTGATGATCGTTCTGGTCGCGACCCTGCTGTCACAGGCGGGCGGGCGGCTGAGCGGTTTTACCGAGCGGCTGGCGGAACGGACCGGCCGGTCGGCCCCGGTGCTCGGCGGGGTCATGCTCGCGCAAGGCGTGCTGGCGGCGGTGGCGATCCGGATCGGGATGCTGCTGGGGCCGCAGGTGACGCCCGAGACGCGCAGCCTGTTGCTGGCGGTCGCGCTGGTATTGGTCGGTATCGGCATGATGGGGCGACTGCCGCGTGCCGGTTCGTCCTTCGGCTCGGTTCGGCTGGGCGTCTTCGGTACCGCATTGCTGGGGGCCGGATCGATCCTGCTGATGGACTCGGGGTTGGCGCTGGTCGCGATCGCGGCCGCGCGGTCGCCTCTGCCCTGGGCGGCTTGGCCCGGTGCAGTGCTCGGGCTGCTCGGCGCGTTGCTGCCCGCGATCCTGCTGGGGCCGCGCGAGTGGCGGCGGCTGCCCTGGCGGCCGATCCGCATGACGGGCGGCGCGATCATGATCCTGATCGGCATCGTCATCGCGCTTTCGGCCAAGGGATTGATCTAGGCAGTCGATCAGACAGCGCGGGCTTAGTACATGGACAGCGGGGGAGCCATTGCGCCATCGGATCGTTTACGCAACGATTCCTCAGACAGCGGGAGCATGTCCATGTCCGATATCAACCCGGCGCTCGATACGCCGACCGACCTCAACCGCAACGCCACTGCCAGCGTCGCCGACGCGCTGAACGGAGCGCTGGCCGATTGCTATGCGCTGTACCTGAAGACGAAGAATTTCCACTGGCACGTCTCGGGCCCGCATTTCCGCGACTATCACCTGATGCTCGACGATCAGGCCACGCAGATCCTGGGCGTGACCGATGCCATTGCCGAGCGCGTGCGCAAGACCGGCAACGTCACGCTGCGCTCGATCGGCGACATCGCGCGCCGCCAGACCATCGTCGACAATGACCGCGAATTCGTGTCCGCCGCCGACATGCTGGTCGAGCTGCGCGACGACAATCTGAAGCTCGTCGAGCGTTTCCGCGCGGTCAAGGACGCCGCCGAGGACGCCAAGGACAATGCCACCAGCGGCATCGTCGACGAATGGACCGACCAGGCCGAGGAACGCGCCTGGTTCCTGTTCGAGGCGGGTCGCAAGGGCTGATTGCCCGGCCCGAGCCGATAGGAAAAGGCCCCGGTCGACGCCGGGGCCTTTTCGTTTGCGCTTGGAGGCTGTTTCAAACCGACGCGGGCAACCAGGTCGGCTCGAACTGCGGACGCCGGGGCGGCAGCGGCGAAAGGTCGCGGAGTGCGGGCAGGTCGAGCAGGCGGACACGGTGCCCCTCGCGCGAGATCAGCCCCTCGGCTTCCATGCCGCGGATCGTGCGATTGACGTGCACGGCGGTCAGGCCGAGCAGGTCGCCCATCACCTCTTGGGTCAGCGGCAGGTGGAAGCTGTTGTCCTGCACCATCCCGATCGGGGTGAGCCGCACATGGAGATCGACCAGCAACCGCGCAAGCTGCTCGCGGGCCGAGGCGTTTCCGGTGACGGCCAGCACGTCCATCAGCGCCAGCCGCTCCATCTGCACCGCCACCATGAACAGCGCCGCCAGACGTGGCGCCCGGGTAAAGAACTGCCCGACACGTTCATAGGGAACGAAGGCGGTGACCGCCTCGGTAATCGCGGTCAGCGTGTCGGCGGCCTGGGGCAGCACCATGCTGGGCGTGCCCAATATGTCGCCGGGCAGATGGATCTTCTGGATCAGCCGATGGCCGCTGCGCAGCAGGATCGACGAGCTGATCCAGCCGCGCAGGTGCAGGTGAAACCCGCCCAGCACATCGCCTTCCCGCTGAAAGGTCTCGCCGCGCCGTCGCACGACCTCGGCATCGCCCAGGGTCGTCAGCTGATGTTCTTCGGCGGGAGTCAGGCGGCACATCGCCTGGAAACGGTGGATCGGATAGGGCATGATGACAGGCTCTTCACACGGGTCCGGCGCGCTTGCCAATGACTTGGCATAAGATCGGAAAATCGATGGCGACGCCGATGCCCCCGATCGAGGCCGCATCCCATCCCCGTTTCATCGATCAACCGTAACCGGAACACCAACCCTCCCCGCCAGTTAACCCCCTATCAGGTCAGGAGGATTGCCCCATGCTCAAGCTCGCCATCACGTTCCTCGTCGTCGGATTGATCCTCGGCGCTCTCGGTTTCGGCGGCATCGGCGGTGCGTTCGTCGGGATCGCCAAGATTCTGTTCTTCATCGCGATCGCGCTGTTCGTGATCTTCCTCGTGCTTGGGCTGGTCGCGGGCAAGTCGGTGAAGAACGCGATCGACTGATCCCCCATGCGCGAATTCGCGGGGTTGCTCGACGCGCTGATCTACACGCGTTCCCGCAACGCCAAGCTGAAGCTGGTCGCGGATTATCTCGCCGCCACGCCCGATCCTGACCGGGGTTGGGCGATGGCGGCGTTGACCGGCGATCTCGACCTGCCCGGCGTCAAGCCCGCGCTGATCCGTGCGCTGATCGAGCAGCGGGTCGACCCCGTCCTGTTCCGCATGAGCCGCGACTATGTCGGCGACACCGCCGAGACGGTCGCCCTGCTCTGGCCCGCGCCCGATCGGCCGCTCGATCCCGAACCGCTGTCGGTCAGCGATGTGGTCGAGCGATTGCGGCATCTGTCGCGCTCCGACGCGCCCGCCGTGCTGGCCGACATGCTCGACCGGTCGACTGCCGAGGAGCGGTTCGCGCTGCTCAAGATGGCGACCGGGGGCCTGCGCATCGGCCTGTCCGCACGTCTGGCGAAGACCGCTTTCGCCCAGCATTTCGGGCTGGACGTCGAGGCGGTGGAGGAGGTCTGGCACGGCCTGTCGCCCCCCTATGCCGAGCTGTTCGCCTGGGGAGAAGGCACCGGCGCGCAGCCGACGCCCGCCGATGTGCCGGTCTTCCGCCCCTTCATGCTCGCCCATCCGCTGGAGGATCTGCGGGTCGACCTGACCGACTATGCCGCCGAGTGGAAATGGGACGGCATCCGGGTGCAGATCGTCCATGTCGCAGGGCAGACCCGGCTCTACAGCCGCACCGGCGACGATGTGACCCACGCCTTTCCCGATGTGGCGAGTGCTTTCGACGCGATCGGCGCGGTCGATGGCGAGCTGTTGGTCAAGGGCGAGCATCAAGGTGGCACGCTGGAGGATGGCGGCGGTGCGGCCAGCTTCAACGCGCTGCAACAAAGGCTGGGGCGCAAGACGGTGTCGGCCAAGATGCTGGCCGACTATCCCGCCTTTGTCCGGCTCTACGACATTTTGGTCGACGGGACAGAGGATGTCCGCGCTTTGCCCTGGACCGAGCGGCGCAAGAGGCTGGAGGGGTTCGCCGCCAAGCTCGACCCCGAGCGGTTCGACGTCAGCGCGGTGATCGAGGCGGAGGACTTCACCGCGCTGGAAGCCTTGCGCGCCACCGCGCGCGATGCCGCGATCGAGGGGGTGATGCTCAAGCGTCGCGATTCCCCCTATAGCGGCGGGCGGCGGGTCGGCCTGTGGTACAAATGGAAGCGCGATCCGCTGACGGCCGATTGCGTGATGATGTACGCGCAGCGCGGCAATGGGCGCCGGTCTAGCTATTATAGCGACTATACCTTCGGCTGCTGGACCGATGAGGGCGAGTTGTTGCCCGTCGGCAAGGCCTATTCGGGGATCACCGACGAGGAACTGCGTGCATTGGACCGCTTCGTGCGCGCCCATACCGTCCACCGCTTCGGCCCGGTGCGTGAGGTGGAGAAGACGCTGGTGCTGGAGATCGCGTTCGATTCAATCCACGATTCGAAGCGGCACAAATCCGGCGTCGCCATGCGCTTCCCCCGGATCGCCCGCATCCGCACCGACAAGCCCGCCGCCGAAGCCGACCGGGTGGAGACGCTCAAGCGGCTGGTGACTTAACCGAACAGCCATGTCCCCATCACCCGGCCGGGCAGGAAGGCGAAGGAGCCCGCTCCGATCAAACCGGTGAGATACAGGCTGACCATCACCTTGCGATGCGTGTCGATCCGCCCGGCCCGCGCCGCCGTGATCGCGCGCCACAGTCCGATCAGCGTGACGGGCACGAAGATGTGGATGAAGCTGAAATGCCCATGATTCAGGTCGCGCAGCGCCAGGGCGGAAAGGGCCGCGACCACCATCAGCATCGCCCAGACCTTGCCCAGCATCCGGTGCCGCGCATCCCCTTTGCGCGCCAGCAGGACATAGAGTCCCAGCGGCAGGGCGGGCAGGACCGAACCGAGATGGATCAACACCGCCACGTCGTGCACCCGCGCCAGGGTCGGTGACAGACCGAGCGCGCCACGCGCCATCGCGACCACCGCCATCACCGACAGCGTGCCACCGCCGATCAGGATCGCGGCGCGCGGGGCGGGCGACAGGTCGGACGGGCGGCGGCTCGGCCCGGAAAGGGAAAGGCTGGTCATCGGTGCGGGTCCTGATCGGAAACGAGTTGCCCCTTTCCTGACGCCGCATCGTTCCTGCGCCAGCGGACTTGCGTGGATCGGCGGTTTCCCTTCGTGGATCGGCCGATTTGCCATTTCGCAAAGCGCCAATTGGCCATAGGCACGGGGCCGTGATGCCCCGCTCCCGCCGCATAGTGATCGATATCGCGCTGATGGTCGGCGTCGGGCTGCTGCTGGCGGTGCTGGGGCCGTTCGGGACGTTCGGGGCGAGCTTTGCGTACCGGCTGATCTATTGGATCACGTTGATGCTAGCGGGCTACGCGCTTTACAAGCCGATGATGGCGGGCTCGCTGGCCTTGGCGGAGAGGCTCCATTTCCCCGAAGTGGCGGGCTGGGCCACGGCGGCGATTCTTGCCAGCGTGCCGATGAGCGTCATCGTCTGGTGGGTCGAGCAGCTTGGCCAACCGCTGCGCTGGCCCGACGCGGATCGGGCGCTGCTCCTCTATGGTAATGTGCTGGTGATCGGGGGATTGGCCAGTCTGTTGCTCTGGTATGGGCAAAAGCGACGGCGTGTTACGTCGGAGCCGGCCGCCCCCGAACCCGCCCCGCCCGTTGTCGATCCTCGCCCTGCCCTGCTCGATCGCCTGCCACCCGGTTTCGGCCCGGATATCATCGCGCTGGAGATGGAGGACCATTATCTGCGCGTCCATGGCGCCTATGGGTCGGAACTGATCCTGCTGAGGATGCGCGACGCGGTGCAGGAGGTCGCACCGCTGGTCGGGGCACAGGTGCATCGCAGCTGGTGGGTGGCACGGGATGCCGTCCGCGAGACGCATCGCGAAGGGCGCGGGCTACGACTGGTCCTGACCGGCGGGGTCGAGGCGCGGGTGTCGCGCGCGATGGTGCCGGTGCTGGAGGCCGAGGGGTGGTGGTAGCGACTTGAAATTCCTCCCCGGCACGGGGAGGGGGACCGCCGCGTAGCGGTGGTGGAGGGGGCGTGCAGCAAATGCCATTCCTTGAGGAAGCCCCCCTCCGTCAGGCCTTCGGCCTGCCACCTCCCCGTGCCGGGGAGGATTGAACGATCAGTCGCCGACGCGCTCGATATCCGCGCCGACCGCCGACAGCTTCTCTTCCAGCCGCTCGTACCCACGGTCGAGATGGTACACGCGCGACACCGACGTCTCGCCCTCGGCCGCCAGACCGGCGAGGATCAGGCTCATCGAAGCGCGCAGGTCGGTCGCCATCACCGGCGCGCCGGTCAGCTTCTCGACGCCCTTCACCATCGCGGTGCGGCCATGGACTTGGATGTCCGCGCCCATCCGCGCCAGCTCGGGCACGTGCATGTAGCGGTTCTCGAAGATCGTCTCGGTCAGGGTGCTGGTGCCCCCCGCCATGCACAGCATCGCCATGAACTGTGCCTGCATGTCGGTGGCGAAGCCCGGATAGGGCGCGGTCGACAGGGTCAGCGGCTGAAGCGGGCCATGGGCGGTGACGCGGATCGAATCGCGCTTCTCCTCGACGGTCACGCCCGCCTCGGTCAGCGCCGAGAGCGTCGCGCACATATCCTCGGCACAGGCACCGACCAGCTCCAGATCGCCGCCGGTGATCGCGGCGGCGCAGGCATAGCTGCCCGCTTCGATCCGGTCGGGCATCACCGAATAGGTGGCGCCATGCAGCCGGTCGACACCCTCGATGGTCAGCGTTTCGGTGCCGACACCGTCGATCCGCGCACCCATCGCGATCAGCAACCGGCACAGGTCGACGATCTCCGGCTCGCGCGCGGCATTGCCCAGCACCGAGGTGCCCTTGGCCGTCACGGCGGCCATCAGTGCATTCTCGGTCGCGCCGACCGACACCACCGGGAAGGTATAGCGCCCGCCCGACAGACGGCCGCCCGGCGCGCTGGCTTTCACGTAACCGGCGGTCAGCTCGATCTCCGCACCCAACGCCTCCAGCGCCTTCAGGTGCAGGTCGATCGGGCGATTGCCGATCGCACAGCCACCGGGCAGCGACACCCGCGCCTCGCCCATACGCGCCAGGATGGGGCCGAGCACCAGGATCGATGCGCGCATCTTGCGCACGATGTCATAGGGCGCCTCGGTCGAGAAGAGCTGGCCCGCACGGATCGTCATGACCCGGCCGAAATCCTCCGGCCGTGTCCCCTCGACACGGGTCGACGCGCCGATCTGGTTCAGCAGATGGCCGAACCCGTCGACATCGGCGAGGCGCGGCAGGTTGCGCAGCGTGACCGGTTCGTCGGTCAGGATCGCGCAGGGCATCAGGGTGAGCGCGGCGTTCTTTGCGCCCGAGATCTTCAGGCGGCCCGACAGCCGGTTGCCGCCGCGAATAAGGATACGGTCCATAGACCGGTCCTCCTAGCGGACGTGGCGCACATCGCCAAGGGTCCCGCCTCGCCACTCCGGGCAAAGCGACCGAAAAACCAAGAAAAGGACCGGTTGATCGATATTAATGCGTAGTCGCACCCTTGGTGGCTAAGGCGTTCGTCCGCTCGGGGGATGAGGTGTCAGTGTCAAATTGCGGGCTTGCTGATCGCCTGAACAAATGGGTTTCGCTGACCCCGGCCGAACGCGACGCCCTGGCACGGCTGGAAGATCGGCCAAGGACGATCCGGCGCGGCGCGGTGCTGATGGAAGAACAGGCGCGCAGCGACGAACTGTTCGTCGTGCAGCAGGGCATGTTGATGTGCTATGTCCTGCTCGACGACGGCAGCCGCCAGGTCGTGCGCTTCCTGTTCCCCGGCGATCTGTTCGCGCTGTCGGCACTGGTCTATGCCCGCTCGCCCGATACGGTGGTGGCGGTGTCCAACGCGGTCGTCTGTCCCTTCGACCGGGGCCAGATCGCCAAGCTCGCGACCGAGCATCCGCGCCTGTTCAGCCTGATCCTCGTGCTCAACCAGATCGAGCGGGTCATCACCACCGACCGGCTGGCCGGGCTGGGCCGCACCTCGGCACGGGTGCGGGTGGCGACGCTGCTGCTGTCGCTGCGCGGCCAGATGCGCCATGCGGGCATGGAGGTCGGCACCTCCTTCGCCCCCGGCCTGACCCAGGAGGAGATGGGCGATGCGATCGGCCTGACCGCCGTCCATGTCAACCGGATGCTGCGCCAGCTGGAAGACGATGCGCTCATCAAGCGCGAAGGCGGTCGCGTCCACCTGCTGGACGAGGCGCAGCTGGCGCGCGAGGCGGGCTATATCGACCGTTTCGAGGGGCTGGACCTGAGCTGGCTGCCGCCGGGACGGTAAACCTCCCCAGTCCTCCCTGCAAGGGGAGGTGGCAGCGCGTAAGCGCTGCCGGAGGGGTGTCACGGTTGAACATATTGCGAAAAACGGGCGGTTACACCCCTCCACCAGCTTCGCTGGTCCCCCTCCCCTTGCAGGGGAGGAATGTTCAAGAAGTGGCCCAGCGCTGCAAACGCGGCCGGACCTTCAGGAACCGCAAATAAGCCCGCTCCAACAAGGCCAGTACGAGGGGCGAACGGGCCGCCAGCCCCAATGGCCGCAGCAGCGGGATCGCCCGCCACATCGCGGCGAAGGCCGCCGCGCCCGACAGCATCCGCCCGTCCTCGCGCGCATGGAAGCGGGCGAGCAGCGTATCGCGGTCGATCGGGCACTGGTCCGCCCCCTCGCCGTCGACCGCGATGAAGGCGATCCGCTTATGCCGATCCAGCCGTCGCATCACCGCGATCTCGCGGCGACACAGCGGACAGGCGGCATCATACCAGACGGTGACCATGGTTATGCCCTTTCTCCGGTAAAGCGGCGGCCCGGTCCTTCGAGCCGCCGCCCTCCGTCAGAAAAGATCGGCGGTCATCACCTTGTTCCACACCGTCACGAAGTCGCGGACCATGCGGGGATGGCCATCCTCGGCGGCGTAGAATTCCGCGATGTTGCGCAGCTGCGAGTTCGCCCCGAAGATCAGGTCGTTGCGCGTGGCGCTGTAGCGCGTCTCGCCGCTGTCCCGGTCGTCCAGCGTGAAGCGAAGCCCCGCCTCGTCCTGCTTGGTCCAGACATAGTCCATGCTGGTCAGCACGCGGAAGAAGTCGTTGCTCAACACGCCCACCCGGTCGGTGAACAGGCCCGCCTCGCTCTCGTCCCAATTCGCCCCCAGCGCGCGCAGGCCGCCGGTCAGCACCACCCATTCGGGCGCGCTGAGCTTCAGCAGCGCCGCCTTGTCGAGGAACAGCTCCTCGGGCGCGACACGGCCCGCCGTCACCTCGGCGAAGTGATCGTCGACATAGTTGCGGAAACCGTCGACCACGGGCTTCAGCCATTCGAAGCTGTCGGCATCGGTCAATTCGTCGGTGGTGTCGCGACGCCCGGCGGTGAACGGCACCTCCAGCGCTACGCCCGCATCCGCCGCCGCCTTTTCGACCGCCGCCGTGCCGCCCAGCACGATCAGGTCGGCCAGCGACACGCGCTTGCCGCCGTTCGCCCCGTCGTTGAACGCCCCCATGATCTCGCGCAGTTTTGCAACGACGGGGACGGTACGACGGTTGACCGCCCAGTCCTTTTGCGGAGCGAGGGCGAGGCGCGCACCATTGGCGCCGCCGCGCTTGTCGCTGTCGCGATACGGAACGGCGGCGGAAAAGGCGGTGAAGGCCAGGTCCGACACCGACAGGCCGCTGTCGAGAATCCGCTGCTTCAACTGAGCGATGTCGGCGGTGTCGACCAGTTCATAGTCGCGCTCGGGGATCGGGTCCTGCCACAGCAGGTCCGGCTCGATCGTGACCTCTGGCCCGACATAACGCTCGCGCGGCCCCATGTCGCGGTGCGTCAGCTTGTACCACGCCTTCGAGAATTGCTCGGTGAAATAGTCGAAGTCGGTCAGGAACCGCTCGCAGATGGGGCGATAGACCGGATCGACCTTCAACGCGATGTCGCTGGTCATCATCATCAGCGCATGGCTCTTGCCCTCGATATGCGCATCGGGGGTGCGCGGCGCCTCACCGCTGACCGGGGTCCATTGCAGCGCACCCGCCGGGCTGCGCGTCTGTTCCCATTCCAGGCCCAGCAGATTTTCGAGATAGCTGTTGTCCCACTGGGTCGGGTTCTGGGTCCAGCTTCCCTCGATGCCGTTGGTCATGGTGAACTCGGCATTGCCGGTGCCTTCGGGGTTGTGCCAGCCCAGCCCCATCTCTTCGATCGCGGCGATCTCGGGCGGGGCGCCGATGCGGTCGGCCTTCACCATGCCATGGCTCTTGCCGAAGGCATGGCCGCCCGCGATCAGCGCCACCGTCTCCTCGTCGTTCATCGCCATCCGGGTGAAGGTGATGCGGATGTCGCGGGCCGAGGCCATCGGATCGCCGCTGGCGTACGGGCCTTCGGGGTTCACATAGATGAGCGACTGGTGCGAGGCGGCGAGCGGCTGCTCCAGATCATAGTCCGCATCGCCATTCTGCCCGCGCCAGCGCTTGTCGCGATTGACCATCTCGTCGAAGGAATCGACCTTGGTCATGTCGAAGACCTCGGGGCCCCAATAGGTCGCGTCGTCGGCCTCCCACGCATCCTCGCGCCCGCCGCCGAAACCATAGGTCGGCAGCCCCATGATCTCGAGCGAGCAATTGCCGGTCAGGACGATCAGGTCGGCCCAGGACAGCGCGGCGCCATATTTCTGCTTGATCGGCCAGAGCAGGCGACGCGACTTGTCGACATTGCCATTGTCCCACCAGCTGTTGATCGGCGCGAAACGCTGCATCGCCTCGCCCGCGCCGCCGCGCCCGTCGGCGATGCGATAGCTGCCCGCCGAGTGCCACGACATGCGGATCATCTGAGGCCCGTAATTGCCATAGTCGGACGGCCACCACGCGACCGAACTGGTCAGGAAGCGCTTGATCTCCGCCTTCAGCGCATCGAGGTCGATCTTGGCGAATTCGGCGCGATAGTCGAAATCGTCCCCCAGCGGATTGGCGCGCGGCCCGTGGCGATGCAGCTGTTCGACCCGCAGCCGGTTGGGATACCAGTCCGCCAGCGTGGGCGGCGTGGTGAAGGCGCCGCCGATCCGGTCGCCGCCAAAGGGGCACTTGCCTTCGAGTACCGTCTTATAGTCTTCCATGCCGCAAGCTCTCCGGATCATTCAGGTAAAAAGGCTGGACGCACAAAGACTTGGCGAACCACAGGCTCACCGGCACGCCCATCGGGCGGGATCATGTCGCGTTTGTCATGAACATCTGCGGCGTGTGGTCGTCCCTGGAGCGGAAGGAACCGCCGCTCGTCATCGCCAACAACGTCGGGTGCTGCCGGTCGATCCTTCAAGGCGTCACCCACGACCCAAAAATTTTAGCATGGATCAGGACCGTTACTTGGACCGATGCGCGGGGCGGTTCACCGATGAGACGGATCGTTCGGCGGCATCGGGCGTAACGACGGATTACGCCCGGCATGGGCGAATCGCGAGGGAACGGGATATGGCCGGATCGGCGGCGATCATCGGCGCAGGGATGGCGGGTCTGGCCTGTGCCGCGCGGCTGGCGGAGGCGGGATGGCGGGTCACGCCGTTCGACAAGGGACGCGGGCCCGGCGGCCGCATGGCGAGCAAGGTCGTGACGGCGCAAGGGCTGTGTTTCGTCTTCGATTACGGCGCGCAATATCTGACCGCGCGCGATCCCGGCTTCGTCGCGCAGGTCGAGGATTGGGGACGACAGGGCGTCGCCGCACGCTGGCCGGCGGCGGGTGACGATACCTGGGTCGGGATGCCGGGCATGAACGCGGTGGTCGCGCACATGGCGGCTGTGCTGGATGTCCGCTGGTCGACCCATATCCGCACCTTGCGGCGCGACGCGGACGGGTGGTGGCTGACCCATGACGCCATGACGGAGGGACCGTTCGACGCCGTCGTGCTCGCGCTCCCCGCCGAGCAGACCGCCGATCTCGCCGAACCGAGCGATACCGCGCTGGCCCGACTGGCACGCGCCAATCCTTCCGAACCGTGCTGGACCGTGCTGCTCGGCTTCGACACGGCGGTTTCGGCCCCCGACATCCTGTCTGCCGCCGACCCCATCGACTGGGCGGCGCGCAACGGCGCCAAGCCGGGGCGCGGCGGCGGCGAAGCCTGGACCATCCACGCGACGCCCGACTGGTCGCGGCGGCATGTCGAGAGCGAGCGGACGTCGGTGACCGCCTCGCTGCTCCGGGCGCTGGAGGAGCGGGTCGGTACTTTGCCCGTGCCGGTCCATGCGACCGCGCACCGCTGGCGCTATGCCCGGTCGGGCAAGGCGGGAATCGGGGCCTATCACCGGCCCGACATCGCGCTGGCGGCGTGCGGCGACTGGCTGATCGCGCCGCGCGTGGAAAGCGCCTGGCTGTCCGGGCGGCAGGCCGCGGAGATGCTGCTCGCGTGAAGCGCGCGGTAGCGCGATGCCGCCCCCCGAGCCGGGTCGGTAGGGGTTGGAATCGCGTCGAATCCCCCCTGCGATCAAAACTATGGCGGTCGCCCGGCGCCATGCTTATGATGCACCCCCGCGCAGCCGGGGGGCCGCGTCGTGTCCACCACCCGACAATGCGGGATAGTTAAGCAGCGCGCATGAATCGTTTCGCCATCGGTATCGCCGGCATTCTCGTCATTCTGGGCATCGCCGTTGCCCTGTCCACCGACCGCCGGGCGATCCGCCCGCGCGTCGTCGGCGCGGCCTTTGCGTTGCAGGCGGGGATCGCGGTCCTCGTCCTCTATGTGCCGTGGGGCAAGCGGGTGCTGCAATGGCTGTCGGGCGGGGTCGCCGGGCTGCTCGGCTATGCGAATGAGGGGACCAAGTTTCTGTTCGGGGCACTGGCGTCCGATCCGCTGGGCCGCAACTTCGCGATCCAGGCGCTGCCGGTCATCATCTTCTTCGCCGCGCTCGTCTCGATCCTCTATTATCTGGGGATCATGCAGCTGGTCGTGCGCTGGCTGGGCGGCGCGATCGAGAAGGTGATCGGCGTGTCGAAGGTCGAATCGCTCTGCGCCGCCGCGAACGTGTTCGTCGGCCAGTCCGAATCGCCGCTCGTCATCCGCCCCTATCTGGCCGGGCTCACCCCGGCGCAGCTGTTCACCGTGATGACCAGCGGCATGGCGGGCGTGGCGGGTACGATCCTGGCGGCCTATGCCTCGATGGGCATCTCGATCGAATATCTGCTCGCGGCCAGCTTCATGGCGGCGCCCGGCGGCATCCTGATGGCCAAGATCATCATGCCCGACCGGATCGAGCCACCCGCCGGGCAGCTGCCGCTGGGCGACGTGATCGAGGACGAAAAGATCGCGCTGGCCGAGGCCACGCATGACGAGGAAAAGCCCGCCAACATCATCATGGCGGCCGCGCAAGGGGCGCAGACCGGCGTGAAGCTGGCCGTGGCGGTCGGCGCGATGGTGCTGGCCTTCGTCGCGCTGGTCGCGCTGGCCAACGGGCTGCTGGGTGGCCTGGGCAATTTGATCGGTATTCCGGGGCTGAGCTTCCAGGCGCTGCTCGGTTATGTCTTCCAGCCGATCATGGCGCTGCTCAACGTGCCGTGGAAGGAAGCGGGCATTGCGGGCGGCTTGTTCGGCGAGAAGATCGTGCTCAACGAGTTCGTCGCCTATATCGATCTGGGCAAGCAGGCCGCGCAGCTCTCGCCGCGCACCGTCGCGGTCATCACCTTCGCGCTGTGCGGTTTCGCCAATTTCTCGTCGATCGCGATCCAGATGGCGGTGACGGGCAGCCTGGCCCCCAATCAGCGTCCGACCATCGCGCGTCTGGGCGTCCGCGCGCTGATCGCGGGGAGCCTGGCCAATCTGATGTCGGCGGCGCTGGCGGGTCTGCTGATCGCATAAATTCCTCCCCTGGAAGGGGAGGTGGCAGGGCGAAGCCCTGACGGAGGGGTGTCACCCCTATCGAGAGCGGGACACCCCTCCACCAGCTTCGCTGGTCCCCCTCCCCTTACAGGGGAGGAATATCACCTTTACGGGGTTGATCCCCTTCACAAGCGCGCTATGGGCGCCCTGTCGACCGCAGACGTGGCCGACTCACGCATAGGATCACAATGCCCCGATCTAGTCCCTTGTCCGGCGACGAGGACAGTAGACGCATCCGCGTCCACGTTCTTGCCGACCGTCTGACGGGCCTGACGGGGTCGACGGTGTCGGCCCGCTAGAGCCGTTCCTCGCCGACCTCCGCCGGGCTCGACCACACGAACCCGAAGGAGGTCTGCCATGACCCGTACCCTGTTCCGCGCGCATGTCCGCGCCCATTCCCTCGCCACCGTGATGGCGAGCGTCCCGCGCGAGCGCGCCCGGCTGCTCCGCCTGGTCGCGTCCACCCGTCCGCAGGCGATGCGCCGCCCCCGCGCCAGCGCCTGATCCGGGAATAACGTCATGATCCGTATCGTTTCGCGGGCCGCGCTGTGCGGCCTGTTCCTCGTCGCGCGCGCCGCTTTTGCGCAGGACAGCCAGCCGGAGGATTTCGCGATCCACGGCCAAGCGACGCTGGTCGCCCAGGGCGTCGGCGGCTTTGCCTCGCCCTATACGGGCCCCAACAGCCTGGCCCCGCGCCAATTGAAGGAAACGGCCGACGTCACCGCCTTTATCGGCGCGCGTCCCTGGGCCGGGGGTGAGCTGTGGGTGAATCCGGAGATCGACCAGGGCTTCGGCCTGTCCAACACGCTGGGCGTCGCGGGCTTCCCGAGCGCCGAGGCCTATAAGGTCGGCAAGAGCGAACCCTATTTCCGGCTGCAACGCGCCTTTTTCCGCCAGACCTTCGGACTGGGCGGCGCGCGTGAAGCGGTGGCGGGCGTCGCCAACCAGCTGGGCGGATCACGCTCGGTCGACCGGATCGTGCTGACCATCGGCAAGTTCGGGGTCGGCGACATATTCGACACCAACCCATACGCCCACGACCCGCGCGGCGATTTCCTCAACTGGTCGGCGGTCGATACCGGCAGCTTCGATTATGCCGCCGATGCCTGGGGCTATACGACCGGCATCGCGGGCGAGCTGTATCGGGGAAACTGGACGCTCCGCACCGGGCTGTTCAACCTGTCGACCGTCCCCAATGGCGAGCGGCTGGAACATGGTTTCAGCCAATATCAGCTCGATGCCGAGATCGAGCATCGCCACCAGATCGCTGGGCGGCCCGGATCGGTGCGCTTCGGGTTTTTCCGCAACCGAGGCAATTTCAGCCGCTTCGACGAGGCGCTGGCCTATGCCGCCACCACCGGGGGTGCGGTCGATCCGTCCTTTACCCGGCGACGGATGACGCGGGTCGGCGGCTATATGAACATGGACCAGGCCCTGACCGATACGCTCGGCCTGTTCGCGCGGGTCGGGGTGAGTGATGGGTCGATCGAGCCTTACGACTTCACCGATATCGACCGCACGGCGCAGATCGGGGGATCGCTGAACGGCAAAGGCTGGGGCCGGGCGCAGGACCGGGTCGGGCTGGCGCTGATCGCCAACGGGATCTCGGCCGAGCATCGCCGCTATCTGGCGGCGGGTGGACTGGGCGTGCTGGTCGGCGACGGGAAGCTGCCGAATGCGGGCGCGGAGGAGATTGCCGAGGCCTATTACGACGTCGCGCTCACCCGCGCGCTCGCAGTGACGCTGGATGCACAATATGTGGAGAATCCGGGGTATAACCGCGATCGCGGGCCTGCGGAAGTGTTCGCGCTGCGCGTCCACGGCGCGTTCTAAAATCCTCCCCGGCACGGGGAGGTGGCAGGCCGAAGGCCTGACGGAGGGGGCTTGCCACATAGGTCATCCCTATCGGCGATCCCCCTCCACCATCCTGCGGATGGTCCCCCTCCCCGTGCCGGGGAGGATTGGGAATTACCGCGTCGGCACCGGCTCGGCGCCGGTATAGTCATAGAAACCGCGCCTGGTCTTGCGGCCATACCAGCCCGCTTCGACATATTTGATGAGCAGCGGCGCGGGCCGGAACTTGGGATCGCCCGTTCCCTCGAACAGGACACGCGTGATTTCCAGGCATGTATCCAGCCCGATGAAATCGGCCAGCGTCAGCGGACCCATCGGATGGTTCAGCCCCAGCTGGCACGCCGCGTCGATGTCGGGGATCGTCGCTACGCCCTCGCCCAGCGCGAAGATCGCTTCGTTGATCATCGGCATCAGCACGCGGTTGACGATGAAACCCGGCGCGTCATTGGCGTGGACGACGCGCTTGCCCAGTTCCTGCGCGAAGCTCTCGACCTTCGCGACGGTCTCGTCCGAGGTGGCGAGGCCGCGGATCAGTTCGATCAGGCCCATGACGGGCACCGGATTGAAGAAGTGCACGCCGACGAAACGCCCCGCATCGGGGGCGGCCTGCGCCAGCCGGGTGATCGGGATGGACGAGGTGTTGGTCGCCAGGATCGCGGTGTCGGACATCCCCTTGCCGACTTCCTCGAAGATCGCGCGCTTGATGGCCTCGCGCTCGGTCGCGGCCTCGATCACCAACTCGCAATCCGCCATGGCGGACAGGCTGCCGACCGGCTCGATCCGGCCGAGCAGGGCGTCGGCGTCCTCGCGCGTCGTCTTTTCCTTCGTCACCAGCCGGTCGAGCGCCTTGGCGATGCCCGCCTTGCCCGCTTCGGCCCGCTCGGCGGAAACATCGGCCAGCTTCACTGCATAGCCCGCCGCCGCCGAGACTTGCGCGATGCCCGCGCCCATCTGGCCGGCTCCGATCACGCCCACTGACTTCATCAATACTCTCCTATTTTCCGGCCCGTATCTCTGCCACAAAGCCTGTTGGAACGCGCCCTATCCGGTTCGGAACGGGATCGCCAGCCAAGGGGTTGATCGGGTATGATTCGCATGAGCCTTGCCGTGAGCGTCGCGCTGATCGCCACCACGGCGACCACCGCCACGCCGGACACGCCCCGGCCCGGCAAGCTGAAGCTGTTCCACGACTGGATCGTGGCCTGCGACAATGGCCGGGGATGCGAGGCGGCTTCGCTGGCGGCAGAGGAGTCGGCGCTTCAGGATGTCGGGCTGATCGTGACGCGCGATGGCCCAGGCCGGGTGACGGTGCGCATCCGCGACATGACCGGCAAGGCGAAGACGGCCAGCGTCCGGGTCGACGGGCGCACCGTTGCCTCCACCCCGCTGGACCGGGACGGTGAGGGCGAATGGCAGGGCGCCTCCGCCAGCGCGCTGGTCGCGGCCATCGCCAGGGGCAAGCGCGCCACGCTGCTGACCCCGGCCGCGCATCCGCTCGCCCTGTCGGGCGCGGCGGCGGCCTTTCGTTATATGGACGACCGGCAGGGGCGCGCGGGCACGACCTCCGCGCTGATCGCGCGCGGGGCGAAACGCTATCGCGGCACCGCACCGGCGCTGCCGGTGGTGCAGGTCGTCACCCCGCCCCCCGGCCCTGCCCCCGTCATCCCTGCCACCGCGATCAGCGAGGCGCGGCGGCGCTATGGCTGCGTGATCGACGATGGCAGCCCGTTCAGCGCCGACGCCCACCGGCTCGACCGGCGCAATACGCTGGTCCTGATGTCGTGCGGCGCGGGGGCGTATAACTATCTGGTCAAGCCGCTGATCTGGCGCGACGGCCGGTTGAGCCCCGCCGCCTTCGATTTCGCCTATCATTTCGGCGAGGAGCCCGATTCCGGCCAGCCCGAGATCCTGGTCAATGTGGAATGGTCGCGCGACGGTCGCCTGTCGAGCTGGGGCAAGGGCCGGGGCCTGGGCGATTGCGGCGATGCGCAGCAATTCGGCTGGGACGGCACCCGCTTCCGCCTGCTCCACGCCGCGCAGATGACCGAATGCCGGGGCGCGATCGACACGCTGACCGTCTGGCGCACGCGGGTCGTGCCCGTGAAACCACGATAGAGGAGACAGGGATGCTCGAACATCTGCCCGCCTGGCTGGGCAAGGCGATGAGCGGCTGGCGCGCCGGGGTCGAATCGATCGCGGTCGTCCGCCCCGAACTGGCACCGCCTGCCGCGATGGCGCTGCACAGCCCCGCCTTTGGCGATATGGCACGGCTGCCCGAGCGCTTTACCGCCGATGGCGAGGGCGTGTCGCCGCCGCTCTATTGGGGCGATCCGCCCGAGGGGACGGCAATGCTGGCGCTGATCGCCGAGGATGCCGATGCCCCCACCCCGCAGCCCCTGGTCCACGCCATCGTCTGGAAGTTGCCGCCCCAGGCTGGCGAACTGGCCGAGGGGGCGATCGTCGCGGACGGCGCGGGCACGCCTGAGGGCGGCGATGTCGGGCGCAATTCATACTTGAGCGAAGGCTGGCTGCCGCCCGATCCACCGCGCGGGCATGGCGAGCATCGTTATGTCTTCCAGCTCTTCGCGCTGGATGCGGTGGTCGAGATCGGCGGACAGACGCCGGGTCGCGGCGCGCTGGTCGAGGCGATGGCGGGACATGTCTTGGCCGCCGGGGTGCTGACGGGCACCTATTCGCGCGAGGAGGAAGCGCCGGTCGGCCCGGTGGGCGCAGGCGCTTTGGCCTGACGCGGGAGAGAAGGACGGCCGGGTGTCAGGACAGGACGGCCCGGCCGCCGGAAGGGGTCAAGGCGATCACGCTCAGGCGATCGGGAAGATCGGGGCGGCGGTGGTGATGGCCAGCCCGGCGAAGACGAAAGCGCCGAGGACCGAGACGAGGATCTGGCGAGCCTGGAACGAAGCGAACATGGTGAAATTCCCTGAATGATCCGCCGGTCGGACCGTCCAACCGGCGATATCAGGGACATTGCAGAGAGCGTGCCAGTTTCAGAATTGGCGGTTTTTCGGGCTTTTCCGAAAGACGCCAAGGATGTTTGGGAAATTCCGCCACCACCCCACGGGACTTTCCGCCACAGGGTGGCGGAAAATCAGCCGTCGCTATAGGCCCGGTCGCGGCCTTCCTTTTTCGCCCGGTAAAGAAGCGCGTCGGCGCGGGCGAACAGCGTCTCCTGCGTGTCGCCGGGACCCATCGCGGTGATCCCGGCGGAGAAGGTGATCTCGCCCACCGGTTCGCCCGTCTCGCGCACCCGCATACGGCGGCTGCGGACCGCATCGCGCGCCCGCTCGACCAGCGCCACCGCCTGATCCGCCGTCAGACCGGACATCAGGATGGTGAACTCCTCGCCACCATGACGGCAGACGAGATGCCCCTCGCATTCCTCGGCCAGGATCTTACCGATCGAATGCAGCACCCGGTCGCCGGTGGCGTGGCCCAGTTCGTCGTTGATCCGCTTGAACCGATCGACATCGCACAGCGCCAGATGGCAGCTGTCCGACGCCTGGAAACACTGGCCCAGCGCCTCGGAAAAGGCGAGGCGGTTGGCCAGGCCGGTCAGCGGATCGCGCCGCGCCGTCACTCGCGCCTCGGCCAGCTTCTCGCGCAGCGTATCGGCCTCCGCCGTCGCCTGTTCCAGCCGCCGCTCGGTCGCGTTGATCCGCTCCAGCATCTCGCCGGTCAGCGTCGCCAGCGTCGGCAGGTCGATCCCGCCGTCCCGGTTCATCTCCGCCACGTTGCGCGCCAGATTGACGCCGAACGCCGTGGTGTCCGCCTGGAAACTGCGGATCACGGTCATGAACGCCGCGACCTGATTCTCGGTCTGCTCGGCCAGCGCGTCCGATCGCGCCTCCGCCTCGGGCAGCACGATCCGCTCGGCCGGTGTTTCGCGGGCCGCTTCGGATTCGGCGGCGGGGGCCGGCTCGGGCATTGGACGCGACTCACCGACAGGGCCGCCCAGCCGGACGATGTCGTCCCGGTGCAGACGCACGCCGCCATCGATCAGCAAGGCGACCGCGCGCGCCAGGCTGCCATTGGGTTCGGTCAGGATGGCGTGGACGAAGGCGTAATGGGCGGGATCGGGCGACAGCCGGTGATCCTCCAGAAACTGCCCGATACGCTCGTACAAACTAGCAGGCGTCGTCATCGCGCGTTGCGGCTCCGCCTCCGCCATTTCGCCCCATCCCCTGTAAAGCCCCATGACACGCCCCGGTCAGCGACGGCTTTGCAGGTCACGCACCGCGGCCAGCGTCGTGGCGACATGCTCCGCGGGGTTCATATCGTCGTGAACGAAGACGACGCGACCGTCGCGGCCGATGACATAGCTGGTGCGCGAGGTGATGTCGCGGCCCTCGATCTGACGGCCGAGCGCGACGTCATAGCCCTTGACGATCGCGGGACCGGCGCTAGCGACCGGGAACTTGCCCGCGCATTCGGCCTTGGAAAAGGCGGCGAGCTTGTCGACCGGGTCGGCCGACATGCCGATCACGCGCGCACCGGCGGCGCGAAAGGCGTCGATCTTCTCGGCAAAGGCGCGTGCCTCGGCGCTGCATCCGCTCGTGAAGGCGGCGGGGAAGAAATAGAGGACGACCGGGCCATGGCGCAGCTGTTCCTTGAGGTGCAGCGTGAAGACCTTGCCCGCCACCGCGCCGCGCGTGGTGAAATCGGGCGCCGCCGCGCCGGGGCGCAAGGCCGCTGCGGCCGGTACCGCCGCCATTGCCAGGAGAACGCCCAACACTGCCCTCATCGCCCTATTCCTTATATCAAGATAGTTAACGCCTATCCCGTCGCGATCATGGCGTCCATTGCTGATCGTACAGACCTATCCTATCCGGGTTAACATGTCCGTACACGCCGCTGATATTCAACTGGCCCTTCGACTGGCCGATGCCGCCGGAGCCGCCATCCGCCCCTATTTCCGCCGCGAAATGGGGCTGGAGATCAAGGAGGACCGCTCGCCCGTAACGCTGGCCGACCGCGAGGCGGAGGCGGCGATGCGCCGTATCCTGGAGGCGGAGCGCTCGGGCGACGGCATTCATGGCGAGGAATATGGCGTCAAGGACGGCGTGACGGGGCGTCAATGGGTGCTCGATCCCATCGACGGCACGCGTAGCTTCACCGTCGGGCGGCCCATCTTCGGCACGCTGATCGCGCTCGTCGAAAATGGCTGGCCGGTGCTGGGCATCATCGACCAGCCGATCGCGCGCGAACGCTGGCTGGGCGTGGCGGGGCGGCCGACCCTGTTCAACGGACAGCCGACGCGCACCCGCGCCTGTCGCGAGCTGGACGGCGCCACCATCGCGACCACCAGCCCGCATCTGTTCGACGACGAAGACGTGCCGCACTTCATGGCGCTGGTCGCGGCGGTCAGCGGCCAGTCGCCACGCCAAGGGCCGGTATATGGCGGCGACTGCTATAATTACGGGCTGCTGGCGAGCGGCCATATCGATCTGGTGTGCGAATCGGGGTTGAAGCTGCACGACTTCGCCGCGCTGGTCCCGGTGGTCGAGGGCGCGGGCGGGCGGATGTGCGACTGGAACGGCGATCCCCTGACTGCCGACAGCGCGGGCCACGTGCTGGCGATCGGCGACCCGGCCCGCACCGACGAGGTGCTGGAAGCGCTGCGCAACGTGCCGCACGACCACGGGCACGACCATGATCACTGATCCTCCCCGGTACGGGGAGGGGGACCAGCGAAGCTGGTGGAGGGGGGCTTCCACACAGGTTATCCTATGCGGCTCGCCCCCTCCACCACCGCTTCGCGGCGGTCCCCCTCCCCTTGCAGGGGAGGAATAGCTCAGCCCGTCAGGCCCGCCGCCGTCGCCAGGCCCAGGAACGCCAAAAACCCGATCGAATCGGTGGTCATCGTCACGAACACCGACGACGCGACCGCCGGGTCGGCGTCGAACCGGTCCAGCGTCACCGGCACCAGCACGCCCGCCAGCCCAGCGACCAGAATGTTGGTCATCATCGCCGCCGCGATCACCAGCCCGAGCGCAGGATTGCCGAAGACCAGACTCACCCCCACCCCGATCACCGCCGCGACCGTGACGCCGTTCATCATCGCCACGCGAATCTCGCGCATGATCGCGCGCGCGGTGTTCGACTGGGTCAGCTGGTTGGTCGCCAGCGCGCGCACCGTCACGGCCAGCGTCTGCGTCCCCGCATTGCCGCCGACGCCTGCGACGATCGGCATCAGCGTGGCCAGCGCCACCATCCGCGCGATCGTCCCCTCGAACGCGGCGATCACCGAGGAGGCGACCATCGCGGTAATCAGATTGGCGAGCAGCCAGCGCACGCGGCTCTTGTAGCTGTCCAGGATCGGCTCGTTGATGTCGCCCTCGCCCGCGCCCGACAGGCGCAGCACGTCCTCGCCCGCCTCCTGCTGGATGATGTGGACGATGTCGTCGACGGTAATCATGCCGACCAGCCGCCCGCTGCCATCGACCACCGCGGCCGAAATCAAAGCATATTTCTGGAAGCGCAGCGCGACCTCTTCCTGGTCCATATCGACCGGGATCAGCGTCTGTTCGCGCTTCATCACGTCGCCGATCACGATCTGCCCCGGCGCGCGCAGGATCCAGGAGAGCTGGCAGGTGCCGATCGGCCGGTGGCCCGGATCGACGACGAAGATTTCCCAGAAATCGGTGGTCAGTTCCTCGTCGTCACGCAGGAACTGGATCGTCTCGGCCACCGTCCAATGCTCGGGCACCGCGATCAGCTCGCGCTGCATCAGGCGGCCGGCGGACTCCTCGGGGAAGGACAAAGCCTCCTCGATCGCGGCACGGTCGTCCGGGTCGAGCGCGCGCAGCACCGCGCGCTGCTCGTCCTCGTCCATGTCCTCGATGATCGCGACCGCGTCGTCGGTGTCGAGTTCCGAGGCGATGTCGGCGACTTCATGCGGTTCGAGCGCCTGGATCAGCTGCTCGCGCACATAGTCGTTCATCTCGGCGAAGACGTCGCCGTTCAGCAGGTCCGCGACTGCGCGCGCCAGGTTGACGCGCTCCTCGTCCCCGACCAGCTCGAACAGGTCGGCGATGTCGGCGGGGTGCAGCGGCTCGACCAGCGCGCGCGCACCCTCGTCGTCGCCTGCCTCCAGCGCGTCGAGCACGCTGCGCACATATTCGGGCTTCAGCCGGTCGTCTTCGTCCAACTGCGTCTCGGGCGGCAGGACCTCGGCTTCGAGTTCGGGGAGTTCGGTGTCGCTGATCTCGGCCTCCCTCGATCGATCATGAACGCTGTGTCACGCCTCTAAACTGCGACGGCGGCATTTGCCAGCGGGCACCGGAATGCCTACCTGCGGGGCATCAACCAAGGAAGACCCTTATGGCCGAGACTTTTTCCAAGCTGACCCTGACGCTCGAGAGCGGCGATGTCGTCATCACCCTGCGCCCCGATCTGGCGCCCGAGCATGTCGCGCGCATCGGCGGCCTCGCCAATGAAGGCTTTTACGACGGCGTCGTGTTCCACCGCGTCATCCCCGGCTTCATGGCGCAGGGGGGCGACCCCACCGGCACCGGCATGTCGGGTTCGGACAAGCCCAACCTGAAGCAGGAATTCAACGCCGAGCCGCATGTGCGCGGCACCTGCTCGATGGCGCGGACCAACGATCCGAACTCGGCCAATTCGCAGTTCTTCATCTGCTTCGACGACGCGCGCTTCCTCGACCGCCAGTACACGGTCTGGGGCCAGGTCGAGAGCGGCATGGAGCATGTCGACGCGCTGCCGAAGGGCGAGCCGCCCCGTAACCCGGGCAAGATCTTGAAGGCGACCGCGGAGTAATTTCTGCGAGCCGGACGAAGGGGGAGTCTCGCAAGAGGCTCCCCCTTTTTTTGTTTGAGCGATTCATCCGCCACCGGCACGCCCCTCCCGCAAGCGGGAGGGGATGGGGGAGGGCACAGGGTCTCATAGAGACCAGCCTTCGTGGCCCTTGCCCCTCCCCAACCCCTCCCCCTGCCGGGAGAGGGGCTATCGTTTGGGGAGAGGTCGCGTGCCCCTCAAACGTCCCGAAACACCGGCCGCCGCCGCTCCATGTTCGCCACGACCGCTTCCCGGTGGTTCGGCCCTTGCATCAGCGCCAGCTGCTCGGCGCTCTCCATTGCCAGCATCGCGGCCGGTTCACTTCCCATCGCCCCGAACAACCGCTTGGCGCTGCGCACCGCATCGGGGCTGCGCTCGGCGATTCTGCGGGCCAGCGCTAGCGCCTCGGCGCGCGGGTCCTCCGCCAGCCGCGTCACGAACCCCGCCGCCACTGCTTCGGCCGCGTCGAATTCGCGCGCGGTATAGACCCATTCGCGAAGCACATCCTGGCGCACCCCGTCCCACAGCGCAAAGCCCCCCATGTCGGGGACGATGCCCCAATGCACCTCGCGAATCGCGAAACGGGTGGCGGGATGGGCCAGCCTAATATCCGCGCCGCCCATGATCTGGGTCGCTCCGCCGAACACCACGCCGTGGACGGCTGCGATCACCGGCACCGGCAGCGTCCGCCAGCCCCACGCGACCTGCTGTACCAGATTGGCCGAGCCATGGCTGCGCGTCGACAAATCCAGCCCCGCCAGCTCGCCGCCCGCCATCGCCGCCATGTCGAGGCCGGAGCAGAACCCCTCCCCCTCGCCGGACAGCACCACCGCGCGCAGGTCGGGCTTCTCCGACAGGGTATCGATCGCCTCGGCCAGCGCGTCGAACATCGCGCGGTCGATCGCGTTCAGCTTCTCCCCGCGCGCCAGCCGGACATCGGCCACGCCGTCCGTCACCGCGATCATCACCCGGCCGTCCATATCTCTCTCCTTTTGCGGCAGCGCGTTGGTCGTGTAGACCATCCGCCTATGGGGTTCGACATGGAACGCTTCGTCGCGATGGGCGGCCTGGGTGGCGGGCATGGCCAGCATCTGGGCATCGCGTACCGCGCGCACGGGGAAGACTGGGCGGAGCTGGCCCTGCCTTACGATGCACGGCTGATCGGCGATCCGACTAGCGGCGTCATTGCCTCCGGGCCGATCGTCGCGATGATGGACATGGCGACCAGCGTGGCCGTCTGGCTGAAGCGGGACAAGTTCGAGGCGCATGTGACGCTGGACCTGCGGGTCGATTATCTCCGCCCTGCCGTGCCCGAACGGACGGTGATCGGGCGCGGCGAATGTTACCGGCTGACACGCAGCATCGCCTTTGTCCGGGGGATCGCACATGACGGCGACCCCGACGATCCGGTCGCGCATGTCGCGGGCACCTTTATCGGCATGGCCGCATGAGCGCGCCCAGAACCGCGATCGGGCAGGTGATGGAGCTGCCGCCCTATGCCGAATGGCTCGGCTGTTCGATCGACTGGGTCGAGGGCGATCCGCAACTCGTCATGCCGTTCGGCGAGCATGTGATGGGCTGGCCGGGACTGCTTCAGGGCGGCGCGATCGCCGGGCTCTTGGAGGTCGCGGGGATCGCCGCCCTCACCCACCGGCTGGCGGGCGACGGCGCGGCCCGGATAAAGCCGGTGACGATCACCACCAATTACCTGCGCACCGGGCGAGACCGGCATCCGACGCGTGCGGTCGGCGTCATCCTGCGCCTCGGCCAGCGCACCGCCAATGTCGAGGCGGTCGCCTGGCAGGAGGATCGCGACCAGCCGATCGCAACCGCCCGGCTGAACTACCGTATCCTGCGCGGCTGAGGCTTGGCCAGCGCCTGCTTGATCGCGGCATCGGCGACCGGCGCCATCGCGGCATAGCCCGCCGCATTGGGATGCACCCCGTCAGTGCCGTAAGCGGGGTTCAGCGCGTCGCCGACATGTAAGGCAGACCAGTAATCGGCATAGGTCGCGCCGACTTGGGCCGCGTAATTTTTCAACCACGCATTGAGCGTCGCGATGCGCGGGGCGGTGGCCAGGCCCGGCTTCCACTCGAAATGATCAGCGGGCGGGATCGAGGCCAGGATCACGCGAATGCCGTTGGCCTGCGCCAGCTGGACCATCGACATGATATTACCCTGAACCTGCGCGTCGGTCGTCGGGCCGGTATTGCCCGCAATGTCGTTGGTGCCCGCCATGATCTGCACCACCGCCGGATGCAGGTCGATCACGTCCTGACGGAAACGCAGCAGCATCTGCGAGGTTGTCTGCCCGCTGATCCCGCGTCCGATCCGACCGGGGGTGAAGAATTGCGGCATCTTGCCGACCCAGCCCTCGGTGATCGAATCGCCCATGAAGACCACACGCGGCTGCCCCGCGACCGGCGCGGACAGCTTCGCGTTGTCGTCGCGGTAGCGCGCCAGATAGGCGAAGTCGTTGTGCAACCGCTCCTCCCATTCGCGGGTCCAGCGCTGTGCATCCGTTTCCTTCGGCGCGGTCTGCGCAACAGCCGGTCCGGCGAGGGTCAGCGCAGCGAGCGCGGTCAGGATCACCCGGCTCACGGGCGCAGGTCCGTGGCGGTCGCGGTGACGTTCCAGCCGCGCACATTCACCATCGGCTTGTCCGCCTTGGCCGTGGGGTAGCGAATCTCGATCACGCGGGTCTCTCCGGGCATCAGGGTGACGTAATTGTCGCTGAAATAGGCGGGCAGCACCTGGCTGCCGTCGGCATTCATCACGGTCAGCTTGGTCTCGATCGCAGGGACGGTGCCGCCATTGGTCAGGGTGACGCTGGCCAGCGTCTCCTCGCCTTGCGCTTGCGTCGTCGCGGTCGCGGTGACGGGGGCCGGAGCCATGGCGGTCAGCGCACGATAGCCCGCATCGTCCGCCGCTTCCCAATAGCTGTTGGTCGACAGCAGCTGCCCGCCCGCATCCATCGCCTCCAACCGGACCAGCACCGGCCCGCGCTTCATCGCGGGCGCGAGGTCGAGGGTGAGCACGGGCATCACCCCCTCGGCACCCGCGACGATCTTCGCTTCCTGCTCGCTTTCGGTCCGGCCATCCAGACCGACGATCTTCGCGCGCACCTGCACGCCCTTCAACGCATCACGGGTGTTGTTGACCAGCACGACGCGGTGGTCGGGCAGGTTCATCTGGACATGGATCGGCTCGGCGGCCTTCTTTACCCCGTAGAAGGCGGCGTGGGTGTCATAGTCGGACGAGAATATCTGCCATGCCGAGGACGGCCAGGCGGGCTGGGTCATCCACAGCATCCGGCCCGAATTCTCGGTCCAGAGCCCGGCATTCATCCCCTCGAAGATGGCGCGATAGGATTCATACTCCATCATCTGCGCCTTGCGCTCGAAATCCTCCAGCCCGGTGGCGGGGCCGAAGCGGCGTTCGAGCACGTCCATATAGGTCTTTACCGCGCCGTTCCCGGTCTGGTGCCAGTCATGATAGGCCCAGACGTCGCCGATCGGCCAGCGATCCGCCTCGGCCGGGATGGTCCGCTTCCACGATTCCAGCGTCGGCATCGAGGGCGTGCCGACCTCGACCGAGAAACCCTTGGCATGGGTGGTGAAATACTCGACCGGCGGCCGCCAGTTATAGGGGCCGGAGCCCTGGAGATTCACCGCGTTGGACGAGGGCATATAGAGCCGCGTCCCGTCCTCGGTGCGCAGCAGCGTGTCGAGTCCGCCATTCAGGATCGGCTGCGGCACGCCCTCGTTGCGGCCGAACCAGGCGACGATCGAGGGATGGTTGCGATAGCGGCGCACCACGTCGGCCGCATTGGCGAGGAACAGCTGCGGGTCCTCGGCCTCCATATTGTAATCCTGGGTCGACTCCCAGAAGTCGGACAGGACCATCAGGCCATATTCGTCGGCCAGGTCGAAGAAGCTCTCCTCGGTATTCTGGCCCACCCAGTTGCGCACGATGTTGAGATGCGCGTCGCGGTGCAGGCGGAAAAACGGCTCCAGATGCGCGCGGTCGACGCGCTTCATGAAATCGTCCATGCCGATATTGCCGCCGCGCGCCGCGATCCGCACGCCGTTGACGCGTAAGGTCAGATAGGGGGCGAGGCGCGGATCGTCGGTCGGCTTGGCGACCGCCGCCGACTGGTCGCCGCCGGGCATGAAGCTCATCGCCCAGCCATTGCCCGTCTTGCGGATGCCCGCATGGCTGGTGTCCACCACCTTCGGTCCGCCGCGCACCCGGTTGAGGTCCAGCGTCACCCGCTCCAGATCGCCGTCACCGTCGAACAGCGACAGGTCGTAGGTCACCTGCCGCATCCCGAAGCGAAGCGCCTTGCTGTCCGACAGCGCCCCGTCCACCGCCGCCGTGATCGCCAGATCGTGCAGCGCCGGGTCGCCATAGCCATTGGGCCACCAAAGGCGCGGGTTCTTCACCGAAAGCTGCGGGAACTCGGATGGGGACAGGACGGCGCGGATCGTCTGGCCCGGCGCGACCGTCACCGGCTTTTCGACGACCACATCGTCGAACACCGCGCGCACGGTCGTCGTCACCGGCGTCTGGCCGTTGTTGGTGACGGGCACCGCGATCTCGACATCGGCGACCGAATTGTCGGGCTTGGGCAGGGTGGTCACCACCTGCGGGTCGCCGATCACCGCTGGGCCGGTCGCGGCCAGCGTCACGCCCTGCCACAATCCGGTATTGCGGTCGCGGACGCTCGGAATCCAGTCCCACCCTTCCGTCGCGACGAAGGTCGGGCCGTCCATCATCTGGACGCCGCCATTCTCGCCCACGCCCGCCGTCATCGATTCCTCATGCGCGATGCCGGGGTGCGGCGGCGGCGAGACGCGGACCGCGACGGCGTTACGCCCCGCCGACAGCGTCACGGGGAAGCGGCCACGGATGAAGGCACCCTTCATCGTGCCCATCATCCGGCCATTGACCCAGACTTCGGCCGAATAGTTCACGCCGTTGAAGGTCAGCCACATGGTCCGCCCGGCGGCCTCGGCAGGCGTGTCGAACTCGGTGCGATACCAGTAATCCTGCCGCGCCAGCGTCTCGGGGATGGCCAGGTTGTTCAGCCCGACCGAAGGATCGGGATAGACGCCGCGATCGACCAGCGTCGTCAGCACGGTGCCGGGCACGGTCGCGGCATACCATTTGCTCGCGTCGAAATTGCCCTGCGACAGGTCCGCGCCGCCGGGACCGACCTTGGCCGCCTCGATCAGCCGCCAGCCATTGACCGCCCATTGGCCGGTCGCGGTGGGAACCAGCGCGGGGTCCTTGGGCTCGGGCTTGGCGGTGCCGCTGGTCGGGATCGGGGCCTTGGACTGGGGGAGCGTCCAGGCGTCCTGCGGTGCCGTCTGCCCCTGCATCTGGCGGGTCTGATAGGGCCAGCTCGGGCTGCCGGTCTGGAGCGCTATCTTTGCCGGATCGGGCGCGCGCCGGGCGGCGACGCGGATGGCGAGCGGGTCGACCGCCTCGCGCACCATGCGGAAGTCGATGATCTTGCCCGCAAAGACCGGCTGGTAACTGCGGGGGGCCAGCGTCGCGACGCCGATGACGGGCTCCAGCGACAGGCCGCGCTGCACCACCTGGCGGCCGTTCACGAACAGCCGGACAATCTTTCCGTCATAGCTGGCGGCGATATAGGTCCATTTGTTGCGATCGGCGGAGCCGCCGCCCTGGACCACGCCCGCCTCGGTGACGAGCGCGGGCTGGCCGTCGACCAGCGCCAGATAGCGGCGCGGGCCGGTGACGGGATCGCCGAAGCCACCGATCAGCATCGTCGTGCCCTTGCCCATCACGCTGCGCGGCTGGACCCAGGCGGACAAGGTCCAGTTGGGTGCAACGACCGGCGTCGTGACGATGGCGCGAGCGTAGGAACCGCCACCGGGCGGCAGGTCGGCGTTGATCGGACCCAAAGGCGTGGCGGGCGGATTGGCCGGAGCCGTCTGCGCCGCAGCGGTCATGCCCCAGACCAGCGCCGTCACTGATGCCAGAGCCCCCATCGCTCTTGCCGCCGCCACGCTCATGCCTGCTCCTTTTGAATCGCCGCGGGATAAAGCAAATGAAAAGCCCTAAAGTCAAAGGGCGCACCCGATATTCCTCCCCTGTAAGGGGAGGTGTCGCGCGAAGCGTGACGGAGGGGTGTCCCCTTATCGAGGGCCGGACACCCCTCCGTCAGGCCTGCGGCCTGCCACCTCCCCTGCAAGGGGAGGAATAGGTTCAACCTCCAAAGCGCTCGATCGCCTCGCGGATGACGGTCCAGACTGTACCGAGCTGTTCCGGTGTGATGGAGTAGGGCGGCATCACATAGATGGTGTTGCCCATCGGCCGGACGAGCAGGTCGCGCTCCCGGAAATGCGCCAGAAGCCGGGGGGCGAGATCGGAGAGGTAATCCTGCCCCGCGCCCAGCTCGAACGCCGCGATGGTGCCGAGCTGGCGAGGGCTGTGAACCGACGCTTCGCTTGCCACCGTGGCCAGATGCCGCGCCTGCGCCGCCGCCAGAGCATCGATCCGTGCCTGTACCGGCTCGTCGCGCCAGATCGCCAGATTGGCCGCCGCCGCCGCGCAGGCGATGGGGTTGGCGGTGTAGCTGGACGAGTGGAAGAACTGTCTGGACCGATCGGTCTGCGACCAATGCGCCTGGAAGATCGGCTCGGTCGCCAGCGTCACCGCCAGGGGTACCGCGCCGCCCGTCAGCCCCTTGGACAGGCAGAGAATGTCGGGCACCACCCCCGCCTGCTCACAGGCGAAGAGCGTGCCCGTGCGGCCCCAGCCGGTCATGATCTCGTCGGCGATGAACAACACGCCGTGGCGGGCGCAGATGTCGCGCATCGCCGCCAGCGTCTCGGGCGCATAGAGCAACATGCCGCCCGCGCCGAGCACCAGCGGCTCGACGATGAACGCCGCCGCGCCCGCCCGGCACTCCGCCTCCAGCGCATCGAGCGTGGCCTGCACGTCGGTGGGAAAGGGAATGGTGCCGACATCGAAGAGCAGCGGCGCATAGGCACGGTTGTAGACGCCCCGCGCCCCCACCGACATCGCCCCGATCGTATCGCCATGATAGCTGTGTTCGAGGACGAGGATGCGGTGGCGCGGCTCGCCCCGGTGGAGCCAGTAGCCCAGGGCCATCTTCAGCGCGACCTCGACCGCCGTCGAGCCGGAGTCGGAGAAGAACACCCGCGTCAGCGCGGGCGGGGTGATCCGCACCAGCTCGGCAGCGACCTCCTCGGCGGGTTCGTGGGTCCAGCCGGCGAAGATGATCTGGTCGAGCTTGCCAGCTTGGTTGGCGATGGCGGCGCTGATGCGCGGATGGTTGTGGCCGTGCGTCGTCACCCACCAGCTGGAAATGGCGTCGATCACCTCCCGCCCATCGACCGTGGTCAGCACCGCGCCGCTGGCGGTCGCGACCTTGGGGATCGGCTCGCCCAGCCCATGCTGGGTGAAGGGATGCCAGACCGGCGAGGTCATCGGAAATCCTCGATGTCGAAGTTCGCGGCGAACGCCTCGGCCAGCGTCTCGCGGGTCAGCTCGGCGAGGCGCGGCAGGCGACCGAGCCGCTTCACCCCGGCGATCGCGGCGATGGTCGCCTCGCTATCCTCGACACCCTCGCCGACGAATGCGATGCCCAGGATCGGCACGCCGCGCGACCGCAAGGCCTCGATCGACAACAGGCTGTGGTTGATCGTGCCCAGTCCGGTCCGCGCGACCAGCACCACCGGCCGGCCCCAATGCGCGAACAGATCGGCGAACAGCATCTGGCGCGTAACGGGCACCAGCACCCCGCCCGCGCCCTCGGCGACCAGCGGGCCATCGACATTCGGCAATGCCAGCCGCTCGCGGTCGATCGTCACCCCGTCGATCTCGGCGGCGCGATGTGGCGAACAGGGGGTTTTCAACCGATAGGCGGAGGGCAGGACCGGGCGACCGCTGAGCGATGCCACCGTTTCGGCATCGCCATGCCCTTCGTCATCGGTTCCCGCCTGGACCGGCTTCCAGTAGCTTGCTCCAAGTGCGCCGGTCAGCGCGGCGGAAAAGACGGTCTTGCCGATTTCGGTATCGGTGCCGGTGACGATGATGGCGCTCATGCCAGAACCTCGTGCAGTGCTTCGTCGAGGGCGAGGATGTCCGCCGCCTCGACATTGAGGGTGATCGACAGCCGCAGCCGCGCCGCGCCCACCGGCACGGTCGGCGGGCGGATGCCGCGAATATCGAAACCACGCGCCTGCAACGCCTCGGCGGCGCGCATGGTGCGCCCATTGTCGTGCAGGATCAGCGGCATGATCGGCGTGCCGTTCGCCAGCGCGCCGTGACGCGCCAGCCGCTCGCCCGCCAGCGCGATCCGCTGGTGCAGCGCGGCGCGGCGCTCGGGCTCGTCGGCCAGGACGCAGAGCGCCTCGCGCACGCCCCGCGCCATCAGCGGCGAGGGTGCGGTGGAGAAGATGAACCCTCGCCCGCGATTGACCAGATAGTCGCGCACGATGCGCGGCCCTGCGACCAGCGCGCCCTCGCACCCCAATGCCTTGCCGCAGGTGTGGAGGGTGACGACCCGCTCGCCCGGCGTCGCAAGCCCCTGTCCCCGGTCGCCGAAGACGCCGGTGGCATGCGCCTCGTCCACGATCAGCATCGCGTCGTGCCGCGCGGTCACCGCCATCAGGTCCGCCAGCGGCGCGGTGTCGCCGTCCATCGAATAGAGGCTTTCGACCGCGATCCAGGCCGTGCCCTTGCCGCCCTGCGCCCGCCACGCGCCGATCGCGTCGTCGAACGCCGCCGGATCGTTATGCGCCACCGAGACGGCCTGCGCACGGGACAGCTTCATCCCCTCATGCATGCTGGCATGGACCAGCGCGTCATGGACGATCAGGTCGCCGCGCTGCGGCAGCGTCGCCAGCAGCGTGGCGTTGGCGGTATAGCCGGAGGAGAAGTACAGGCTCGCCTCGGCACCGAAGAAGACGGCGGCTTCGGCTTCCAATACTTCATGCTCGGGGTGGTTGCCGCGCAGCAGCCGCGATCCACCCGAGCCGACGGGGATGCCCTCTGCCACGCCCTGCGCGATGGCGGCGGCGAGACGCGGGTGGCTCGCCAGGCCAAGATAGTCGTTGGAGGCGAAATCCATGCCCCTTTGCGGGGCCAGCCCCCGCAATCGGTCCCGCGCGGCCAGTCGGGCCAGATCGGCGCGATGAAAGTCCAGCATGGGGGCTTCCCTAGCCAGACCGGCGGGGGAGCGGAACCATGTTTGTGAGGGATTCCCGTGGCCTTCGACTTCGCTCAGGCTGAACGGAGCGAGTTGGCTGACTCCCCAAACCTCCGTTCAGCCTGAGCGCAGTCGAAGGCCACGCCCCAACGCCAGCCTCAAACAGGCTCCGCCAAGGTCACGATCGAAACCCCCGGCGTCATCGGCACCCGGCCGACCAGATGCCGCTCCAGTCGGAAGATCGCCTCGAACGCCTTGTTCAGCGGTGCGGGCGGGGGCGAGTCGTCGCTGTCGTCGCGGCCGGTGATCCGCCCCGCGATCCGCGCCGCCGCCGCCAGCGGGAAGAGCAGCGAGTTGAAATAGCCGAGCTTGCGCGGGCGCAGCCCCGCCTTCTCGATCGCCGAGACCAGGGTACCCTTGGAATAGCGGCGATGATGGTGGTTCACCACGTCATGCGCCGACCACATCCACTGATGCGCAGGAACGGCGATCAGGATCTTGCCGCCCGGCTTCAGGCAGGACTTCATCGCGGCGAGCGCGGCGACATCGTCCTGGATATGCTCGACCACGTCGAGGACGGCGATCAGGTCGTATGCGCCCCGCTCGATCCCCGGCAGTTCGGGCAGCGGCGCGGCCTGGACCGGCTTGCCCAGACGCTGCGACGCGATCTCGCGCGCGGCCGGATCGATCTCGATCGCGTCGACCGTGCCGAAGCTCGCCAGCATCGGCAGATTATGCCCGGTGCCGCAGCCGATCTCCAGGATGCGCGCATCGGCGGGCAGCTTGCCGTAGCGGGTCAGATAGTCCGCCAGGATGTCGCGGCGTGCGCGGTACCACCAATGGGTGGAGTCGTGCGCGGCCATGCGGTCGTAAACGATACGGTCCATGAACTTATCCGAAGACCCATTGGCGGTTGAGCGCGAAGGTCGCGATCGGCGTGACCGTGACCACCGGGATCAGCGCGACCCAGGGTTGTTGATGCAATAGCCCCGTCACGATCCAGGTGAACAGCGCATTGAGCGCCAGTCCGAAGCCCTGGACGACGAGGAATTTCAAATGCTGCCGGCCGCTGGAGTCGCGGGTGCCGTGCCCGCGAAAGCTCCACGCGCTGTGCAGGAAGAAGCCGACGATCACCGCGACCAGAAAAGCGGGCGGCACCGCAAGCACGGCCTTGTCGTGCGGCAATACCCAATAGGTCAGCGGCAGATAGACAGCGGAATAGACGACCGTCGACAATCCGCCCGCAATGCCAAAGCGGATGATCTGGCCCAGCATCCCGCTGGACCGCCATCGATCGATCTGGTGCTGCAGAGTCGCCATAACCCCAACCTTGCCCTTTGCGCCGCCCGCGATAGAGCGGCGCTCAAGTCCTGCGCCTTAGGCTGCGGGCGGGTATGAGGGAAGCGTCTTTGGAACGTCTGCAGCGTGAGATCGACCGCAACTGGCAACGCTGGGTGCTGGTGGCGTGGGCCGCGATCACCGTCTGGTACATGTACGACCGCTGGGGCCAGATACGCTGGTGGTCGCTGGGCGACACCGACGACAATATGCGGCTGATGCAGGTCCGCGCCTGGATGGCGGGGCAGGACTGGTATGATCTGCGCCAGTATCGGATGAACCCGCCGGTCGGCTTCGACATCCATTGGAGCCGCATCGTCGACCTGCCCATCGCGGGACTCATCCTGTTCTTCCGCCTGTTCACCACCCCCGCCTGGGCCGAACGACTCGCCTGCGGTCTGGCGCCGCTGATCCCGCTGTCGATCACCATGACCGCGCTGGCGGTGACGCTGCGCCGCCTGATCGGGGTGCTGACCTGGCCGGTGGGGCTGGCGCTGCTGCTGTGCGCCCATGCGACGCTGCTGATGTATATGCCGATGCGCATCGACCATCACGGGTGGCAGCTGGCCATGCTGGCGGTCACGGTCGCGGGTCTGTGCGATCCGGCGGCGCGGCGCGGCGGCGCGCTGGTCGGGCTGGCGAGCGCGGTGTCGCTGGCGATCGGACTGGAGATGCTGCCCTATGCCGCGATGGCGGGCGCGATCCTGACGCTGCGCTGGGTATGGGACCGGGCGGAGGCCGACCGGCTGGCCGTCTATGCGCTGACCCTGGGCGGGGGAAGCGCGGCGGGGTTCGCCGCCTTTGCCTCCAACGCCAATTACGCAATGCGCTGCGACGCGCTGACCCCGGTGTGGCTGTCGGTGACGGTCGCGGCGGGGGCGCTGCTGTTCGTGCTGGCGCGGATCAACCCGGCGTCGCGCGGTGCGCGGCTGGGTCTGGCAGTGGTCGCGGGTGCGGTGATCGCGGGCGGTTTCGCCAGCCTGTTCCCGCAATGCCTGACCCGCCCCGAACAGGTCAGCCCCGAGTTGCAGCGCAACTGGCTGAACAATGTCCGGGAGGCCAAGCCGATCTACAAGCATCCCTTACGCGTCGCGCTGCCCATGGCGATCATGCCGGTGATCGGGATGATCGGGGCGATCGTCGCGGCGTGGCGGCGGCGGACGATCGGCTGGACGGCGGTGGCGCTGTTCACGACCTTCGCCTGCCTGATGCTGTTGTGGCAGGCGCGTGCGGCCCCGGCGGCGCAGATGCTGGCGATCCCCGGCATCGCGGCGCTGTTATGGATGGTCGTGCCCTGGCTGACGCGGCTGCGCTCGCCGCTGCTGCGGGTGCCCGCCATCGTGCTGGCGGTGCTGTTACCGACGGGGATCGCGGCGAGCTGGATCGTCAACGCCCTGCCCGCCACCCAGCCGAGCGCTTATGCCAACCGGGTCAATCGTGCGACCGGGCAATGCGTGCGGACCTCTGTGCTGACGCGGGTGAATGCCTATCCCAAGGCGACGGTCTTCACCTTCGTCGACCTGGGGCCGCGGCTGATCGTGACGACGCATCACGACGCGATCGCGGGGCCGTATCACCGCAATGGCGACGCGATCCTGGACGTACAGCACGCCTTTCAGGGCAGCGAGGCGCAGGCGCGCGCGATCATGAAGCGGCACGGCGCGACGCTGTTGCTAATCTGTCCCGATATGGCCGAGTCGACCAACTATCGCGCGCGGGCGCCGGGGGGATTTTACGACCGGATGGCGCGCGGCTGGACGCCGAACTGGCTGACCCCGCTGCCGTTGCCCAAAGGGTCGCCGTTGCGGCTGTATCGGATCAGTTGATCCTCCCCGTCACGGGGAGGTGGCAGGCCGTTAGGCCTGACGGAGGGGGCTTCCTCATAGGGCGTAGCTAGCGGCACACCCCCTCCACCATCCTGCGGATGGTCCCCCTCCCCGTACCCGGGGGGAATGTTCACATTGGACACTTCAGGCGTTTTTTGGCGAGGAAGATGTCGAGGGTGACCTCGAGCATGTGTTGGGTCTTGGAGGCGCGCTTGGTTCGGCGATGGAAGCTGGCCAGCATGTCGCGGAACGAGGCGGTTGACGATTCGATCAGATGCGCCTGCGCCTCTCAACACTGAATTTGGGCTGGCTGTCGGTTCAGTATCGACCGCACGCCCGGCATACATAGCGCTGGTGGCCAGCCTTCCGGCCCCGCTTGATCAGGTCAGTCCCATCACATTGTGGACAACGCATCCCATCCTCCCCGTCCCCAATCACAGGAAACGAAGAACAGGCCAAAAAGCTGTCCGTGTAGACAGCCCTCCGTGCCGGGGAGGATCGGGTCAGCCCTGCTCCGCCGCGCGGACCTGATCCACGTAATCGCCATAGCCTTGCGCCTCCATATCCCCCAGCGGCACGAAGCGCAGCGAGGCGGAGTTGATGCAGTAGCGCAGGCCGCCGCGATCGCGCGGGCCGTCGGGGAAGACATGGCCGAGATGGCTGTCGCCATGTGCCGAGCGGACCTCGGTACGGATCATGCCATGAGTTGTGTCGCGCAACTCGTTGACATGGGCGGGTTCGATCGGCCGGGTGAAGCTGGGCCAGCCGCAATGCGAATCGAACTTGTCGGCCGAGGCGAACAGCGGCTCGCCGGAGACGATGTCGACATACAGACCCGGCTCGCGGGTGTGGAGATATTCCCCGGTGCCGGGACGCTCGGTGCCGCTCTGCTGCGTCACATAATATTGCTCGGGGGTCAGCTTCGCGAGCGCGTCCTCGGTCTTGGCATAACGGGTGTCGGGGCGGGTGTCGGCCATGGGGACTGTCCTTTCCGTGAAATCAGGCAGCAGAAGGTTCGGCGGCGATCTGGCGCAGCGCCTGCTCGAAGGATTCGGGCGGCTGTCCGCCCGAGATGAGATAGCGGTTGTCGATCACGATGGCGGGCACCGACTGGATGCCGCGCCCCTGCCACAGCCGCTCCGCCTCGCGCACTTCGGCGCCGTAGCGGTCGGAGGACAGGATCGCGCGGGCCTCGTTGGTGTCCAGCCCGGCGCGGCTCACGGCGGCGAGCAGCACGTCATGCTCCGCGATATTCTGCCCGTTCGTGAAATAGCTCTCGAACAGCGCATGCTTCAGCGCGGCCTGCCCCCCCTCGACCTCCGCCCAGTGGAGCAGCCGGTGCGCGTCGAAGCTGTTATAGATGCGCGCATCGTCTCCCATCGCCATGGTGAAGCCGACCGAGGCCGCCCGCTCGCGGATATTGGCGCGGTTGGCGGCGGACTGTTCGGGCGTCGCGCCATATTTGCGGCCGATATGCTCGACGATATTCTCGCCCTCGGGCGCCATGGCGGGGTTCAGCTCGAAGGGCTGGAAATGAATGTCCGCTTCGACCGTATCGCCCAATCGTTCCAGCGCGATCTCCAGCCCGCGCAGCCCGATGATGCACCAGGGGCAGGAAATGTCGGAGACGAAGTCGATACGCAGGCGGCGGGGCATGGGTGATCCTGGCTGAAGCGGCCCAAGGCGGCCGCCCCGCTTATGTGGGAGGGCGATCCGGCCCCCGCAACCATAAGCCTACCAGCGGACCCGGACCCAGCCCTCCGCCACGTCATCACCGGGCGTGGGGCGGGGATAGACCGCGCGGACGGTCGCGGGATCGTCTGCCTCCGCTGAGACCATGGTCAGCGCGGGCCGGAAATCGCATTGCCCGCCCTGTGCGCGCGGAAACGGACCATGCGTATGGCTGGTGGCGATTCGTCGCGGCTGGCCCAGCCGATAATCCATGCCTTTCCTCTCCCGACGCCGACCATGCCGTCGCCCGCTCCACCCGGCTATCCGGGAAAAGTCCTGTATTTCCTATACTTGGATGAGGGGCGGGAACAGGGGCAAGTCTCGCGGCCTTATGCATCCCGCACGCTTTGCCATCTTCGGCCCCGCCGGATACCAGCATCGCGAACCGTTTCAGAGGAGATAGACGGATGACGAAGACTGTCCTGGTGACGGGCGCGACCGCCGGAATCGGTGCGGGCACCGCGCGCGCCTTTGTCGCGGCCGGATGGCGGGTGATCGGGACGGGGCGCCGTGCCGACCGGCTCCAGGCGCTGGCCGACGAACTGGGCGCGGCCTTCCATCCGCTCGCCTTCGACATCACCGACGAGGACGCGCTCGACGCCGCGCTGAACGGCCTGCCGCCGGAATTCGCCGAGATCGACCTGCTCATCAACAATGCCGGCCTCGCGCTGGGCACCAAGCCCGCGCAGGACAGCGATCTGGCCCAGTGGCGCACGATGATCGCGACCAATATCGACGGCCTCATCACCATCACCCACCGGCTGCTGCCGCGCCTGATCGCGCGGCGCGGGGGGATCATCAACCTGTCCTCGGTGGCGGCGAACTATCCCTATACCGGCGGCAACGTCTATGGCGGGACCAAGGCGTTCGTGAAGCAATTCTCGCTGAACCTGCGCGCCGACCTGCACGGCAAGGGGGTGCGCGTCACCTCGATCGAGCCAGGCATGGTCGAGACCGAATTCACCACCATCCGCACCGGCGGCGACCAGGCGGCATCGGATGCGCTCTATGCCGGTTCCGACCCGATGACGGCGGAGGATATCGCCGCGACGCTGCTCTGGGTCGCCGAACTGCCGCCGCACCTCAACATCAACCGGCTGGAGCTGATGCCGGTCAGCCAGTCCTTTGCGGGCTTCCAGGTCGCCAGAGCCGGATAATCAGAGCGGTCGGTGCATCACCAGCGCATCGACCGGCCCCAGACGCGGGTGCCGGAACGCCCCCGGTACCCGTCCGACCGTGGCGAAGCCCAGCGCCGTCCACAGATGCACGGCGGCCTCGTTGCTGGCGACCACGAAGTTGAACTGCATCGCGGCGAAACCCAGTCCACGGGCTTCGTCGAAGGAATGCAGCGCCATCGCCCGCGCGACGCCACGCCCGCGCGCGGCGGGGCTGGTCATGTACCCGGCATTTGCCACATGATCCCCGCCACCCGCCTGATTGGCGCGCAGATACAAGGTGCCGAGGATGACGCCCTCCTCCTCGAACACGAAGACCCTTTTGCCATCGCCGAACCAATAGGCCAGCGCCGCCTCCGGCGTCATCGCCGGGTCGAGCGCATAGGTCTCGCCCGCCCGGATCACCGGCATGAGGATCGCGGTGATGGCGGCATGGTCCTGGGGAAGGGCGGGGCGGATGGGCATGGCGAAACTATAGGCTGGGATCATCGACAAGGAACGAGCGCAATGGGCGTCACAGGTGTCAATCATATAACGTTCGCCGTCACCGATTTGGAGCGGTCCATACTCTTTTATCGGGACATACTGGGATGTTCGGTACGCGCATTATGGGGGGATGGAGCGTATTTGGAGGCAGGCGCGCTGTGGCTCTGCCTTTCCCGGGACGAACATGCTCGCACTGCGCCGCATCCGGATTATACCCATATCGCGTTCAGCGTGTCCGATGCTGATTATCCCGCGCTCAGTGATCGCCTGAAACGATTTTGCGTGATCTGGCAGGAGGATCGCAGCGAGGGCGCCTCGACCTATTTCCTCGATCCAGACGGTCACAAGCTCGAAATTCATATCGGGACGCTCGAATCGCGACTGCGCCATTATCGGGATCACCCCGAGAAAGGCGTGAGAGTCCTCGAAGAGGGACAGGGGTAATGGCTGGCGTGGAGACGTCTGCCGATTGAGGCCACGGAACCCGACTTGTGTCACGCTGAACGCAGGGAGACGTTCAGGCCCCGGCGGGCTTCAGCGTCGCCGAATCGATGTGCCACCGCAGCTGCTCGGCACTCGCGCCCGGTACGTCATTGACCCGTCGCACCACATATTGCCCGACGAAGCGTTGCCGCCGCCCGTCGTCAAGTTGCGCGTCGACCGTCACCGGGACGGTGGCATAGACCGACCCCGCCGCGCCTTCGCTGGGCGGCATCGCGCCGATCGTCACGTTGGTCGCGCGGGTCTGGGCAAAGCCCTTCTGGAAATCGGCGAAGCGCTGGCCGGGGCGGCCGTTATTGCCCCACTGGATCCAGGCGGTGCCATAGTCGTGCGCGTTGATCGCCGAATAATAGCGGCGGACCACATCGGCCGCCGCGGCGTCGCTTTTGGGATCGACCGAGCAGCCCGGTGTCCCGGTCGCATCGTCGCCCATCAGCGCGCAGGACCGGGCGATCTCGTCCTCGATGATCGCGCAGCTGTTGACGGCGTTGCACGGCGGATGGGTCGCAGGCGAAACCGAGGTGCAGATCTTCACCAGCTTTTCCGCCGCCGCCTGCCCGCGTTCCGCCGAGCAGGACAGGATGGATGCGGGCTTACTCTGGCCGCCGGTCTTGATCGGCGCGGGAAGGTTGCTGCGGACCGGCTGGGAGGTCGGGGAGGGCGCGGCCGTCACCATGTTGCGATCCGGCTCGCCACCGCCCCCACAGGCGGCCAGCGGCAGGAACAGCGCGCCCGCCAGCCAGCGGGTCATGCGGGGGGCGGGACGAATCACGGCAAGGCCTCCGACAATATCCATGCCCGTCAACGCTTGCCCCCGACGCCCGGCTCCTCGCTTCACCGCAAGGCGGAGGCGTCAGCGGGACAGCGCGATCAGCTGCGCCACGCTTTGCGTCCGCGTTTTCAGGAAGACGGCGGCACGGTGATCCTCGATCGTCTTGGGCGACAGGCCGAGCAATCCCGCCATCGCCTTGTTGCCATGACCCTGCACCATCAGGTCGAACACCTGCCGTTCGCGCGGCGACAGGTCGCCCAGCCGGTACGCCGCCGCACGCCGCTCCATCGACCAAGCGACGCCCTCGCGCAGCGAGGCGCAGAGCCGCGCCTCGTCGATCGGCTTGTCGAGATAATCGACCCCGCCATGCAGGCGGACCGAATCGACCGCATGGGCGGCGCTGGGCCAGGCGGTCATGAACAGGATCGCGACATGCGGATCGAGCGCACGCAGCCGTTCGGCAAAGTCGAAACCATGCCATTCGCCCATCATCACATCGGTGACGACGGCATGGGCGGTTCGGCCGGGATAGGCGGCGAGCAACGCGACGGGATCGTCGAAGGCGTGGGCGGCGAAGCCCTGCCGCGCCAGCATCCGCGCCACCGCCGCGCCCAGATCGGCATCGTCGTCCAGCACATGGACGATGGCGGGCGATTCGGTGCCGGATGCGATGGGGGCAAGCGAGCGAACGGGCATCAACGCGACTCGATCAGGGGAAGCGACAGCGCGGCATGGACCATGCCGTCCTCGCGGCGGATGCGGGTCAGGGTGCCGCCATGCGCCTCGACGATGGCGCGCGCGACATGGGTGCCGATCCCCATGCCATCGCGCGCGACCGGGCGGGCGGGGGCGCGATTGGCGACATGGATGACGACCTGCGTCTCGTCGGCGGTGACGTCCAGCAGGACGCCGCCGGGCGCGGCATCGCCCTGCACCGCCTGTACGGCGTTGCGGACCAGGTTCATCACCGCCTGCGCCAGTTCGACCTCCTGCGCCATCACCTGCCAGCCGGGATCGACCGGCGCGATGGTCATGGCGACCCCCGCCTCGCGCGCCTCCGGCTCGGCCAGCGTCGCCACCATGTCGATCAGCGCGGTCAGCGTCAGCGGCTGCGGCGCGCCCTCGGCATGGCCGCCGAACCGGCGCAGGCGGCGGATCAGCGTCGCCAGATGCTCCGCCTTGCGATCGATCAGCGCTGCGCCGTCCGCAATCTCGTCGCCGCGCCCGGCGGTCAGCTGATGCAGGTGACGCGCCTCGATCGCCAGGGTGGACAGCGGCTGGCTGACCTCATGGATCACCGCCACCGACATGGCGCGCAGCGTCTTGAGCCGTTCGGCCTGGAAGAGCAGCCGGTCGCGCCGCTCCAGCATGGCGCGCGCGGTCGCCTGCGCATCGGCGAAGCTGCCCGCCAGATAGCCGGTGACGACGATGGTCGCGAGCGCCAGATGCCGCTGCAACCGCTCGGGCGTGTCCATCGCGCCCGCCGTGTCGGGCAGGACGCGCAACACCACGACCAGCAGCGCACCCCAGGCGGCGGCGCGTCCGAAGCGCAACCCGATCCACGCCACCGCGACCAGCACCGGCGCGGGCTGCATCCCCAACCCCGCCCGATCAAGCAGCTCGGCCAGCCCCAGGCCGAGCACCAGCACCCCCGCCGTCTCCAGCCCGGCGAGCAGAGAGGGCAGCGGCCAGCGCCAGTGCGCCCGGCCCGACACCGCATCGGCGATCCACAACAGCGGCGGCGCGATGAACAAGGTGCCCAGAAGATCGCCGACCGCAAAGGCGGCGAGCGACACGACCACTTCGCGCGGGTTCGACACACCGGTCAGCTCGGGACTGGTCAACGCCTGCGGCACCGCGCTCAGTGCGGCGGCCAGCGGGGCGAGCACCAGCGCCAGCCCCAGCGGCATCGGCGCGGTCAGCAGCGCAGCCCCCCGCCGCTCCGCCAGCCAGCCGATCGCGGCGATCGTCGCGCCGTAGGCCAGCACCGGGCGCGCAATGCCCCAGATGGCGACCGTCCAGGGCATCCCCGCCAGCACCGCCGGGGTCAGGGTGACGTCGACCGCGATCTCGACCAGCGCGATCGCCGGGGTCAGCCGCGCGCCCCGCCGCCAGAGCAGTGCCAGCCGCAGCCCGGCCGCCGGAAACCAGAGCGAATAAAAGCCGCTGCCGCCCCAATAGGCGGCCAGCCGATGCATGGCGGCGAACCCTACCGCATAAAGCGCCAGCGCCAGCCAGTCCGGCCGACGGGGCAGAAAGACGCGCGGGTCGAACCGCACCACTGCCACGGGGACCATCGGTCGGGCCGATAGGGAAGGGCTAAACGACGCCGTCATCACGATAATCCCTGTACCGCGTCAGCGCGGAACGGCATCCGGGAATTTCCCGGATGGACAGCGATTCAGATGGTCGGCGCGGCGGCGGGCGCGGGGCTGTTGTGCGGCGTGGCCTGGGCGGTCGTGGCCTCAGGTCCGTCGGCGGGCGGGGTGCCCGGCACCGGGGTCGTCACGATGGGGGCGGGCGGGGCCGCAGGCGGGGTGACGAGCGCGGCATTCTCGATCAGGTCGAGCGCCTGGCGCGCGCGGACATAGCGAAGCGCGGCCTGTTGCCAGGCTTGCGCGGCGGCGGCACCGGGCAGGCGCGCCACCTCGGCCCGTGCGGCATCCACCTGACCGCCATCGAGCAGGCGACGGACCCGCGCCAGCCGCTCGCTGGGGTTGGTAGAGGGCGCGCTGGCCTCCCGAATGACGATCAGGCGGCCGATCTCCTGCCGCAGCCCTTCCCACCAGCCATTGCTGCCATCGACCACCAAATCGGGGGCCAGCGTGTCGAGTCCCTGGCGCAGCGTCTCCAGCGTGACCGGCTGGCGGGCGGTGACGATCAGCACGGCGACGGCGCGCGGCTCGCTGGTGCCGAAGCGGGTGCGGAGCTGCTCCTCCAGATAGCCGAGTGGCTGGCCGCGATCGACCGCGCGGCGTGCGGCGGCGGCGACCAGGATCGATTCGGCGCGGCCCGCCTGCGCGCCCGCCGCCGTCGCGTCGGTGGCCAGCGTCGCGGCGCGCGTCTCCAGCGCGGCGAGTTGCGCGGCCAGTTGCGCCTCGCGCGTGGCGAGCGCCATCGGATCGGTGCGGGTGGCTTCCTTGGGCGTCCCGATGGTGCCGCCGGGCTTGGCGGTGACGGCCTGGGGCGCGGTGCCGGTCGCGTCGAACCAGGACAGGTTGCGCATCGCATAGGCCATCAGCAGCAGCCCCGCGACAAAGGCGATCAGGACCAGCGCGACGGTCGCGCCCTTTCGGGGGCCGCGCGTCGGCGGTCGGTCGGAAGGCGCGAAATTGTTCATACCCCGCTTATCCCCGTGGCGGCGGCTCGGGTCAACGCCTGCGCGGCGGCGACCATGGCATCGTCGCGCGGTGCCTCGGCAATGGCGACGGTCCGCCAGTCCGACCCTGCCGCCGTCGCCGCATTGGCGCTGATCGCGACCAGCGCGACGGCGGCGCGGGGCAAGGCCGCCCGATCGACCAGTTCGGCCAGCCGCGCGGCGGCCCGTGCCGAGTGGATGAGGACGATCTGCCCCGCCAGCGCAGCGACCGCGTCCGGCGCAACGGCCACGGGATCGGCGGCATAGACGATGCGGGCCATCGCCCCCGTCTCCACCCGATCGCGCCCCGCCAGATGGAGCAGCCGCTCATATCCTTGCGCTTGGGCTTGCGCGACGACCGTGGCGGCGTCGGCGGCGCCGGTCAGCGCAACCGCCAGCCCCGCCTCCCGCGCGGCGGCGGCGGTCGCGGGGCCGACCGCGATCACGGGCTTGTGACGGATCGGATCGAGTGCCGATCCGGCCAGCCGCACGCCTTGCGCGCTGGTGAAGAGCAACGCGTCGACCGTGTCGGGTTCGGGCGGCGTCCAATCGACCGCGCGCGCCGAGAACAGCGGCAGCGACCGCGCCTCCAACCCCACTTCTTGCAGAGCGGCGATCGTCGCGGCGTGGCCGGGCTCGGGCCGGACGACGACAACCGCCATGCCGGTCAGCCCCCGGCGAACAGGCGGCGCACCTCAGGCGCGGCGCGTTCGAGAAGATCGACCGCCAGCCGTGGCCCGAGGTCTTCATCCAACGCCCCCTCGACCCAGCCGCTGACCCGCGACGATCCGTCCTCGGCCAGCAATTCGGCGCGCAGGGTCAGCATCTCGCCCGCCAGCGAGGCGAGCGCGGCGACCGGGCTGTGGCAATCGGCGGCGAGTGCCGCGAGCAGCGACCGCTCGGCCATGACGCAGGCATGGGTCTCGGCATGGTCGATCGAGGCGATCAACATGGTCGCGGCGGCATCGTCGGCGCGCGTCTCGATCCCGACCGCCCCTTGCGCGGGGGCGGGCAGCATCTGGTCGGTCGGCACCGCATGGCCGACCTCGCGCCCGAGTCGGTCCAGCCCGGCGGCGGCGAGCAGCGTCGCGTCGACCTCGCCGTTCGCGACGGCGGCCAGGCGCGTGTCGACATTGCCGCGCAGCAGCGTGATGGTCAGGTCGGGCCGGTGCGACAGCATCTGCGCGCGGCGGCGCGGGCTGCTGGTGCCGATCACCGCGCCGGGCCGCAACTCGGCAATGGTCTCCGCGCCGATCAGCCGGTCGCGGACATCGGCACGCGGCAGCATCGCGGCGATGCGCAGCCAGTCGGGGCGGATCGTCTCGACATCCTTCATCGAATGGACCGAGGCGTCGATCTCGCGGTCGTACAGCGCGCGGTCCAGCTCCTTGGTCCACAGCGCCTTGCCGCCGATCTCAGCCAGCGCGCGGTCCTGCACCCGGTCGCCGGTGGTCTTGATCGGCACGATCTGAACCGCGTCCTCGCTCCACCCCTGCGCCGCCGCCAGTGCCGAACGCACCATATGCGCCTGGGTGAGGGCCAGCGGCGAACCGCGCGTACCGAGCCGGAAACGAACCATGCGTCTGCCTTTGCCGCATCAAGCCCCCCTTCGACAAGTTGGCAACGGACGGGTATGGGGAAGTCATGCTGATCCTGGGACTGGAATCCTCGTGCGACGAGACCGCCGCCGCGCTTGTCACCGATGACGGCCGTGTGCTGGCGCACCGGCTGCTCGGGCAGGAGGCCGCGCATGCCCCCTTCGGCGGCGTCGTCCCCGAAATCGCGGCGCGCGCCCATGTCGAGGCGATGGAGCCGCTGGTCGCCGCCGCCTTTGCCGATGCGGGGGTGACGCTGGCCGATGTCGATGCGATCGCGGCGACGGCGGGGCCGGGGCTGATCGGCGGGGTGATGGTGGGCCTCGTGACCGGCAAGGCGCTGGCCCATGCGGCGGGCAAGCCGCTGATCGCGGTCAACCATCTGGAGGGCCATGCCCTGTCGCCGCGCCTGTCGGATCGCGAACTGGCCTATCCGTACCTGCTGCTGCTCGTCTCCGGTGGGCATTGCCAGCTGCTGCTGGTCGAGGGAGTCGGGCGGTATCGGCGTATGGCCACGACCATCGACGATGCGGCGGGCGAGGCGTTCGACAAGACCGCCAAGCTGCTGGGGCTTGGCTATCCCGGCGGTCCGCGCGTCGAGGCGACGGCGCGGGAGGGCGATCCCCATGCGGTGCCGCTGCCCCGGCCGTTAAAGGGGGCGGCCGAGCCGCATTTCTCCTTTGCCGGACTGAAGAGTGCGGTAGCGCGTGCGATCGGGCATCATTCGCCCGAGGACATTGCCGCCTCCTTTCAGCAGGCGGTGGTCGACTGCCTGCTCGATCGCACCCGCCGTGCGCTGGCCAATGTGCCGCCCGTCACCGCTCTGGTCGTCGCGGGTGGGGTCGCGGCCAATGGCGTGATCCGGGTGGCGCTGGAGGCGCTCGCCGCCGAGCATAGCCTGCGCTTCGTCGCGCCGCCGCTCTGGCTGTGCACCGACAATGCCGCGATGATCGCCTGGGCGGGCGTGGAGCGGTTCCGCGAAGGGCTGACCGATCCGCTCGACACGCCCGCACGGGCGCGCTGGCCGCTCGATCCGGCGGCGGAAGCGGTGCGCGGCGCGGGGGTGAAGGCATGAGGATCGGGGTGATCGGCGCGGGCGCCTGGGGCACCGCGCTGGCGCAGGTCGCGGCGCATGGCAACCGGCCGGTGCGGCTCTGGGCGCGCGATCCGGCGGTGGCCGAGGCGATCAACGCGACGCACGCCAACCCGCTCTACCTGCCGAACATCGCATTGTCGCCGAGCATCGAGGCGGTCAGCGACCCGGCCGCCATGGCCGGGATGGATGCGCTGCTGGTCGTCACGCCCGCGCAGGCGGTGGGGGCAGTGTTGGCGACGATGCCGGTGGGGCCCAAGCCGCTGGTCCTATGTTCCAAGGGGATCGAGTCGGGCACCCGGCGGCTGGTCGGCGAGGTGGCGCGGGCGATCCACCCCGACGCGCCGATCGCGGTGCTGTCCGGCCCGACCTTCGCGCATGAGGTGGCAGCGGGGCTGCCGACGGCGGTGACGCTGGCGTGCGAGGAACCGGAGTTGCGCAAGGCCCTGTCCGCGCGCCTCGCGGCGCCGCATTTCCGGCCCTATGCCACCGACGACGTGACCGGCGCGGAGATCGGCGGCGCGATCAAGAATGTCCTCGCCATCGGCTGCGGCGTGGTCGAGGGCGCGGGTCTGGGCCAGAATGCCCGCGCCGCGCTGATCGCACGCGGCTTTGCCGAGATGACGCGGTTCGGTCTGGCGCGCGGCGGCCGGGCGGAGACGCTGGCGGGCCTGTCGGGGCTGGGCGATCTGGTGCTGACCTGCTCGTCGACCGCCTCGCGCAATTTCTCGCTGGGTGTCGGGCTGGGGCAGGGGCGGTCCGCCGCCGAGCTGCTGGCCGATCGGCGGACGGTGGCGGAAGGGGCGTTCACCGCGCCGGTCCTGCGTCAGGCGGCGGTGGAGGCCGGTGTGGACATGCCGGTATGCGAGGCGGTGTGCCGGTTGCTGGAGGGGGCCGCGGTCGGCGAGGTTATCGGGGCGTTGCTGGCCCGCCCGCTCAAGTCCGAGGGTAACTGACCCCTACTCCCCCCTTCTCTCCCCCGCTCCGTTCCGCCTGAGCGTAGTCGAAGGCCACGCCATGACCTTTGCCAAGAGGGACGCTTGGCCACTGGATTCCCTTGGCCTTCGACTTCGCTCAGGCTGAACGGAGGTAGGGGAGAATTACCGCAACACCTGCCGCGCCAGCGCCCCGCAGGCCGCATTCTGCGCCTTCGGCCCGGTATCGCCGGTGATCGCGCGGCCGATCGACTTGAAGATATTGCCGACCGACTTCACCTCCTTGGGGATCACGAGGTCGGGCTTTTCCAGCGTGCCCGTTACCGTGGCCGCGCCCGCGAGCCTCAGCGTCGCGCCTTGCTTCGGCGCGCCGGTCAGTCGCAGCGCCAGCCGCTCGTCGGGAAAGTGGACCGTCCCCGTTCCGTCCAACCGACTGCGCGAGGTGTCGACGATCAGCGGATCGGCGCGGCCGGTGCCGTTCGTCATGTCCACCCCCAGCACCAGACAGCGCAGGGTCGCCTTGCCGCTGTCACCCATGAACGCCGCGCCCGCGTCGAAGCCCAGCGCCGTCGCATAGCGATCGGGCAAGGTCCCGTTGGCGACGACCAGCCCGATTCGCCCATGCGCGCGCCCGATCGCCGCGCGCACCGTCTCGCCCACGCCCGCCAGCTTGGCGCGCGCGCCGACATGGCCGGTGATCCGCGTCTCGCCCGAGAGCGACAACACGCTCGCCCCGCGCAGCCGCAGGTCGACCGACAGTTTCGGCACCTTCGCGCCGTTCCGCTGGTCGATCACCGCCTGGCCCGTCACCACGCCTTCGCGCAACGCCATGCGGATGTCGCCGATGGTCAGCAACTGACGGTCCATCGTCATCCGCCCGGCCAGCCCGGTGATCGGCGAGGGACCTTGTGCGCTGACCACCCGGCCGACCTCGAAGCGGATGGTGCCGTCGGTCGTGTCGATCTTGCCGATATCGATCCGCGTATTGGGCACCAGTCGCGGTCCGATCCGGCGTTCGAGCGCGGCGGCCTCGGCGCGGCCTTGCGCGGAGGACAGATCGTCGAAATCGAGCTGTCCCGCCGTCACCTCGCCGTCCAGCCGCGTGCGGCCTTCTTTCTTGTCGACGGTCAGCCGCCCGGTCAGGTCGGAACGGCCGATCCGCCCCTTCAGGTCGGTGATGGTCCAGCGCGGGCGTTCGTGGCGGACATGCGCGGTCAGCTGGACCGGCCGGGTCTGGAACAGCCCCGCCTCGATCACCGCATCGATCCGCTTCAGGTCGTCGGCCTTCGCCGTCAGGTCCAGCGTCATCGCATCGGTGTCGAGCGGTCGGTCCATCGTGCCGACCGCCTTCATCACCAGCTGCTCGCCGGTGATATCGGCGGTGAAGGGCCAACGGCCGGGCTTCACCGCCGCGCCGATAAAGGCGATGCGGACGGGCGCACCGCGCACCCTGCCCTCACCCTCGGCCCGGACACCGTGATCCGGGTCAGCGGCGACGTTCAGCACCGCCTGCCGATCCTCTTTGGCGTCGCGATAGCTCACGACGCCGTCGGTGACGGTCAGCCCCTGCAGATCAGTCGCGCTGCCGCCCTCTTCCGGCGCGCCGGGGCGTGACCAGTTGGTGCGGCCCTGCTTGTCGCGGACCATCGCCAACCGCAGCCCGGACACGCGAATATCCTCGGGCACGAACGCCCCGCGCAGCAACGGCCAGACCGAGAAGCGGATTTCCGCTTTTGCCACTCGCGCGAAATCGCCCTGGCCCGCCCAACCGGCCTGCGGGATCTTCAGGTCCTCGACCGCGATGGTGGGATGAAAGCCGATCGTGTCGACCCGGTGGACCGAGCCGATCGTCACTGGCCGCCCGAACCGCTCGGTCGCCGCGCGGCACACCGCGTCGCGCAGGAGCCCCCAGGGAAACACTGCCAGGATCAGCAGGAAAAGCAGGGGCAACCCGATCAGCAGCGCCACCACGCCCCGCGTCCAGCGCGGCCATCCCCTATCCTGTGTCATGACGATGGGACGCGCGACCGGAGCCTTCGTTCCGCCTGCGTCAGGATCGCCCCGCACGATTGTTGCCCCAGAGGCTCCCGCGCCCTAGATATGGCCGAATTGCAAAGGAGCTTCCGGCGTTGGTCCTCATCCTTCAGATTCTTCAGATACTGCTCAACGTCGTCTGGTGGATCATCATCGTGCAGGCGATCCTGTCCTGGCTGATCGCGTTCAACGTCATCAACACCTCGAACGACTTCATTCGGTCGGTCTGGTACGCGCTGCAGAAGATGACCGATCCGCTCTATCGCCCGATCCGGCGCATCCTGCCCGATTTCGGCGCGCTCGACCTGTCGCCGATGGTCGTGCTGCTCGCGGTCATCATCCTGGGCAAGATCCTGGATACCGCGATCGCCAATGCGATGTACGGGGGCGCGGTCGTCGTCGGCTGATGCCCGCCTGGGGTTGTTGCGATGACGGGATACGGATCGCCGTCCGGGTCACGCCGCGCGGCGGTCGCGATGCGCTGAGCGCCGGGACGGAGGAACATTTCGCCGCCCGCCTGTCGGCCCCGCCGGTCGACGGCGCAGCCAATGCGGCACTCATCCCGCTGGTCGCCAAGCATTTCGGGGTGCCCAAGCGCGCGGTGACGATCATCGCAGGCGAAACCGCGCGATTGAAGCGACTGCACGTCGCGGGTGACCCGCACATACTGGCGCGCATCGCGCAGGCGCTTTATGGCAGTGCGTCATGACCAGCGCCACGATCATCGACGGCAAGGCGTTCGCCGCCGGCCTCCGCACCCGCATCGCCACCCAGGTAGCCACGTTCCGCGAGCAGGCAGGCCGCGCGCCCGGCCTGGCGGTCGTGCTGGTCGGCGAGGACCCCGCCTCCAGCGTCTATGTCCGCTCCAAGGGCAAGGCAACGCGCGAGGCCGGCATGGAGAGTATCGAGCATCGCCTGCCCGTCGACACCGACCAGGCGACGCTGCTGGCGCTCGTCGAACAGCTCAACCAGGACCCGACCGTCGACGGCATCCTTGTCCAGCTGCCGCTGCCGGGCCAGATCGACGCACAGGCGGTGATCCAGGCGATCGACCCCGACAAGGATGTCGACGGCTTCCACCCGGTCAACGCCGGGCGGCTGGCGACGGGTAGCGAGGGCTTCGTGCCCTGCACCCCGCTGGGCTGCCTGATGCTGCTCAAGAGCATCCACCCCAGCCTGTCGGGCATGGACGCGGTGGTCGTCGGTCGCTCCAACATCGTCGGCAAGCCGATGGCGCAGCTGCTGCTCGGCGAAAGCTGCACGGTGACGGTGGCGCACAGCCGCACGCGTAATCTCGCCGAGGTGGTCGGTCGCGCCGATATCGTCGTGGCGGCGGTCGGCGTGCCCAGCCTGGTCAAGGGCGAATGGATCAAGCCCGGCGCCAGCGTCATCGATGTCGGCATCAATCGCACCGAGACGGGGCTGGTCGGCGATGTCGAATATGACACGGCGGCGCAGCGTGCGGGCGCGATCACCCCGGTGCCGGGCGGCGTAGGGCCGATGACGATCGCGGTCCTGCTGCGCAACACGCTGGTTTCGGCGGGGCGTCGCGAAGGCATCGCGATCGACCAGACGGCGCTGTAAGGCCGTGCTCGAACTCTATATCTCCTCGCTGATCACCTTCTTCGTGGTGATCGATCCGCCGGGTTGCGCCCCCATTTATGCGGGCCTCTCGGCGGGGGCGACGCCGCAGCATCGCCGGGCGATGGCGATCCGCGCGGTCATGGTCGCCTCGGTCATCCTGTTCGTCTTCGCGCTGTTCGGCGAGGCGCTGCTGCATGGCCTGGGCATCGAAATGGCGGCGTTCCGCATCGCGGGCGGCATCATGCTGTTCCTGATCGCGCTGGAGATGGTGTTCGAAAAGCGCACCCAGCGGCGTGAGGACCGCGCGGCCAAGGTCGCCGACGATCCGCACGAGGCGGAGGATGTGTCGATCTTCCCCATGGCGATGCCGATGATCGCCGGGCCGGGCTCGATCGCGACCGTCATGCTGCTGATGAGCCGCAATTCGGGGCTGGAGGCATCGATCGTCGTGCTGGCGGCGATGGTGACGATCCTGCTGCTGACGCTGGTTGCGCTGCTGGCGGCGGGTCCGCTGATGCGACTGCTCGGCGCCAAGATCGAGGCGGTGATCACCCGCGTGCTGGGCGTGTTGCTGGCGGCGCTGGCTGTGCAGTTCGTGATCGACGGGGTGACCGCCAGTTTGAAGTGATTTTGTTCCTCCACCCGCGGGGGAGGAACGCGGATTGACGTTTACGGCACCTTTTGCCCATCCGATCGTTTGGCTCGCGCAACGATAAGGTTCGGGAAACAGGGGCAATGCTGACGACGATGATCTGGACGCCACTGCTGATGGCGGCCCCGCTGGCGCCTCAGCAGACCACCGATCCCGTGCCGACCGCCGCCCGTGTCACCCCTGATGCCGCCACCGGGGATACACAACGCACGCCGACCCGCCGCCGCCCGGTCCGCCCCTCCGACAGTGCGCCCTCGGCGATCACCGCCGACACGCGCCGCACGCCGCCGCCGGGGATCATCGGCGACTGGCACGACGTCCGCTCCCGCCTGAACGAACGCGGCATCACCGTCACCGCGCGTTACGCCTCGGAAAGCGCCGCCAACGTCACCGGCGGCCGCAAGACGCTGTTCCGCGAGACGGGCCAGTTCGACGCGGGCGCGCTGTTTGATCTGGAAAAGGTGATGGGGCTGAAGGGCGGGGCGTTTCAGGCCACCCTCACCTATCGCCGGGGCCGTAACCTCAGCGACGATGCGAATCTCGGCACGCTGCAACAGGTGCAGGAGGTCTATGGTCGTGGCCAGACGCTGCGCCTGACGCAATTCTGGTACGAACAGCGGATCGGCGAGCGGTTCGAGCTGAAGCTGGGTCGCACCAATCCGGGCGAGGATTTCGCGATCTTCTCCTGCCACTTCATGAACTTGAGCTTTTGCGGCGCGCAGCCGGGCAATCTGGTCGGCGACTATTGGCAGAATTGGCCGGTCAGCCAATGGGGCGCCCGGCTGCGCTACGAACCGCGCGACGACCTGTATGTCCAGGGCGCGGTCTATGAGATCAATCCGCGCAACCTCGACAATGATTTCTTCATCGGCCATTTTAAGGGCGCGACCGGCGTGCTGGTCCCCGCCGAAATCGGCTGGATCCGCAATGCCAGTGCCGGGCGGATCGGGTCGTACAAGCTGGGCGGCTGGATCGCGACGGCCGATGCGCCGGACGTGTTCCTCGACGTGAACCGCAGACCCGTGGCGATCACCGGCCTGGCTCCGCTGGAACGCAGCAGCCGCTACGGCGTGTACGTCAACATCCAGCAGCAGCTGACCGGCGAGACCAAGGACGGCAAGGCGGAAAACGGCCTCAGCGTCTTCCTCAACGCGACCCAGGCGGATCACGCGACCAGCGTGACCGACAATCAGGTCGCGGCGGGCCTGTTCTACAAGGGGCTGGTCCCCGCCGTGCCGGGCGACGTGCTGGGATTCGGCGTGGCGCGGACCCATGTGAACGGGCGCGTCGCGGACGGACAGCGGCTCGATCCCACCCGGCCCGCCGTACAGGGCTCCGAATATGCCGCCGAAGTCTATTACAGCATCCACCCGGCGGAGTGGCTGGAGATGCGGCCCAACGTCCAGTTAGTCCACCATCCCGGCGGCTATGCGCAGGCGGATGACGTCACCATATTGGGGCTGAAGGCCGCCTTCACCCTGTAACGCCCCTGATTCACGGCCCGTTCAATAGGCGGCGCGCAAGGACAGGCGTGCCCAAAGGAGTGATTTGATGATCCGTTCGATGATGGCGTCCGCCCTGCTGGCGCCGACCGCCATGGCGATGGTCGCCGCCCCCGTGCCCGCCCTGGCGCAGGCCAATGGCGATCTGGCGGCGGTGCAGCGTCACCTGCAATCGGTGCAGACGATGACCGCCGACTTCTCCCAGACCGACCGGGCGGGCAAGGTGCTGACCGGCACGCTGACCATGAAGAAGCCGGGCAAGATCCGGTTCCAATATGAAAAGGGCGTCCCCCTGTTGATCGTCGCCGATGGCGGCGCGCTGACCTTCATCGATTATTCGGTCAAGCAGGTGCAGCGCTGGCCGATCAAGAACTCGCCGCTGGGCGTACTGCTCGATCCCAGCCGCGATATCGGCCGTTATGCCAAGGTCGTGCCCAGCGCCGACCCGCGCCTGCTCTCGGTCGAGGCGAACGATCCCAAGCATCCCGAATATGGCAAGATCACCCTGGTCTTCGCCCGCGATGCCGCCGCGCCGGGCGGACTGATGATGCAGGGCTGGGTCGCGCTCGACAGCCAGAACAACCGCACGACGATTCGCCTGTCCAACCAGCGTTTCGGCGTGCCGGTGGACGACAAGGCGTTCCGATTCAACGATCCCCGGAGGACGGCGGCGCGTAACTGAACGCTGGCGGACCGTTTCATTCATCCGGGCGACAGGTTCGCTGCCCTATCAAGGCGTTGCGGCTGAGGGGCCTTCGAGATTCCCCCCTGTTGCTCGGACGAGCACCCTCATCCCGCCTGCGTGACGAACGCTAGGTCGGCCCTCGCTCCATGCCCCCGGAGCGGGGGCCTTTCCGTTTTCGAACTTATTCCTCCCTGCAAGGGGAGGTGGCAGGCCGAAGGCCTGACGGAGGGGTGTCCCCGCTGGATGGACAACCTTCCCTAACAATTGGGGACACCCCTCCACCATGCTGCGCATGGTCCCCCTCCCCTTACAGGGGAGGAATGCGGAGCAGGTAATCTTGTCTCACCCCCCTGCCCCCGCTACATCGGCCATCGTGAAAATCGCCTCCTGGAACATCAATTCGGTGCGTTTCCGCGCCGCGATCGTCGAGCAATTCCTGAAGGAAGCCGCGCCCGATGTGCTGTGCCTGCAGGAGACGAAGGTCGTCGATGACGACTTCCCCTTCGATCTCTTCCGGTCGCTCGGCTACGACCACATCATCATCCATGGCCAGCGCATGCACCACGGCGTCGCGATCGTGGCGAAGGTGCCGATCACCGAGGACGACCGGCTCGACTGGCAGGCCAATGCCGAGGCGCGGCATGTCGGTATCCGTCTGCCGAACGGCGTGCGGCTGGAGAATGTCTATATCCCGGCGGGCGGCGACGTACCCGACCGTGAGGTGAACCCGAAATTCGGCCAGAAGCTTGATTTTCTCGGCCGCATGATCGAATGGTCGGGCCAGCTCGACTGTCCGACGATCCTGACCGGCGACTTTAACATCGCGCCGCTCGAATCGGACGTGTGGAGCCATAAGCAGCTGCTCGACGTGGTCAGCCATACGCCGATCGAGGTGGAGACGCTGGCGAGGTTGCAGGCGTCGAACGACTGGGTCGATCTGGGCCGCCACTTCATTCCCGCGCCGCAGCGGCTCTATACCTGGTGGAGCTACCGCGCGAAGGACTGGGCGGCGTCGGATCGCGGGCGGCGGCTCGACCATATGTGGGCGACGCGCGACGTGGCCGACAAGGCGGTGTCGCATCAGGTGTTCGAGGGGTGCCGCAGCTGGCTGAAGCCCTCCGACCATATCCCGATCATGACGGAATTCGATTTTTGAGCGCCGATCCCAAAGCGGCGGCCCGCGCGATCGATGCGCTACGCCGGGGCTGGCCGATCGCGATCGCGGGCCAGCCGCTGCTGGCGGTCGAGACGGCCGATCCGCTGCGCCTTGCCGCCTTCGATCCGGAGGGCCAGGCGCCCGTCCTGATCTCGGCGGGGCGCGCCGCGACGTTGAAGCTGACCAACCAGTTGGAGGCCGCCGATCCCGACGCCGCCGTGCTGGTCGAGCGTGCGCCCTGGGTCGACTTCGCCGCCGCGACGGCGCTGGCCGATCCACAATTCGACCTCGCTACGCCTTTGAAAGGACCGTTCCGCGCCCTCCCCCTACCCGACCCGGCGGTTGCGGCAGCGGCGATCCGGTTCGCGCGGATTGCCGGGATGCTGCCCGCCTTCTTCGTCGGCGGTATCGGTGTCGAAGCGGAGATTTCGCTCGCCGACATCGCCGCGCATGAGGATGCCGAGGCGCTCGCCATCGCCACCCGCGCGCGCCTGCCCGTGGCGGGGGCGGAGGAGGCCGAGATCGTCGCCTTCCGCTCGCCCCATGCGGCGGGCGAGCATGTCGCGCTGCTGATCGGTCAGCCCAACGGCCAGCCGCCGCTGGTCCGGCTGCACAGCGAGTGCCTGACCGGCGATGTGCTCGGCAGCCTGAAATGCGATTGCGGGCCGCAGCTTCATGCCGCGATCCATGCCATTGCCTCATCGGGCTGGGGCATATTGCTCTATCTGCGGCAGGAGGGGCGCGGGATCGGCCTGGTCAACAAGCTGCGCGCCTATCAGCTTCAGGATCAGGGCTTCGATACGGTCGACGCCAATACCCGGCTGGGCTTCGCCATCGACGCGCGCGACTTCGGCGTGGCGGCGCGGATGCTGACCCTGATGGGGCAGGACAAGGTGCGGCTGCTGACCAACAACCCGGCCAAAGTGGCGGGGCTGAACGCGGCGGGTGTGCAGGTGATCGAACGGGTCGCGCACAGCCTGCCGCCCAATCCGCATAACGAACGCTATCTCGCGACCAAGCGCGATCGGACGGGGCACCAACTTTAACCTTCCTCCCCTGTAAGGGGAGGTGGCAGGCCGAAGGCCTGACGGAGGGGTGTCACCGTCGGCGAGAGCAGGCTGTTGTCGCAAGCGGTGACACCCCTCCACCAGCTTCGCTAGTCCCCCTCCCCTTACAGGGGAGGAATTGGGCGTTACCCCCGCCGCGCGATCCCCTGGGCGATGATCGTCGCCTCCGCCTCGGCCAGCACCGATCCGGCATTGCCGGGCGCCATCACCGCGCGTTCGGCCGCACGGATACGCGCCATCGCGCGGGCCAGCATGGCGGGGGTCCAGCGGCGCAGCGCACGGGCGGTCTTCGCTTCGTCGCGGAAGAAGACGCGGTGGCGCTTCATCACCGCGTCGACCGGCTCACCCGCATCGACATCGGCGCGCATCTCGGCCAGCGCCACCAGCCGCCGGGCCAGCGCACGCAACCAGGGAATGGGCGAGGCCCCGCCCTCATCAAGCAGCGCCAGTTCGCCGCCCAGATCGCCCACGCGGCCCTCGACCACCGCCTCGACCGCATCGCCCATCTCGACCTCGCCCAGATCGGCGCCGATCGCATCCATCGCGGCGTGATCGACCTCGCGCGGGCGATCGGGCGCGGCATCGAGATAAAGCGCCAGCTTCTCCAACTCGCGCATCATCACCGACCGGTCGGCGGCCGCCGCTTCGACCAGTCGCGTCGGCACGCCCGCCGCCAGCCGCAAGCCCATCTCGCCGCCGATCGTCGTCGCCAGTCGCTCCGCATCGGCGGCGGTGGGCGCATAGCAACCGAACGCCATCGCGCGCGGCGAGTCGAGCGCCAGTTTCACGATCTTGGCGGTCGTCTTGACCGTGGGGGCGATGGCGACGACCGGATTGCCCGCCGAATCGGCTTCCAGCAGCGCGGTGAACGCCGCCAGCCCCTCCTCGCCGACGCTGGCGATACGGATATGGCGCGGGCCGCCGAATAGCGACATGGCTGCCGCTTCGTCGGTCAGGCGGGCCGGATCGCTTTTGAGCGTCGCCGAATCCAGGTCGATCCGCTCGGCATCCTGCCCCATCGCCTTGGCGAGGATCCGCGCCAGTTCGCCCGCCCCCGCCTCGTCGGGGCCATGGAGCAGGTAGAGGCGGATATCGGCGGAGGGACGCCCCAGCGCCTGTCGGATCTGGTTGGCGTTAGCCTTCACGACCGATGCGCTTTCACGGGCGGGCGGGTACCATCGCCTCGCCGGGCCGCGACCGGGCATAGGTGGCCAGCCGCGCGACGATCTCGTCCGCGACAATGACCGACAGCCGCTCCAAAGCGGTGTTTTCCGCCGCGATGGTCGCATATTCGGAGCGGACCACGTCGATCCCGGCATCCGATCCGGCAGTGGAATCGACCAGCACCGCGTTGCTCGTCTGGTCGACCAGCTGATAGCGCGCGCGCAGGATACGGCGTTCACGCACCACCGAGTCGTCGCGCCGCACGCCGAGCCCGCGAATCTGGTCGTCCAGCTTCACGTCGAGCCGATAGCGCGCTGTGCCCGTCTTACCGCCCAGCCGGTCGTTCAGCGCATTGGCCATCAGCCAGCCCGCCTTCCCCTGAATCGGCGCGACCTCGATCTGCGACAGGGCATTCGCGACCGGACCCGAGCCGCCGCCCGCATAAAGCGGATGCAGCCCACAGCCCGACAGACCCAGCGTCAGCGCCAGACCGGCAGCGATCAGGGGAAGAGTGCGGCTCATGCGACGATGTTCACCAGACGGTCGGGCACCACGATCACCTTCTTCGGGGTCGCGCCGTCGAGCGCGCGGACGATCTTCTCGGACGCCAGCGCGGTCGCCTCCAACTGATCCTTGGGCAGCCCCTTGGCGACGGTCAGCGTGTCGCGCAGCTTGCCGTTGACCTGTACCGCGACGGTGACTTCGTCTTCGACCAGCAGGCTTTGGTCGACCGCCGGCCAGGCGGCATCGGCGATCAGGCCCTCCTGACCCATGCCCGCCCAGGCTTCCTCGGCCATGTGCGGGACCATCGGTGCGACCAGCAGCATGGTGGTGCGGATCGCGTCGTTGCGGGCCGCCGACGGCTTGGCCTTTTCGATGGCGTTGACGAGTTCGTACAGCTTGGCGACCGCCTTGTTGAAGGCCAGTGCTTCGATATCTGCCGCGACGCCAGCGATAGTCTGGTGCAGCTTGCGAGAAAGCGCCTTGTCCTCACCCTCGGCCGCTTCCGACCCGTCGAATAGACGCCACAAGCGCTGGACGAAGCGCCACGACCCCTCGATGCCCGATTCCGACCAGGGCAGGTCGCGCTCGGGCGGGCTGTCGGACAGCATGAACCAGCGCACCGCATCCGCGCCGTACTGATCCACGATGGGCTCGGGATCGACGGTGTTCTTCTTGGACTTGGACATCTTCTCGACGCGGCCGACGGTGATCGGCTGACCGGTCGCGATCTCGATGCCGTCGCGAATCTCGCCGGGTGCGAGCCAGCGGCCTTCCGAAGACTTGTAGCTCTCGTGCGTGACCATGCCCTGCGTGAACAGGCCAGCAAAGGGCTCCGCCACGTCGATCAGGCCGATATGCTTGAGCGCACGCGTCCAGAAGCGGGCATAGAGCAGGTGCAGGATCGCGTGTTCGACACCGCCGATATATTGGCCGACGGGCAGCCACTGCTTCACCACCTCGGGATCGAACGGACGATCCTTGGGCTGGCTGGCGAAGCGGATGAAATACCAGGACGAATCGACGAAGGTGTCGAGCGTGTCGGTCTCGCGTCGGGCGGGCTTGCCGCAGGTCGGGCAGTCGACATGCTTCCACGTCGCATGGCGATCGAGCGGATTGCCGGGGACGTCGAAGGTCACGTCCTCGGGCAGAGTCACCGGCAGCTGGTCCTTGGGGACCGGTACCGCGCCGCAATCATCGCAATGGATGATCGGGATCGGCGTGCCCCAGTAACGCTGGCGGCTGACGCCCCAGTCGCGCAGGCGGTACACGATCTGGCCCTGCCCCCAGCCCTCGCTCTCGGCGCGGGCGATGACGGCGGCCTTGGCGGCCTCGACATCCATTCCGTCGAGCGGACCGGAGTTCACCAGATGCCCGGTGCCGGTAAAGGCGGTGTCGCCCTCAAACACCGGCGCGGTGACATCGCCATCGGCGACGACGCGCGTGACGCTCAAGCCGTACTTCCGCGCGAAGTCCAGGTCGCGCTGGTCATGCGCGGGCACGCCCATGACGGCGCCGGTGCCGTAATCCATCAGCACGAAGTTCGCGATATAGACCGGCAGGGTCATGCCCGAATCCATCGGATGCTGCATCCGATAACCGGTGTCGAAGCCCAGCTTTTCCTGGGTTTCCAGTTCGGCCGCGGTCGTGCCGCCCGCCTTGCAGCGTTCGATGAAGGCGGCAGCGTCGGGATTCGACTCGGCCAGTTCGCGCGCGATCGGGTGATCCGCCGCGATCGCGACGAAGCTCGCCCCGAAGATGGTGTCGGGACGGGTCGAATAGACCTCGATCGGCGTCGCGAAGGGCGCCACGGGGGCGAAGCGGAACTGAAGGCCCTTGCTGCGACCGATCCAGTTCTCCTGCATCAGCTTCACCTTGTCGGGCCAATGCTCCAGCGTCGTCAGACCCTCCAGCAGCTCGTCGGCGAAGTCGGTGATCTTCAGGAACCACTGGTTCAGCTTGCGCTTCTCGACCAGCGCGCCCGAGCGCCAGCCACGCCCGTCGATCACCTGTTCATTGGCCAGCACGGTCATGTCGACCGGGTCCCAGTTGACCGCCGATTCCTTCCGGTACACCAGCCCGCCTGCGTACAGGTCGAGGAACAGCGCCTGCTCATGCCCGTAATAATCGGGCTCGCAGGTCGCGATCTCGCGCGTCCAGTCGAGCGCGAAGCCCAGCCGCTTCAGCTGCGCCTTCATCGTCGCGATATTGTCGCGGGTCCAGCCGCCCGGATGGACGCCCTTTTCCATCGCGGCATTCTCGGCGGGCATGCCGAACGCGTCCCAGCCCATCGGGTGGAGCACCTCATGCCCGATCATCCGGCGATAGCGCGCCAGCACGTCGCCCATCGTATAGTTGCGGACATGCCCCATATGGATGCGCCCCGACGGATAGGGAAACATCTCAAGGACATAGGACCGGGGCTTGGGGCTGTGGTCGTCGGCGGCGAATGTGCGCCGTTCTTCCCAGATCCGCTGCCAGGTCGAATCCGATTTCAGGGCATTGTAACGCGAGGCCATTCGGGTGGTCTTTTACTTCGTGATCGAGGCGCGGCGCAGGTCGCGCGCCTTGGTGAGGATGATGTCTTCCAGCTTCTGGATGGTCGCCGCCTGCACTGGCGCCTCCACCCACTGGCCGCCGCGATTGACTTCGCGCAGGGCGGTGACGCGCAGTGCATCGGCGCGCAGATCCTGGTCGAGGATGGTGACGGTGACCTTCATCCGCTCGGTCGGGACCTGCGGGTTGACGTACCAGTCGGTGACGATGACGCCGCCATTGGAGTCGGTCTCGGCCAACGGCATGAAGCTCAGCGTATCGAGGCTGGCACGCCACAGATAGGAATTGACGCCGATCGTGGTGATCTTCGACGCGGCCAGATCGCCCTGCGGGCGTTCCTTCTTGCCGGCACAGGCGCCGAGCGACAAAGCGGCGATTACCGCGAACGCGGTGGCGGAACGGCGAAGCATCGGCATTATCCTGACTGGCAATAAGGGTTGCCTATCGCCTCTACAGGGGTGCCGACACCCCGGCAAGCGTCGGGACATCATCGGGCGTGCGACCGAATCTGTGGAAGTTGCGCAACACTCCGACAAGATTCGCGATTGCCTGCGTAACAATGGGATCGCTCCCGCCCGATTCCATGTTAGGAGCAATCTTGCAAAGGGTCTCATAAAAGGGGTGGACCGTGTCGTTCGGGCGTGTGGTGATCGGAATCGCAATCGGGGCGCTTGCCGCCACGACGGCGATGGTCGCGCCCGCCATCGGCGCAGTCGATCAGAACAAGCACCCGGTCCGGGCTCGCGGACTCAGCCTTCTCGGCCGTGGCGGCTTTACCCCGGCGGCGGCGGACCCCCGGCTCGCGGCGATCTTCGCCAAGAGCGGACTGGATGCAGGCGACCTGCGCTTCACCCCGGCGGAAAGCCAGCGCGGTGCCAACCGCCCGGTCGCCGTCGCGGTCCGCGCGCAGAGCAGCCGGACCAACGAGGAACGGGCCGCGGCCGATACCGCGCCGACTGTTGGCCTGGCCCCGATCTCCTATAATCTGGGCGTCTCGGTTGGTTGGAAGCGGGTCGCGCTGTCGGGCGACATCGCCCGCGTCGATCTGGCCGGTCTGCCGGGCAGCCGCGAGAGCGCCGATGTGGCGGTCAGCTATACCGCGAATCGCTTCACCGGCCGCGTGAAGGCGTCGACCGACCGTCCGCTCGACAATGCGCCGAAGATGGTCGACATGCCCGCCAGCTATTCGCTGGACATGGGCGGGTCCTATTCGCTGACCCGCAACCTGGATGTGACGGCGGGTGTCCGCTATCGCTCGGATCGCGAGCGTCTGGCCCGGATCGACGACGATCGCCGCAACAGCCAAGCGGTCTATCTGGGAACGGCCTTCCGTTTTTGATTCCCGCTGTCAATCGCGGACTCGGCATGGATTTTCCGTCAGTCTGATTTGACGTCGATCACGGTTACTCCCGCTGGCTCTCGCCCCTTCAAGCGTCGAGTGGGCGCGACGCTCGGGTTCGTCGGATAGCTTTTCCCATCGAAGCGCAAGCGCACGCGATAGCCGGGCAGGATGCCGCCGCCGCTGGCCAGCACGCTCAGATCATGCCAACCCTTCGTACTGCTGTTCAGAACGCGGATGGGCGGACGCGTGATGCTGATACTGGATATAGCCTGATAGTCGGTCGGGGTCAGTGTCAGGATCGTCAGATTGCACCCACCCGAGCCACATAAGCTGACATCCTGCCCATCCTCGCGTCCTTGCCAAGCATAGACTAACGCCTCGGGTCGGCCGTCGCCGTTCAGATCACGGAGCGCGTAATCATACCGGGTGAGCTTCCGGTCGCGCACATAGGCGGCCAGCCCGGCAGGAATCGGCGTCGGCTCGGCCAAGGCGGCCAGAACCAGCAAAACCATCATGACGTTCCTCCTCGCTCGACAACCATCACGAATCTGCACGACCGCTTGATGACGAGCACATGGGATAGGATGAACTCCAGGCATCGATCGCGGCCCAGCCCTGAAAGACCCCGCGCAACTGGCGGAAGCGCTGTTCATTCATCCCGCCCAATGCGATTCGCGGCAGACCGAGCCCGCGTCCGATTCGCATTGCTCTTGCCAAGCCCAATGCCGGAGCACTCGGATGCGAGCGCGTGGGAAAGACCGGCGAGACGAACAAAAGGTCGGCCCCGGCCTTCCATCCCGCCACCGCTTCCGCCCGATCATGCGCAGGCCAGCTTCTCAGCCCCCTGCCCCGCCTCGCCTTATGTACACCATCGCCGGGCAAACCGCCTCCCGCAATCAGCAGAACCAGCCCCCGCGCTATGGCGATTCGCCGGACCCGGCGGTGAATCGCACGCCGCTCGGCCGGGGGCGTCGCGTGGTGACGGAACACCACCCCCGATCCCGGCGGCAGCCTGCGCAGCACGGTCCAAAGCCCCTCCCCCAGCCGCTCGTCGGTCATCAGCCATGTCACGGGGTATCGGTCGGCCATCATGGGCATTATAGCGCCGGGCATGACCGACGACAGCGTTTCCCGCCTTGCCACCGTCTCCGCCCAGCTTCAGCACGCCGCGAAGCTCGGGCAGCACGCGACCCCGACCCTGATCGCGGTGTCGAAGACGCATGATGCCGACACGATCCGCCCGCTGCTGGAGGCTGGACACCGCGTCTTCGGTGAAAACCGGGTGCAGGAAGCCGCCGCCAAATGGCCCGATCTGTGCGCGGCCTATCCCGGCGTCGAACTCCATCTGATCGGCCAACTTCAGTCGAACAAGGCGGCCGACGCGGTCGCGTTGTTCGATGTGATCCACACCGTCGACCGCTCCTCGCTGATCGCCGCGCTGGCCGAGGCGATGGACAAGAGCGGAAAGCGGCCCGACTGTTTCCTTCAGGTCAATATCGGCGACGAAGACCAGAAGGGCGGCTGTGCTATCGCCGAGGCCCCTGCGATGCTGGAGGCGGCCCGTAGTGCTGGCCTTCCCATCATCGGCCTGATGGCGATCCCGCCGCACGGGCTGGATGCGGCCCCCTATTTCGCCCTGCTCGCCAAGATGGCGCGCGAACTGGGGCTGGCGAAGCTCAGCATGGGCATGTCCGAGGATTATGAGGTCGCCGCGATGCTCGGCGCCAGCCATGTCCGCATCGGCAGCGCCTTGTTCGGAGCGCGCGCATGAGCCGTTTCGCCGCGCTGCTGTTCGACTTCGACGGTGTCCTGATCGACAGCGAATATGAGGGCAATCGCCACCTCGCCGAATGGCTGACCGCCAACGGCCACCCGCATTCTCCGCAGGAAGCGATGCACCATTATATGGGGCTCGCGGGCAAGGACTTCATTGCGACGATCGAGGGGCGAATCGGCCACACCCTGCCCGAGAGTTTCTACGAAGCGCGCCGGGCCGAGGATGTGCGCGCCATGGCAGAGGGCGTGGCAGCAATCGGCGGCGCGGTGGCGTTCGTGAAGTCGCTTCCCGCCGATTTTCCCAAGGCGATCGTTTCGTCCAGCCCGACCGTCTGGATCGACCAGCATCTGCGCCATATCGGCCTGCGCGACCTGTTCGGCGAGCATATCTATAGCGGCCGCGAGCATGTCACGCGCGGCAAGCCCGCCCCCGACCTCTATCTCCATGCAGCCGAGCAGCTCGGCGTACGGATCGAGGATTGCGCGATCCTGGAGGACTCCCCGGTCGGTGCGACCGGCGCGGTGGCCAGCGGTGGCCATGTCATCGGTATGTGCATGGGCACCCATTGCGCCATCGGCCATGACCAAAGACTGCGGGACATCGGCGTCGCCGCGATCGCGCAGGATTATGAGGATGTCCGTCGCGAACTGGGGTTCTAAGGCCCCTCCTCCACCCTCCGTTCACGCTGAGCAAAGTCGAAGCGCATGTTCCGCGCTGAGCCACAAAGGCCATTCCCATGGCCTTCGACTTCGCTCAGGCTGAACGGAAGTTCCGGAGTGGGGTTCAGGCGAAACCCACTCACTCAAAAATCAAAGGAAAATTGCGCCGGTCCCAACAGGATGCTGGCGTATCCCTTTCAAATCCCCTCACCGGTCAACCGCTGACACACCATGTCGAGCTGATCGAGCGTGGAATAGCTGAGGGTCAAAGTCCCCCCCTTCTCGCCATGCGCGATACGCACCGACAGGCCGAGCAGATCGGCGAGCTGGCCCTCCAGCGCGGCGATGTCGGCATCAGGGGCATCCTGGCCGCCCGATCCCTTGGCTGCGTTCTTCTCGCCGCCCTCCGAAGCCTTGCGACCGCCACCCTTGGCTTCTCGGGTCAGCTTCTCGGTTTCGCGAACGCTCAGGCCGCGTGCGATGACCTGATCGGCCAGCGCCTCGACCTCGTCCGCGCCGAGCAGCGCGCGCGCATGGCCCATCGACAGCGCCCCGCTGACCACCTGCCCTTGCACCGTGTCGGGCAGTTCGAGCAGGCGCAGCAGATTGGCGACATGGCTGCGCGACTTGTGGACGATCTTGGCCAGCGCCTCCTGGGTATGGCCGAACTCGCCGGCGAGGCGCTGATAGGCCTGCGCCTCTTCGATCGCGTTCAGGTCCTGCCGCTGGATATTCTCGATCAGCGCGACTTCGAGCGTCTGCGCGTCGTCGAAGTCCCGGACGACGACCGGTACCTCATGCAACCGCGCGCGCTGGGCCGCTCGCCAACGGCGTTCGCCCGCGACGATCTGATAGTCCTTGCCGTGCGGACGAACGACGATCGGCTGGATCAGCCCGCGCGCGGCGATCGAGGCGGCGAGTTCGTCGAGCGCGGCTTCCTCGAAATGGCGACGCGGCTGGTCGGGGTGCGGCTGGAGCGAGCCGACGGGCAGCATCCGTACGCCACCCGGCGTCTGCTGATCACCCGGCCGGATCGGTGCCTCGCGCGCGATATCGCCGAGCAGGGCGCCCAGACCGCGGCCGAGACCAGGACGCGGGCGCTTGGCGGTCGTGTCGCCGCTCATGCCGCTGCCGCTCCCGGCTGAGTTCCGAACGGCAGGCGCGCGATCATCTCACGGGCGAGTGCGATATAGGCCTGACTGCCGACGCAGCGATGATCATAGATCAGCGCCGGCAGGCCATGGCTGGGCGCCTCCGACAGCCGGACGTTGCGCGGAATCACCGTATCGAACACTACACCCCCCAAAACGGCGCGCACATCGGCCGACACTTGGTCGGTCAGCCGGTTGCGCCGGTCATACATCGTCAACGCCACGCCCAGAATAGCGAGGCCCGGATTGAATCGCGCACGGATCCGCTCGACCGTCGTCAACAGCTGCGACAGCCCCTCCAGCGCGAAGAACTCGCATTGCAGCGGCACGAACAGCGAGTCGGACGCCACCATCGCATTGATCGTGAGCAGCCCCAGCGAGGGCGGGCAATCGACCAGCACGATGTCCCAATTGCCCTGCGTCCGCCGCAGCGCATGGTCCAGCCGGTGCGTCCGATTCTCAAAATCGACCAGCTCCAGCTCGGCCCCCGACAGATCGACGGTGGCAGGTACGACGTCGAGACGCGGGACCTGGCTATGCACCACCGCATCGTCGATCCGCGCCTCGCCCAGCAGCACATGGTAGCTGGAGAATAGTCGCTGGCTGTTGGGAATGCCCAGACCTGTCGACGCGTTACCTTGCGGATCGAGGTCGATCAGCAGGACGTTCAGCCCCGTCGCCGCCAGCGCGGTGGCGAGATTGATGGCGCTGGTGGTCTTGCCCACCCCACCCTTCTGGTTCGCGATGGCAACGCAGATCATCGGGCCTCTACTCGGTCGAGGATCACGATCGACGATTCCGCCGAGGTGATGCTATGTTCCACGTGAAACACGAAGCGCCATTGCCGCTTGAGGGTCTTGATTTCGCGCTCGTCCAGGCGGCCGCGCGGGAGCAGCCACCGCGTTTCCTGTTTGCCGCAGTGGACGGCCGCGCGCAAAAGATTTTCGACTGTCGCCACCGCGCGAGCAGAAATAATGTCCGCCTTGATCGGCACTGCCTCGATCTTCGAGGCGTGGACCGTCACCCGGTCCCCCATGCCCAGCCCGTCGACGCATTCCTGCAGGAACTCCGCCCGCTTCTTGCGCGGCTCGACCAGCGCCACCCGCCCGGGCCAGGCGATGGCGACGATCATGCCTGGAAAGCCACCGCCGGTGCCGATATCGATCCATTGGCCATCCGCCCGGTCGGCCAGAGGAATCAGCTGCGCCGAGTCGACCGCATGGCGGCTCCAGATCGTGCCAATGGTGGAAGGCGAGATCAGGTTCTGCTGGTCGTTCTCCACCACCACGCGGTCGAGGAACCAGTCGATCCGCGACGCCGCATCCTCCCCAAAGCGCTGCACCGCCCAGTCGCGGGCCTGATCCTCGTTCATGCGGCGACCTTTCGAGCGTAGAGAAGCACTGCCGACAGGGCAGCAGGCGTGATGCCGCGAATACGCGATGCCGCCGCCAAGGTGGCAGGTCGCGCAAGGCTGAGTCGGTCGATCATCTCCTGCGACAGGCCGGGGATGGCGGCATAGTCGAGCGCGGGCGACAACAGGATCTGCTCATCGGCTCGGAGCCGGGCAACCTCCTCCGCCTGCCGTTCGACATAGGGCGCATAACGCGCATCCTCCAGCGTTTCGGCTACCACCGCCGGATTGCAACCCTCGGCTGCGTCGGGCGCGACATGCGCCAGCGTCACACCGTCGAAACGCAGCCATTCATAGGCCGTCCGCCGCGCGCCATCCTGCGCGATCGCGGCACCGCTGCGCGACAGATCGGACGCGGTACGCACCACGGACAACCGCTCGCGCAACATTGCCTGCTGTTCCTGCCGCCGCCGCCGATGGGCCAGCCGCTCCTCCGAGAGGCACCCGGCCGCTTCCGCGATGCCGCCTAGACGCGTCTCGGCATTGTCGGCACGCAGCGACAGCCGGTACTCGGCGCGCGCGGTCAGCATCCGGTACGGCTCGGTCACGCCCTGCAACACCAGATCGTCGATCATCACGCCCAGATAGCTGGACGCGCGATCGAGGATGACCGGCGACAGGTCGCAGGCATGGGCCGCCGCGTTCAACCCGGCAATCAGCCCCTGCCCCGCCGCTTCCTCATAACCGGTCGTGCCGTTGATCTGCCCGGCGCAGAACACGCCCGCCAGCGCCCCCAGCGCCAGCCGGGCATCGAGCGCACGCGGATCGATATGGTCATATTCCACCGCATAGCCGGGCAGCGTGATGACCGCGCGTTCCAGCCCCGGCATGGAGGCGATCATTGCCTCCTGCACATCCGTCGGCAGCGAAGTCGACAGGCCATTGGGATAGACCAGAGGATCGTCCAGCCCTTCCGGCTCCAGGAAAATCTGATGGCTGTCGCGGTCGGCGAAGCGCTTGATCTTGTCCTCGATCGACGGACAGTAGCGCGGACCGTTCGCCTCGATCGCTCCGGTGAACAGCGGCGAGCGGTGGAAGGCCGCTGCAATGATCGCATGGGTCTCCTCGGTCGTCCGGGTGATCGCGCAGGCGATTTGCGGCAGCGGCCGACCCGCCGTCATCGGCGACATGGTCCAGGGATCGGTATCGCTGGGTTGCTCGTCCAGCTTCGCCCAATCGATGGTGCGACCGTCGAGGCGTGGCGGCGTGCCGGTCTTCATCCGGGCCATCGGCAGGCCCAGCGCGCGGAGCTGCTCAGCCATAAGGATCGCTGCCCGCTCGCCGATGCGGCCACCGAGATGTCGCTCCTCGCCCCGGAACAGCCGCCCGCCGAGAAAGGTCCCGGTCGCCAGCACCACCGCGCGTGCCGACAGAATGGTGCCGTCTCCAAGCTGCACACCCGCGACGCGATCGCCGTCGAGCACCAACGCCTCCGCCTCACCCTCGACGATGGTCAGCTTCGACTGCGCCGCCAGCATCGCCTGGATCGACCCGGCGTAGCGCCGCCGGTCGGCCTGCACGCGCGGTCCCTGAACTGCGGTGCCCTTGCTCCGGTTGAGCATCCGATAGTGGATCGCACCCATATCCGCCGCGCGGCCGATCAGCCCGTCAAAGGCATCGACCTCGCGCACGATATGGCCCTTCCCCAATCCGCCGATAGCGGGATTGCAGGACATGGCGCCCAGGCCATGACGATCGAAGGACAAAAGGGCCGTCCGCGCACCCCGGCGCGCAGCCGCTGCAGCGGCCTCGGTTCCCGCGTGACCACCACCGATCACTACGACATCAAACATGCCCCCGCCCTACCGGAAGGACCGGGCAGCGTCAAAGCGATCCCCATCAACATTCTATGCTTAACGTTCCACGTGGAACAATCATTTCCCAAGGCAAAAGCGCCCGAACAGTGCATCGAGCATCGTCTCGGTCGCACTGACGCCCAGCACTTCCGCCAGCGCGTGTCGTGCCACCCGCAATTCCTCCGCCATCAAGAGAATGTCATCGGCCGGTGCGGCGATCAGCGCATTGGCGGCGCGGCGGCATTGGTCCTGCTGATGCCGCTTGAATCCGATCGTATCTTCGCGCGGCAACAGCCCGGTGGCGGTGTCCGCAATCGCGTCCCAGACACCGGCAACACTGGCCGCATCATCACGCCGCACCGCCAGCCGCCGTCCCTCGGGCAGCCCCTCCCTCCCCGGCAGATCGGCGCGTGTATGGAGCCAGATCGCGTCACCACGCGGCGGAGGCGTGTCGGCCATCCACAACAGGATGTCCGCCTGAAGGATCGCCTCCTGCGCACGCGTGACGCCGATCGCCTCGATCACGTCATCGGTATCCTCGGCCAGTCCGGCGGTATCGGTCAGCACATAGGCCACCCCGGCGCGCACCACGCTCGCCTCGATCCGGTCGCGGGTCGTGCCCGCGATCGGCGAGACGATGGCCGCCTCACGCTCGACGAGCAGGTTGAGCAAGGTCGACTTGCCGCTATTGGGCGGCCCGGCCAGCACCACGCGGATACCGTCGTGAAGCCGGTCGACCGGCGGCCGCTCGACCACCTCCAGCATGGCGATAGCCAGATCGTGCATCTCGCTTTTGATCCGTGCCACCGCCGCCTGATCGAGCGGCACGTCATCCTCTTCGGCGAAATCGAGCATCGCCTCGATCATCGCCGACAGCATCGCCAGCCGATCCAGCCAGCCGCGCACCGCCTGGCTCACCCGCCCCTCGACCGCACCGATCGCGGCACGGCGCTGGCGTTCGGTCTGTGCTTCGAGCAGATCGGCCAGCCCTTCCGCCTCGGCCAGATCGATCCGGCCATTCAGCAAAGCGCGACGGGTGAATTCGCCCGGCTCGGCACGGCGAACGCCCGGCTGTTCTGCCAAGGCCCGCTCGACCGCCGCGACCACCGCGCGACCGCCATGGCAGTGCAGCTCGACCAGATCCTCGCCGGTAGCCGTCGCCGGGCCGGGAAAGGAGAGCAGCAGTGCCGAATCCAGCACCGCTCCCGCCCCATCCTTCAACGTCCGCAGGCTCGCGCGACGGGCCTCGGGCAACCGTCCGCCCAGCCGCTCGGCGGCTGCGAAGGCCGCCGGGCCGCTCACGCGGATCACCGCGATGGCGGCGGGCGGCTGTCCGCTGGAGACGGCGAAGATTGTGTCGGTCATGCTCAGGGTCAGCCCTTCTGCCCCTCGAACATCCGGCGCCACATGGTCATGCCCGCCTCGCCCATCGGTGCCCAGTTGCGCATCATCGCCTCGATCATCTCGGGCTTCACGCCGGACTGCATCGTGTCGAGCATCATCTGGACATAGCGTTCATGGATCGGCGTCAGATCGGGCAGGCCCATGGCGCGGCGCGCCTCTTCGGGCGTGCAGTCGATTTCCACATTCACTTTCATGCGCCATTCTCCATCACGCGACCAAGTGAGGCATAAGGCGTTATCGTCGCGACGACCACAGGAGACCCGCATGACTGCCACCAAGACCATCGCCGCACAGAACGGCGAAGGCCAGTTCAACGCCTATTATGCCGAGCCGGAAGGTCAGCCGACCGCCGCGATCATCGTCATCCAGGAGATCTTCGGCGTGAATGCCGGTATCCGCCGCAAGTGCGACACACTGGCCGAGGCAGGCTATCTGGCCGTCGCCCCCGATCTTTTCCACAAGATCGCCCCGGGCATCGAGCTGGACCCCGACATTCCCAACGAGATGCAACAGGCGCTCGACCTGATGGGCCAGTTCGACCAGGACGGCGGCATTCGCGACATCGAAGCGACGATCAAGGCGATCCGCGACGAGCATGGCGCGGACTTCAAGGTCGGCGTCGTCGGCTATTGCCTGGGCGGGCGACTGGCCTTCATGACCGCGGCGCGCACCGATGTGGATGCCAGTGTCGGCTATTATGGCGTCGGCATCGACGGCCTGCTGGGTGAGAAACACGCCATCGCCAAGCCGGTCCTGCTCCATATCCCGGAAGAGGATCACTTCGTCGACAAGGACGCGCAGAAGCGGATGCATGAGGGGCTCGACGATCACCCCAAGGTCACGCTCTATGATTATGCCGGTGAGGATCACGGCTTCGCGACCGAGTTCGGTCAGCGTCGGTCGGATGAGTCCGCCAAGCTGGCGGACGAGCGCACCATGGCGTTCTTTGCGGAAAACCTCCGCTAAATAGGAACCACCCTCACCCTTCCCACCCGCGCTGTGGGCGGGCCCAGTGTTGGGAGAACAGCGCCCTGCGCTGTTCAGTCCATGCCGGGGGCATGGACGACCCAACACTCCTCTCCCATTGGGAGAGGGAGGGAGGCGCGAAGCGCCGGAAGGGTGAGGGTGTATCCTTACGCCGCCTTGGCCAGCGCCTCGGCGATCAATTTGCGGCTGTTATCCACACCGTAGAGTGCGATGAAGCTGCCCATGCGCGGCCCTTGCGCCGAACCCAGCAGCGTCTCGTACAGCGCCTTGAACCAGTCGCGCAGCGACGGGAAGGCGTCGGTCTTGCCGATCTCATAGACGATATTCTGGATGTCCTCGGCGGTCGCGCCCTCGGGCAGCGCCGCGAGTTGTGCATCCAGCTGGCGCAGCGCCTCCGCCTCATGCGGCTCGGGCGCGCGGCGCTGGAGCTTGGGCGCGACGAAATCGCGGGCATAGGCCAGCGCATGGTCGATCAGCCGGTCGAGTTCCGGGTACTTCTCTGCCGACGCTTCCGGAACATAATTGGCGAGATAACCCCAGACCTGTTCCTTGGTGGCCTCACCCATCACGCCGACCAAGTTGAGCAGCAGCCCGAAAGTCACCGGCAGTTCGCCCTCGGGCAGCTTGCCGTCATGGATATGGTGGACCGGATTGCCCAGCTGCTCCTTGAGCGACTGGTTGGGGTAGTTCACGCGGAACTGCCAATATTCGTCCACAGCCCGCGGGATGACGCCCATGTGGAGCTGCTTGGCCTTTTTCGGCTCGCGATAGGCGAAGAAGGCCAGGCTCTCCTCCGGCCCATAGGTCAGCCACTGGTCGAGGCTGAGGCCGTTGCCCTTGGACTTGGAGATCTTCTCACCATGTTCGTCGAGGAACATTTCATAGTTGAAGCCCTCGGGCGGACGGCCGCCGAGCACGCGCGCGATCTTCGACGACTGAGTGACCGAGTCGATCAGGTCCTTGCCCGCCATCTCGTAATCCACGCCCAGCGCCACCCAGCGCATCGCCCAGTCGACCTTCCATTGCAGCTTGGACAGGCCGCCCAGCGCGGACTGGACGATCCGCTCGCCTTCATCCTCGAACGCGATCAAACCGGCTTCGGCGTCGATCACCTCGACCGGCACCTGCAACACGATGCCCGACTTGGGGCTGATAGGCAGGACCGGCGAATAGGTGGCGCGACGCTCGGCACGCAGCGTCGGGAGCATCACGTCCTGGATGCCCTGGAAATGCTTGAGCACCAGCCGCAGCGCATCGTCGAACCGGCCGGACGTGTAGTATTCCGTCGACGAGGCGAACTCGTAATCGAAGCCATAGCGGTCGAGAAACTGGCGCAGCAGCGCGTTGTTGTGCGCAGCGAAGCTGTCGAACTTCTCGAACGGGTCGGGCACCTGAGTCAGCGGCTTGCCGAGATGCTTGCGCAGCATTTCCTGGTTCGGCACATTGTCCGGCACCTTGCGCAGGCCATCCATATCGTCCGAAAAGGCGATCAGCCGGGTCTTCTGATCCGACAGCGCGTGGAAGGCATTGCGGACCATGGTAGTGCGCAACACTTCGTTGAACGTGCCGATATGCGGCAGGCCCGATGGGCCATAGCCGGTTTCAAACAGGATCGGCTCACCGCCCGGCTTGCCCTCGGGATAGCGTTTGAGGAGCTTGCGAGCCTCCTCATAGGGCCAGGCCTTGGACTCTAGAGCGGTGGAGCGGAGTTCGTCTGTCATGGATTTGCCTCTGGCAAGCCGGGGCGCGATGCACAATGGGTTTTGCATTATGCACGGGTTGTGCACGTCGTTATCCACAGGGAGCGTGTTCCACGTGGAACAACTCGAGCGTGGTCCTGCGTGGCCTTCCCTCCCCCATCCCCTCCCGCCTGCGGGAGGGGCGTGCTTCGTTGAAGCGTCACACCCGCCCCACGCGGTTAGCCCCTCCCGCAGGCGAGTTTCAGGTCGGTCATGCCCCAGGCATGACCTAAACGATGCGGGGCATCGTTTACCCGAAACTGGGTTTAGGGAGGGCATCGCCCCAAGCTATTTGTTCAATGAGCCGCCCCAAATCTCCCATCCCCGTTGCCAACCTGTTCCCACTCCCCGATATCATGACAGTGACTTCACTCCCCCACCCCGCCCTTCATGCCAGCCATAGCGGCGTGTGGTTCTCCACCGGGGGACAGACCCGCGCCGTCTCACGCGGCGAGGCGATCGGGTTGGCGTCGGAAACGCCGGTCATCCTGCTCAACGCGCCGTTGATCGGCCAGCGACTGGGCTATGCCGAACTCTCCGGGCTCGACATCCTCGAACTCTTCGCCTTTCTGCGCCCCGCCCAATTCGCGGTCCCGACCCCGCACGGCCTCGCCCGCGCCTGTGGATTGGAGCCACCGGAAAGCGATGCGGACGTGGCCGCCTTTCTGCTTCGGGCGACCGAAAAGCTGCTCGCCATGCCGGACGGTGCATGGGCCGAGCGCGAAGGGGCTTGGACGGCTGCACAAAGCCTTGCCCGGCTCCGCTGGCCCTGGGCGCCGCTGATCGGCCCGCGCCTCACCCGGCCGGAGCGCAACGAGCGTTGGCTGTTCAGCGCGCTGCCCGAATGGGAGGAGGACGCCCCCCGTCCCGCCCCGCGCATCATCGACCTGCCGCCGCAGGATTCGGAGGAGCGGCTGCGACGCCTGACCGGCGACGGGGCCGAGGAACGTCCGGGGCAGCGCGCCTATGCCGCCGCCGTCACCGCCGCCTTCGCACCGCGCGCAGTGCGGGACACACCGAACATGGTGCTGGCCGAGGCTGGGACCGGTATCGGCAAGACGCTCGGTTATCTCGCCCCCGCCAGCCTCTGGGCCGAGCGCGCAGGCGGCGCGGTGTGGATATCAACCTATACCAAGGCGCTGCAACGCCAGTTGAGCGGCGAAACCGCGCGCATCTTCCCGGATGCCGTGCTGCGCAAGGAACGCGTCGTCACCCGCAAGGGCCGCGAGAATTACCTGTGCCTGCTCAATCTGGAGGATGCGCTGCAAGGCGGGTTTGCCGGACGCGCGGCGGTGTTGGCGCAACTGGTCGCGCGCTGGGCGGCCTATACCGCCGATGGCGATATGGTCGGGGGTGACCTGCCCGGCTGGCTGACCACCTTGTTCCGTCGCAACGGCTCGGCCGCATTGACCGACCGGCGCGGGGAGTGCGTCTATGCGGGCTGCCCGCATTACCGGAAATGCTTCATCGAGCATGCGGCGCGCGCCTCGGTGCAGGCGGACATCGTCATCGCCAATCACGCACTGGTCATGGTCAACGCCGCACGCGGTCGCGAGACGCAGACGCGGCCGACGCGCTACGTCTTCGACGAGGGCCATCATCTGTTCGACGCGGCGGACTCGATGTTCGCCACCGCGCTGACCGGATCCGAGACGATCGAACTGCGCCGTTGGATACTGGGCCCCGAAGCTGAATCGCGCGGCCGTCGCCGGGGCCTCGCCGCGCGGCTGTCCGATGTCGCCAGCTATGACGAAGGCGGCAACCGCGCGATCGGCGATGCGGTGCAGGCGGCGCAGGCGCTGGCGAGCGAAGGCTGGCTGGGGCGACTGGCGGAGGGCCAGCCCTTCGGCCCGATCGAGACCTTGCTGGCGGCGGTGCGCGGCCTGGCCTTTGCCCGCGCCGAACAAACGGGCGATGCGGGTTATGGCCTGGAGACTGAACTGGCCGATCCCTCGCCCGCACTGATCGAGGCCGCCGGGCCCGCCGCCCATGCGCTAGACGCGCTGCTGCGACCGCTCGTGACCTTGGGCCAGCGGCTGGAGGCGGTGTTGCAGGAAGCCCCCGACTGGCTCGACGGCCAGGCACGCGCGCGGGTGGAGGGTGCGATCGCCTCGATCGCATGGCGCGCGGAGACGGTCGCCGCCTGGCTGTCGCTGCTCGCGCGGATCGGCGGGCCGGTCGATCCCGATTTCGTCGACTGGCTGGCGGTCGATCGGGTGGAAGGTCGCGAGTACGATATCGGCCTGCACCGCCATTGGCTCGACCCCACCCGCCCCTTTGCGGAGATCGTCCTGAAACCGGCGCATGGCGCGGTCGTCACCTCGGCGACCTTGCGCGCCGGGGGAGACTGGGATGTGGCGGAGGCGCGGACGGGGGCGCCGCATCTGGTGCGTGGCCCCGCCCATTTCGTTGCGGAAAGCCCGTTCGATTATCCGACCCGCGCGGAAGTGCTGATCGTCACCGATGTGAAGCGGGGTGATATTCCACAACTCGCCAATGCCTATGCGCGGCTGATCGCGGCGGCCAAGGGCGGGACGCTGGGGCTGTTCACCGCGATCCGGCGGTTGCGCGGTGTGCATGGCCGGATCGCCGACCGATTGGCGCGTGACGGGCTGGCGCTGCACGCGCAGCATGTCGATCCGATCGACACCGGGACCCTTGTGGATATCTTTCGCGACGATCCGTCCGCCTCGCTGCTCGGCACCGATGCGCTTCGCGACGGGGTAGACGTACCGGGCTCGTCGCTCCGGCTCGTGGTGATGGAGGGCGTGCCCTGGCCCAAGCCGACCGTCCTTCACGCCGCGCGCAAGCTGGCAGGGGGCGGCAGCGCCTATGACGACCGGATCGTGCGGGCGCGGCTGGCACAGGCGTTCGGGCGGTTGATCCGGCGCGCCGACGATCGCGGGGCGTTCGTGCTGCTGTCCGCCGCCATGCCGTCACGGCTGCTCGACGCCTTTCCACCGGGCGTGGCGATTTCCCGCGTGACCCTCGACGAAGCGGTCGCCCGGGTCGCGGGGCGGCTTTCCTCCGACGCGCCGATAGGGCATGGGGATAGCCAAATCCTGCCAGCCGCCGCGACGGAGTTTCCGGATCGATGAAGACGCTGACGCTCCTTCGCCATGCCAAGTCGAGCTGGGACGATCCCGTCGCCCGCGATTTCGATCGGCCACTCAATGCCAAGGGACGGCGCGCGGCGGCGATGATCGGGCGGCATCTGAAGGCGGAGGGGTTCGCCTTCGACCATGTCCTCGCCTCCCCGGCCGTCCGCGTGATCGAAACGCTGGACGAAGTGTGGAGCGGTTACGGCCAAAAGCTGGAGCCGGTCTGGGACCGCGCGCTCTATCTCGCCTCCGCCGCCAGCCTGCTCGATTTGGTCCAGGCGCTGCCGGACGAGGCGGACCATGTGATGATGGTCGGGCATAATCCGGGGCTGGAGGATCTGGTCCTCAACCTGACGCTCGACAATGAATTGCGCGAACGGGTAGAGGACAAATACCCGACCGCGACGGTGGCACAGATGACGCTGCCGATCACCCGCTGGGCCGAGGCGCAGGCGCATGGCGCGACGCTGGTCGCGTTCATCCGCCCGCGCGATCTGGACCCGACGCTGGGGCCAGATACGCCCTAGACCGCCTGCCCCTCCACCACCGGGCTGGCACCCGGCGGTCCCCCTCCCCAAGCGAGCTTGGGGAGGAATAGGTCACTTCTTGCCTTCGAGCATCGCTTTCAGCCCCGATAGCGCGCCGAGCGGCCCGGCTTCGTCCTCGCTGATGACGCCCGCTTCCTTCAGCGTCGCGGCTGCGGCGGGGCTGCGCGGGAAGGGATCGAGCGACAGCGCCATGGTTTCGGCCGCCGCTTCGCCCAGGTCGATCGTGCCGCCTTCGATCTCGATCGTGTCGAGCGAATCCTCGGACAGCTCGATTTCCTCATCCGCACCGTGCCCGGTGGGTTCGACGAAGCGCAGGGCGACCGGTTCGTCGACCTTGGCCGGGACCGGGTCGCCCGTCACGGAACAGGGCTGAACCACCGACCCGCGCACCGTGCCGGTGACCAGGATGCCCGCCGCATCGCGCCGCACGACCAGATCGGCCGACAGCGCATCGACCGAGAGCAGCGCGAACCGCCCAGCCAGCGCCCGGCGTTCGTCCGCAGTCGTGTCGATCGAGACGGGCTTTTCGCGCTCACCGATCGTGTCGATCTTTTCGGGGCGGCTCCATTCGGGGGTCACGGCAGGTCTCCAAGGGTAAGGCGAGCGAGTGAAACGGCCGCCAGCCGCTCATGTAGGGTGGAAAGTCGCTCGCGAACATGGGCAACGGCATCCGTATCCGCGGGTGCCGCGCCGCGATACAGGTTGCGGATCAAGGCGGCGTCCATCACCGCCTTATCCCCGGCCAGCCCCTCGCGATAGGCAGTCAGGCGCCCTCCCAGCATCGCCATCATCTTGCCGATATGCTTGCCGACCACGATGTCGCCGATGCCGAGTTCGCGAAGCTGTCCGTCCATGTCGGTGACGAAGCGCTCGGTCAGCCGTGCAGCGGGCGCCACGCCCTCGGGATCGGCCTCCAACCGGATCAGCACCACCGACAGGACCGCCGCGATCATGTCGAACCGGCCATCGACCGTATCGGGCACCGCCCCGTCGAGATACCAATGCTCCGCTCGCGCGCGCAGCACGACGGCATTGTACAGCGGCAGCGCCGCATCCGCGTCACGCCCGAAATAGCGGGCGATCCCCTGCTTGAGCCAGCCCCAGGCCATGTGCCCCTCCCCTTCCTGCCCGCACGACCGGTTGCGCGCGAATTGCTTGTATGCGCCTTTCCCTTGGCATATCGAGGGGGTGACGGTCGAGCGGATCGACTGCCTGTATAGCTGCCTGTGCGGCCGGTCGTCCGGCCCGGAGATAATGATGAGCGTTTCTTCCACCCGCGCCCTCGGGCTGGGCCTGATCATGGCCCTGACGGCGTCGGCCTGTACGCCGCTGCGGTCGCATCAGGGTTATGTGGTCGATGTCGATCTCGTCAACTCGATCCAGCCGGGTGTCGACAACCGCCAGTCAGTGCTCCAGACGCTAGGTACGCCGACGATTACCAGCCAGTTCGGCGGTGGCGACTGGTATTATGTCGCGCGCGACAGCCGCAATCTGGGCTATACTCTGCCCCATCCGGTGTCGCAGATCACCTTGCAGGTCAGCTTCGACCAGGCGGGCAACGTCACGACGATCCGCCGCGCGGGCATCGATCAGGTCGCCGACATCTCGCCCTATGGCAAGACGACGCCGACCCTGGGCCGCCAGCGCGGCTTCTTCCAGGATCTGTTCGGCAATATCGGCGCGGTCGGCGCGCCGGGCGCCGGTGGCGGCCAGGGCGGCGGCATGGGCGGCGGGCGTACCCGGCCGTAAGGGGCTGGGGTAGCCATTCCCCGAATTCCCAACCTCCGTTCAGCCTGAGCGAAGTCGAAGGCCATGGGAATCCCTTGACGAGTGATGGGGCGTGCACTTCGACTTCGCTCAGTGCGAACGGAGGTTGAGGTGGCTGGGTTTGGGTTGATACCCCACCCCCGTTTGGCCGCGTCGCGTGTTAAGCAACGACGCGGCCGTGCCGTGCTTGGACCGGCACGATCCCGAAAGGGGGTGGGATCGGGCCTGCTAACGCCCCAAAACGAAAATGGGTTCGCAAGCGGGCCTATTTCCCCATGCGAACCCATCAAACCGTAACGTCGGTGGGGGACTGAGCCCCCGGCCCTTACTGGTTCATCGAGTCGAAGAAATCCTCGTTGGTCTTCGAGTTCTTCATCTTGTCGAGCAGGAACTCCATCGAGTCGATAGTACCCATCTGCATGAGGATGCGGCGCAGCACCCACATCTTGGACAGCTTGTCCTTCTCGACCAGCAGCTCTTCCTTGCGGGTGCCCGACTTGCCGACGTCCATCGCCGGGAAGATGCGCTTGTCCGCCACCTTGCGGTCGAGGACGATTTCCGAGTTGCCGGTGCCCTTGAACTCTTCGAAGATGACCTCGTCCATGCGGCTGCCCGTGTCGATCAGCGCGGTGGCGATGATCGAGAGCGAACCGCCCTCCTCAATGTTACGCGCCGCACCGAAGAAGCGCTTCGGCCGCTGGAGCGCATTGGCGTCGACACCGCCGGTCAGCACCTTGCCCGAGGACGGGACCACGGTGTTGTAGGCGCGGCCCAGACGGGTGATCGAGTCGAGCAGGATGACGACATCCTTCTTGTGCTCGACCAGGCGCTTGGCCTTTTCGATCACCATCTCGGCGACCTGGACGTGGCGCTGCGCCGGTTCGTCGAAGGTCGAGGACACGACCTCGCCGCGCACCGAGCGCTGCATGTCGGTGACTTCTTCCGGGCGCTCGTCGATGAGGAGGACGATCAGGAAGACTTCGGGGTGATTGTCGGTGATCGCCTTGGCGATGTTCTGCAGCATCACCGTCTTGCCGACGCGCGGGGGTGCCACGATCAGCGTGCGCTGGCCCTTGCCCTGGGGCGACACGATGTCGATGACGCGCGCCGACTTGTCCTTCTGGGTCGGATCGGCGGGATCGAGGATCAGCTTCTGCTCGGGGTAGAGCGGCGTCAGATTGTCGAAATTGACGCGGTGGCGGACGGCTTCCGGGTCATCGAAATTGACCGAGGTCAGCTTGGTCAGCGCAAAATAGCGCTCGCCGTCCTTGGGTGCGCGGATCTCGCCTTCGACCGTATCACCGGTGCGCAGGCCGTGCTTGCGGACCTGGTTGGGCGAGACATAGATGTCGTCCGGCCCGGCCAGATAGTTCGCTTCGGGCGACCGCAGGAAGCCGAAGCCGTCGGGCAGCACCTCGATCGTGCCCAGGCCCATGATCTGGTCGCCCTGTTCGGCCTGTTCCTTCAGGATGGCGAACAGCAGGTCCTGCTTGCGCAGCGTGGACGCGCTCTCGACCCCCAATTCCTCGGCCAGCTGCACGAGGTCGGCGGGGGTTTTCTTCTTGAGGTCTTTCAGATGCATGATCGGTCCGGATGGTCGGAGGGCGTCGGTCGGCGAGGATCGCGGCGAAACGAGGCTGTCGATAAGGAAGCGTACCCGACGCGAGGACCGCGCCGTACGGGCACGGAGTTAGGATTCGGGGGAGCCCAAGTCAATGGGGAAAGGAGGCGCGGTAAGCCCTTCCCGCAGGCGGGAGGGCTGCTCTTCTTACTCCCCTCCCGCAGGCGGGAGGGGTTGGGGGAGGGCATGGTGTCTCACAGAGGCCATCGCCTGCGGCTTTCCCTCCCCCCGCCCCTCCCGCCTGCGGGAGGGGAGTAAGAAGCGATCAGAACGGCTTGATGACGACCAGCACCACGATGATCGTCGCCGCCAGCGCGGGCACCTCGTTGATCATGCGCAGCTGCTTGCCGCTGAGCGTCATCTGCCCGCGCGCCAGCTTCTTGGCATAGCCGACCATCCAGCCATGATAGCCGCTGAGCAGCAGCACGAAGAACAGCTTGGCATGGAGCCAACCCAGGCCGGGAACGCCCGAGAACAGTCCGAGCGAGCCCGCCAGCAGCAACCCCAACACCCATACCGCGATCAGCGCCGGGGTCAGGATGATGGAGCGCAGCTTGCCCTCACGCTCGACCCAGCGCGCGGCATCGGTGGCGTCGCCCGCGACCAAAGCTTCCTGATGATAGACCAGATAGCGCGGCATCATGAACAGCCCGGCCATCCAGAAGATCACGAAGATGATATGCGCCGCCTTCACCCATTCATAGGCGGCGCCCAGCAATCCGATCATCGCTCTTTCCTCACACGGGCGATCAGCCGCTCGACATGCGCGATCGGCGTGTCGGGCAATATACCATGCCCCAGATTGAAGATATGCGGCCGGTCGGTGAAGGCCGAGAGGATGCGATCCACCGCGCCGTCCAGCGCCTCGCCGCCGGCGATCAGCGCCAAGGGATCGAGATTGCCCTGCACCGGCAAGCCCTTTGGCAGATAGGTGCCCGCCCAGACCGGATCGACCGTCTCGTCCAGCCCGACCGCGTCCACCCCCGTCTCGCGGGCATAAGCAGGCAGCTTGCCCCCTGCCCCCTTGGGAAAACCGATCACCGGCACGCCCGGACAGCGCGCGCGGAAACCTTCGACGATCGCCGCATTGGGCGCGATCACCCAGCGCTCGAACTGCGCGGGGCTGAGAGAACCCGCCCAGCTGTCGAACAGCTGCACCGCCTCCACCCCGTTGGCGACCTGTCCCGCCAGATAGTCGATGGTCATGGCCACGATCGCATCGATGATCGCCCCGAACCCCGCCGGGTCGGCATAGGCGAAGCGCCGCGTCTCGCCCTGATCCTTCGACCCCTGCCCCGCCACCATATAGGTCGCGACCGTCCAGGGAGAGCCCGCAAAGCCCAGGAAGCTGGTCTGGGGCGGCAATTGCTCCGCGACCCGTGCCACGGTGGCATAGACCGGGTCGAGCCGCTCAGGGACGCGCTCAAGGGCATTCAGCGCATGATCGACCAAGGCAGGGGCCAGACGCGGCCCCTCCCCTGCGCCGAAGCTGAGGTCCTGGCCGAGTGCCCAGGGGACCATCAATATGTCGGAGAACAGGATCGCGCCGTCGAAACCGAACCGGCGGATCGGCTGCACCGTCACCTCCGCCGCGGCTTGCGGATCGGTCGCCAGGGCCAGGAAGCCCCCCTTCTGCGCCCTCAGCTCGCGATACTCCGGCAGATAGCGACCCGCCTGCCGCATGAGCCACATGGGCGGTGTCGCCAGCCGCTCGCCCGACAGCACGGAGAGCAGGGGCTTTCGAATCGCAACGTCGGTCAGGAGACCCCCCTTCTTCTATTAAAGAAGATTCTAAGAATGGATTGTTGAAGTGGTTGGCACGTTGGTTGTCGGGATTATGCGGCTCTCCCCGATATGCCAACACGTTGACTCAAGGGGAATCGCCGATTCAACGGGATTCGGATTCATCGCCCCCATAACTCACAGGCTGTGGAAAAGAATCGGGCCTGTGGGATTCGATGTGGACGAATCATCGCTTATCCACCGCCCAACCTCCGCTTGGCCGGTCGGCGAAGTTACGCTACCGATTCTCGCCATGTTATCCACAGAGTCATGCCCGTGCCGATGACGACACGGCTCCACCTGCACCTGCTGTCCGATTCCACCGGCGAAACGCTGGAGAACATCGCCAAGGCGGCGCTGGCGCAATATGACGATGTGGAAACCGTCCGGCATTTCTGGCCGATGGTCCGCACCGAAAGCCATCTGGAGCGCATCCTTCAGGAGATTGCGCAGAATCCGGGGCTGGTGATCTATACGCTGGTGAACCCCGTGACCCGGCGCGTGCTGGAGAGCCGCTGTCATGCGCTCGGCCTGCCGACGGTGGCGCCGCTCGACCCGGTCAATGCCGCGCTGTCGGGGCTGCTGGGTGTGCAGGCCAAGATGCGGCCCGGTCGCCAGCACGTCCTCGACGCCGCCTATTTCGCGCGCGTCGATGCGATCCAGTTCACCATCGCGCATGACGACGGCATCGCGTGGGAGGAATGGGAGGAGGCCGATATCGTGCTGGCGGGGGTCAGCCGCTCGTCCAAGACGCCGACCTCCATCTATCTCGCCAATCGCGGGTACAAGACGGCCAACATCCCGATCGTGGTCGAAAGCCCCCCGCCCCCCTTTCTGTTCACGCTGAAAAAGCCGCTGGTCGTGGGGCTGACCACCAGTGCCGACCGGCTGATCGCGATCCGGCGCAACCGGCTGCTGTCGCTCAACCAGGCGCCCGACACCGATTATGTCGAGCAGGAGGCGGTGAACCGCGAACTGACCTTTGCCAGGCGTATGTTCGCCGACAATGACTGGCCCGTGATCGACGTCACCCGCCGCTCGATCGAGGAGACGGCGGCGGCGATCATCTCGCTGGTGAATCAGAGAAAGGCCGAGGCATGATTATCCTGGCGTCGCAAAGCGCCTCGCGCCGGGCGATGCTCGACGCGGCAGGCGTGGCCTATGAGGCGCTGCCTGCGCGCGTCGACGAGGCGAGCGTCAAGGCGGCGATGACGGGTTCGTCCCCGCGCGACCTGTCCGATGCGCTGGCGGAGATGAAGGCGGTGAAGGTGTCGGCGAATGCCGGGCCGGTGCCGGTGCTGGGGTCGGATTCGATCGTGGCGCTCGCCGACGGCACGTTGCTGGACAAGCCCGAGAGCCGCGAAGAGGCGGCGGAGCATCTGGCGCGGATGAGCGGGGGGAGCCACGAATTGTGGAGCGCCGCCGTCATCGCCGAGCATGGCCGCCCCGTCTGGCGGCATGTCGAGCGCGCAAAGCTCCATGTTCGTCCGCTTTCGGGCGCGTTCATCGACCGCTATCTCGATCAGGAATGGCCCGAAATCGCGGGCTGCGTCGGCTGTTTCCGGATCGAGGGGCCGGGGGTGCAACTCTTCTCACGGATCGAGGGGAGTCACTTCACCATTCTCGGTATGCCGCTGCTCCCAGTGCTGGGCTATTTGCGCGAACGCGGCTGGATGCCCGCCTGATGGCATTGCCTTATGCGGAAGTGATCGGCGATCCGATTGCCCATAGCAAATCGCCGAAAATCCACGGTTTCTGGCTGAAGGCATTGGCGATCGAGGCGGAATATCGTGCCACCCATGTCCTCCCCGAGGCGCTGCCTGCCTATTTCGCCGAGCGGAAGGCGGACCCGGACTGGCGCGGCTGCAACATCACCGTGCCGCACAAGATCGCCGCGCTCGAGCATGTCGAGGATCGCGAGGATGTGCGGACCTCGATCGGGGCGACCAACACCGCCTTTCGCGATGCCGATGGCGCTTTGGTCGGGACCAATACCGATGCGGCGGGCTTTGCCGCGCCGCTCGCCCGCTTCGATCTGACGGGCAAGCCGGTGACGGTGATCGGGGCAGGGGGCGCCGGGCGCGCGGTGCTCTATGCGCTGGCGGGGATCGGCGTCGGGCCAGTGACCCTGTTCAACCGTGATGTGGAAAAAGCGACGGCGTTGCTGTCCTCCTTCGGCCTCGAAGGACAGGCGCTGCCGATCGGACAGGCGGTGCCGCCCAGCGCCTTGGTGGTCAACGCGACTAGCCTGGGCATGACCGGGCAGCCGCCGCTCGACCTCGACCTGTCGGCGCTGCCGGAGGACGCGGTCGTGTATGACATCGTCTATGCGCCGCTCGAGACCGGCTTGTTGGCGGCGGCGCGGGCGAGGGGATTGGCCACAATCGACGGGCTGGAGATGCTGATCGGCCAGGCGGCGGTCGCGTTCGAGCGGTTCTTCGGCGTCGTCCCGCCGCGCGAGCGGGACGGCGAATTGCGCGACATCCTGCTGAAATGATGATCCTCGGCCTGACCGGCTCGATCGGCATGGGCAAGTCGACCGTCGCGCAGATGTTTCGCGACGAGGGTGTGCCGGTCTTTGACGCTGATGCCTGTGTGCATCAACTGCAAGGACCCGGCGGGCGGCTGGTGCCGACCATCGAATCGGCCTTTCCCGGTACGACGGGGCCGGAGGGCGTGAATCGCGCCGCACTGGGGCAGGCGGTGCTGGGCGATGATGCTGCGATGCGTAGACTGGAGGCGATCGTCCATCCGGCAGTACAGTCCGAGCGGACAGCCTTTCTCGCCACCCATGCCGACGCTTCGATGGTGGTTGTCGACGTGCCCCTGCTGTTTGAAACCGGCGGTGATAAGGCTGTGGATAAGGTGTTGGTGGTTTCGGCAAAACCGGACGTACAAAGGGCACGGGTGTTGAAAAGGCCGGGCATGACCGAGGCCAAATTCGATGCCATCCTGGCCCGCCAGATGCCCGATGCGGAGAAGCAGGCGCGCGCCGATCACGTCATCGCAACCGACATTCCGATCGCCGAAACCCGCGAAAAAGTGCGGGCTTTGATCGCTTGCATCGCCGCATCCGAAGGCCGATAGTCGGGGCATGAGAGAGATCGTTTTCGACACCGAAACGACAGGGTTCAAATTTTCGGAAGGCGACCGGCTGGTCGAAATCGGCTGTGTCGAACTGGTCAACCGGGTCGAAACCGGCCGCACCTATCACGCTTATTTCAATCCCGAACGCACGATGCCCGCCGAGGCGCAGGCGGTCCATGGGTTGTCCGACGCCTTCCTGAAGGACAAGCCGGTCTTTGCCGCCGGGGTCGCCGAGTTTCTGGACTTCATCGGCGACGCGCCGCTGATCGCGCACAACGCGACCTTCGACTTCGGCTTCATCAATGGCGAGCTGGGGGCGCTGGGCTTCCCGCCGGTCTGTGAAAAGACGCGGATGGTCGACACGCTGGCGATCGCGCGCAGCAAGCATCCCGGCGCCAAGCACACCCTAGACGCGCTCTGCTCGCGCTATGGCATCGACCGCTCGCACCGTGTCCTGCACGGCGCGCTGCTCGACGCGCAGCTGCTGGCGCAGGTCTATGTCGAGCTGATGGGCGGGCGGCAGATCGGCCTGGGCCTGCTCGCCGAGACGAGCGAGGATACCGGGCCCACGATCGTCGCCCGCGCACCCGCCCGCGTCCGTCCGCCGCGCCATTTCCGTCCCAGCGAGGCGGAACTTGCCGCCCATGCAGCGTTTCTAAAGGGGATCAATGATCCGATTTGGGGGGCCGAGGCGTCCGGTTGACGCCACGGGACAGGCCAAAAGGACCGTCCCATCTGAGTGCATCTAAGGAGAAGACGATGGATATCCGGATTTCTGGTCATCAGGTCGAAACGGGCGACGCGCTGCGGACCCATGTGACGGACCGGCTTCAGGGTATCGCCGAGAAATATTTCGCCCGCGCCATCTCGTCGGAGGTGACGTTCGGCAAGGGGCCGCATGACGTCGGCTTCAAATGCGATATCGTGATGCACGTCACCCGCGGCCTGGTGCTGAAGGGCCGCCACGAAGCGCAGGATGCGCACCTCGCCTTCGACGGCGCCGCCGCGAAGATCGAAAAGCAGCTCCGCCGCTATTCGCGCCGCCTGAAGGACCGCAACCAGGGCCAGGCAATCGAACTGGCCGAGGCGGGGGCCTATGATGCGGGCTATACGCTGTTCGCCGAACAGGTCGATGAGGATGAGGCAGGCGATGCTCCCCTGATCATCGCCGAAACCCGCGTCGATATTCCCGATGCCAGCGTGTCGGACGCGGTGATGATGCTCGACCTGCGCAATACTGCGGCCCTGTTGTTCAAGAATTCGGGCACCGGGTCGTATAACATGGTCTATCGCCGGGGCGACGGAACCATCGGCTGGGTCGAGCCGCAGCGCGGCGGCACGGCCGGATAAGCTCTATCGTTCTTCCGCGTGGCCCGTTAATAGGCGGGCCGCGCGGGGGCGCACCGGAAAGACCATGAACGACTTCAGCGATCTGTTGCGCCACGACACGGTGCTGGCGGGCGTCAGCGCCGCCAACAAGAAGACTCTGTTCCAGGCGCTGGCGGTGGCCGCCGCCGGGCCAGCGGGGCAGGATGCCAAGCGGCTGACCGACGTGCTGCTCGAACGCGAGAAGCTGGGTTCGACCGGCTTTGGCGGCGGCGTCGCCATCCCGCACGGCAAGCTGGAGGGGCTGACCCAGATCGTCGGCGTTTTCGCGCGTCTGGCACAGCCGGTCGATTTCCAGGCGGTCGACGACATGCCGGTCGATCTGGTCTTCGCGATGTTCTCGCCCGCCGATGCGGGGTCGGCGCATCTGAAGGCGCTGGCGCGGATTTCGCGGCGGCTGCGCGACAAGGGCTTCGTCGCCAAGCTTCGCGGGGCGGGGTCGCCCGATGCGATCTGGGCGCTGCTCACCCAGGACGAGGCGCGTGACGCCGCGGCCTGAGGGCGAGGCCGCGCATTTCCGGGCGCTGGAGACGCTCTATGCCGCAGCCCCGATCAACCGCCTATTCGACTCCGCGCTGGAAATCACCGAGCCGGGTGTCGCGCGCATCCGCTTTCGGGTGGACGAGCGGCATTATCACGCGGCGGGCGCGGCGCATGGCACGAGCTACTTCAAGATGCTCGACGATGCGGCCTTCTATGCCTGCAACAGCCTGGTCACCGATCGTTTCCTGCTGACGACGCAGTTCAACCTGCTGCTCACCCGCCCGATGAAGGCGGGGGAGGTGGTGGCCGAAGGACGCTGGGTCAGCGGGCGGCGACGGGTGTTCGTCGCCGATGCGCGGCTGATCGATGCCAGCGGCGAGGAGGTGGCGCGCGGCACCGGCACCTTCATGCGCTCGCAGATCGCGCTGGCGGGCCTGCCCGGCTATCGGAACGGCTGAGCGATGGACGGCCGCCTGCCGAGCGGGATGCTGGTAACGGCTCTGCTGCGCCGGATGAACGACAGCGGCGGCATGGGCATGGTGTTGGCCAAGGGCGATCCGCAAGGCGGTGGCATCCTGGTCATCGTGATTGATGCCGATCGGCGCGAACGCGTGCTGGAGCGTGGGCTGGGCACCGATGGCAAAACCGCGCTGATCGAATCGACGCCTGCAAACGATATTTTAAGCTATTGGCAGCGTCGGCGGGCGCGCGATCCCGATCTGTGGGTCGTGGAACTGGATGGCGCTGCGGCGGAACGGTTCACCGCTGAAACGATCCTGCAACATTGACGAACCCGGCCGGATCGGCCACGAGCGCGCCATCGTAGTTTCGCGTTGTGCTTATCGGGTGCGATCCGGTGGGTTACGCAGTCGGGGGGAAGCCCGGACGAGCGCCTTTGGGCAATGCTCGGGTCCGTGATCCAACCGCATGTCTGTTCGAGTGAATGACCGTTTTCAAGCGAGTCGCGGCATCCGCTGCCATGGCTCTATCCCTGGCGGGTCTTCTCGCCACCAGCACCCCCAGCCTCGCGACCAACGTTGCCGGTGTTGCTGCCACTCCAGTCAGTGCGATGACTGTTTCCGGGATCAACGTCGCCGATGTTGCGATGGTTCCCCAGAGCGCCCGGGCCACCATGTCCGCGCTCCCCGATTTTTCCCAGGTTTCTGAAGGCGATGAGGACGGCGACTATGACTCGTTGGCCGACGCCGTGGCCGATCAGGACGAGATTGCGTCGAGCGAAGAGCTCCGCTGTCTGGCCGGTGCCATCTATTTCGAAGGTCGCGGCGAACCGCTCGCGGGCCAGCTCGCCGTGGCACAGGTCATCCTGAACCGCACCAAGTCGGGTCGTTTCCCCACCGACGTCTGCGACGTCATCAAGCAGCGCGGCCAGTTCAGCTTCGTGCGCCGGGGTGAAATCCCGTCGGTCAGCCCGTCGCGTAGCGCCTATCGCACCGCCGTCGCGGTCGCCAAGGTCGCGCTGGCCCAGGCGTGGGACAGCACCGCTGGCAAGGCCCTGTACTTCAACACCCCCGGCAACCGTCCGGGCGTGCGGGTGCAGAAGGTCGCCGCGATCGGCAACCACATCTTCTATCGTTGACGCCAAGGCCCTGATCCGGGGCCTGAATTATGTCCGAGCCCCTCGGGGCTTTGCATATGTTCGTCAAATGTTCTAAGCGGGTGGCATGTTGGACATGCCGCCCGCTTCGTGCGTCGACGATCCGCTATCCCCGCTCTGCGCCGCCGATGTCGCGCGGGGGGTGACCCGGATGCTGCTCCGCCACGACCTCATCACCATCCCCGAAGTCCCGCTGGAGGGTGGCCGCCGGGCCGACCTGATGGCGCTCGACGCGCGGGGGAATGTCGTGGTGGTCGAGATCAAGGTGTCGCGCGCCGATATGCTGGGCGACGGCAAATGGCCCGATTATTTGGCGCATTGCGACCGATTCTACTGGGCGGTGCCCGCCGGGTTCGACTGGTCGCCGCTGGAAAGCGCGGCGTTCCTGCCCGAGCGGACGGGGATCATTGTCGCCGACCGCTATGACGCGGCGATTATCCGCGAGGCGCATAGCGTGCCGCTGCCTGCGCATATCCGGAAAAAGGCGACGCTGAACTTCGCGCGAAGGGCAGGGCGGCGGATGATCGGGCTGACCGATCCCGATGCGGGGATGTGAGGGTGGTGGACCCAGCAGGATTCGAACCCGCAGCCTAGCGGTTCAGTGTGGCGAGGGTTTCCCGTGGCCTTCGACTACGCTCAGGCTGAACGGCGGTGGGGGGAGGGGGCCGATACAAACAGCCGTTCAGCCTGAGCGTAGTCGAAGGCCACGCTCCGCCTTCACCGCGTCAATATTAACGTCACCACCGACTGCGGCGGCGCGATATCCCCCGTGATATCCACGGACTTATGCACAGCGTCCGTCACGATCATCCGCCGCTGCCACCGTCCCGGCACCGCCACGCTCAGCGGTCTCGGCGACAAGCCCGGATTGACATGGACCAGTACCAGCCGCCGTCCGTCGGGTGACAGCGCGCCGACCGTGTCCATATCGTCCACCGGCACCAGCCGGTCGCCCGGCCGGATATAGCGGCTGAACTGCGCCATCGCCCAATATTTGCCCGTCACATGGATCGCATGGGGCTGGTCCGCCGCGCCCATCAGGTCGGCCTTGACAATGCCCCAGTTGGATCCCTTCTCGCCCTTGCGCGTGCTGAGATCCTCGACCGCCTGCCAGAAGACCCAGGCGGCGGGCTCAAGCCGTTTCAGGTCGCCGACGACATGCTCGGCAAAGGCCAGGGGCGTCGCCATGCCGGTAAAATCCTCAGGGTCACCCGACAGCGGCGTGTCGTTCTCGCTCATCCACAATTTGATGCCCGAGGCGCGGGCGATGTCGCGCACGGCGGTCTGGTGGACGGTACCATAGCTATGGACGTTGAGCTGCCCGATCGCGGCACAGGTGGCGGGCGGATAGGCGGCCCAATCTGCCACGAACAGGTTGGAGGCGGTCTCGTCCGGCGCCGCGACGACCGTGGACAGATGCTTCGCCTTTAGTGCGGCGGCGGTGGCGTCGATCATCTGCGCCTGCCGCGCCGGGCTCCAATGCGCGCCTTCCTGGGTGTTGGCGGCGAACCAATAGTTGGTGTTGGGCTCGTTGACCGGCGACAGGGTGCGGAAGGTCAGATGGTGCCGCCGCTGCAATTCGTCGGTGACGCGAACCAGATAGGTGGCGAAGGCGGCTTCCTGACCGGGGCGGAGATTGTCGTCGGTGCCCTTTTCCGCGCCCGATACCCGGCCGCTGACCGTCATGAACCAGGGCGGCGAGTTGGAGAAGGCCTCGAAGATCGGCTGCTTCACCCGTGCGGTGATGGCGTCAAGCCACCAGCGCTGGTTGGCGTCCTGCCCCCAGTCCCACATGGCGGGATCGTCGGCGCGCCACCAGTCCTTGCCCATCACCCCCGCCGGTTGCCGCCAGAAACCCGGCACCGCGCGCCCGACCTTCATATAGGGCGGGGTATCCGCCGCATTGCCGCCGCCGATATTGTAGCGCGCGATCGTCCAGCCCAGCCCCTTCGGGCCGTAGAACAGATCGGCCAGCCGCGTCCGCTCCGCCTCGGGCCAGCCGCCGGTGACATGCGCGAACCAGGCGAGCGCGGTGCCCCAGCCTTCGAACACCGTCGACGGGCGGTCGATGGCGGGGCGCAAAGTGACGGGGACCGGGCGGTCGGCGGCGGGGGCTGCGACCTGGGCTTGCGCCGCGCCCGAACCCAGGATCAACGCCAAGGCGGCGGCGGCCATGCGGCTGTTGCGAAGGATCGTCCCGTTCTTCACCCTGGCGTCTCCCCGCGCGGATCATATCAAACGTCAGACTATAGCCGAAGCGCCAGCGGGTCCGTCAACCGGGCACGGTGGCGCACATCAGCTGATCGCCCTCCTTGCCTTTTTCCTTGTCGCGCCGCTCAACGCGCCATAAAAATCAGACAAATATAGCCGTGATCCGGTCAGGGAATCATGGGCAATACACAAAGGGGAGTGCGATGAAGTGGCGTTTGGCGGCCGGTGCGGCCGTGGTGGCTCTGACGAGTCCGGCTTTGGCTCAGAACGGTCCGCAGGTCGCACCGGTACAGGTCGATCCCAGCCGACCCGATTGGGAGAATCCCGCCGTCAATGCGCGCGGCACCCGCCCCGCCAGCGCCACCGCCTTCCCCTATGAAAGCCGCGAACTGGCGCTCGCTGGCGATCGGGCTAGATCGAGTCGTTACATGAGCCTCGACGGCGACTGGTCCTTCGCCTTCTCCCCCTCGGTCGAGGCTGCACCCAAGGGGTTCGAGCGGCCCGGTTACGATGTGTCCAAGTGGAAGACGATAAAGGTCCCCGCGATGTGGCAGGCCGAAGGATATGGTCAGCCCAAATACAACAACATCACCTATCCCTTCCCCGCCAACCGGCCGCTGGTGCCGCATGACGATAACGAGACGGGGTCCTATCGCCGCAACTTCATCCTGCCCGAGGGGTGGCGTGGGCAGGACGTGATCCTTCAGATCGGCGCGGCGGGTTCCGCCTACCGCGTGTGGGTCAACGGGCAGGAGGTCGGTTACTCCGAGGACTCCAAGCTCCCGACCGAATATGACGTCACCCGGTTCCTCAAGCCCGGCCGCAACGTCGTGGCAATCCGCGTCCATCGCTGGTCGGACGGCAGCTATCTGGAGGATCAGGATTTCTGGCGCGTCTCGGGGATCGAGCGGTCGGTATATCTGCGGGCGGTGCCGAAAGCGCGAATCGACGATCTGTTCGTCCATGCCGGGCTCGACAAGAATTACCGCGACGGCACCCTGTCGACCGAGTTGACGCTGCCCGCGCTGCCCCAGGCGATGACCGCGCGCATGACGCTGCTCGACGGCGAGCGGGCGGTGGTGACGCGAGAGGTAGCACTGGCCCAGGGCGCCACCTCGGCCAAGCTGGATGCCGCCGTGCCCGGCGTGCGAAGCTGGTCGGCGGAGACGCCCCATCTCTACACGCTGCTGGTCGAACTGGTCGATGCGAATGGCCAAGTGGTGCAGGCCACGCCGCAGCGGATCGGCTTCCGCACCGTCGAGATCAAGGACGGGCAGGTCATGGTCAATGGCCGCCGCATCGTGATCCGCGGCGTCAACCGGCACGAGCATGACCCCGAGACCTTCCACGTCATCTCCGAAGCGTCGATGCGCCGCGACCTGGAGCTGATGAAGCGCAACAACTTCAACGCCATCCGCACCTCGCACTACCCCAACGACCCGCGTTTCCTGGCGCTGGCGGACGAATATGGCTTCTACCTGATGGACGAGGCCAATATCGAGAGCCACGCCTATATGGAGCAGGGTAACCGCAACGGCGATCAGCGCGGCAAATATCAGATCGGCTTCGACCCCGCCTGGGAGGGCGCACACGTCTCCCGCGTGATGAACATGGTCGAGCGGGACAAGAACCATCCCTCAATCATCTTCTGGTCGCTGGGCAATGAGGCGGGGATCGGCCCGAATTTCGAGAAGGCGGCGGCGGCGATCCGGCGGCGCGATCCGGCACGGCTGATCTCCTATCTCGGCTGGGGGACGCTCGACTGGAGCCATCAGCCGAACAACTATGTCGATATTTACGCGCCCATGTACGACGACATCGAAAAGATGGTCGACTGGGCCGAGGACCCGACCCGGACCCAGCCGATGATCCAGTGCGAATATGCCCATATGCAGGGCAATTCGGGCGGCAATTTCAAGGATTACTGGGACACCATCTACGCGCACCGCAAGCTGCAGGGCGGCTTCATCTGGGATTGGGTCGACCAGTCCATGTATCGCTATACCAAGGACGGTCGACGTTACTGGGGTGACGGCGGCGAGTATGGCCCCAATCCGGGCGGGGATGTCGAGTTCGGCGACGGGTTGAACCAGCCCGACCGGACGCCCAATCCGCAACTGTACGAGGTGCAGAAGGTCCAGTCGCCGATCCGCTTTGACGGTTACGATGCGAAGACCGGACGGCTGACTGTACACAACCGTCATGACTTTATCGATCTGTCGGGCTTCACCTTCGACTGGGTGGTCGAGAAGAACGGCGTCGCGGTGGCGACCGGGCAGCTACCCGTGCTGACGACGGCGGCCGGGCAGGTGCAGACGGTGGCGCTCGCCCCCAAGTTCGCGCGCGAGGCGGGAGCGGAATATGTCCTGACCGTCCGCGCCCATGCCAAGGACGGCACGATCCGCGCGGTGCCGGCAAATTACGTCGTCGGTTGGGAGCAGTTCGCGCTCACCGACGCCCCCGCCATGCCGGTGGCGGCCAGGGGGCAGGTCGCGGTCGCCGATAATGCCGACAGCGTCACCCTGTCGGCGAACGACGCGGAGTTGGTCATCGACCGCAAGACCGGGCTCGTTACGCGTTACGCGACAGGTGGCCGCATACTGGCCAAGGGCGGCCAGCCCAATTTCGTTCGTGCCGAAACCGACAACGACACCGCCAACGGCACCGTCGCCCAGCAATCGCCTTGGTTTACGATGAACGGCCGCTATCAGGTGCGGCGTGTATCGATCGGTCCCGACCGGAGCGTGACCGTCGATCACGAGATGGGGGCGGGCGCGGCGCGCTTCGTCACCCGCTACAAGATGGCAGGCGATGGTGCGGTCGATGTCGACGGGCAGTTCGTACCGCTGAAGGCCGACCTGCCGCCGCCGGTCCGTATCGGGCTGTGGTACACCATGCCCACCACCATGAAGACGGTCGAATGGTATGGTCGGGGACCGCATGAAAGCTATGTCGATCGCAAGAGCTCGGCCGCGATCGGGCTGTGGCGAGGGAGCATCGCCGAGCAGAATCACGATTACATGCGGCCACAGGATACCGGCAACAAGGTCGATGTCCGCTGGATGGAGCTGTCGGGCGAGGGGGCGGGGCTTCGCGTCCGCGCGCCCAGGCCGCTAATGATGCAGGCGCTCGCCTTCCCCTATGGCGACCTGTACCGCCGTGCGCCAGGGACGTGGAAGTCGACCGATATAGTGCCGCATGGCGAGACGACGCTGATCATTGATGCCGCGCAATGGGGTGTCGGCGGCGACACGACCTGGAGCCATGTCGGCCAGCCGCATCAGCAATATCGCACCGTACTCGCGCCGACGCGCGTTGCCTTCCGCCTGGAGCCCTTCGGCGGCGATGGCACCACCCCCGACAAAGCGAAGCCCGCCCGCGCGACGGAGGTGCAATAGGGCTGTTCTTTACTCGGACAATAAGCCATCATGCCGCATCAGGCAGAGGAGAATCCATGAAAAGGGCAACGAAATTCCTGTTCGCGGCGGCGGTCGCCACGCTGTTCGCGGGCACCGCAACGGCACAAACCACGCCCGCCGGTACCGCCGACACGGTCGAAGTGCATGCCGACCGTCCGGGTCCGGTCTATAACCGCCGCCTGTTCGGCCAGTTCGCCGAGCATCTGGGCACCGGCATCTATGGCGGTATCTGGGTCGGCAAGGGCAGCAAGATCCCCAACGTCAACGGCTATCGCCGCGACGTGCTTGACGCGCTGAAGGCGATCCGGGTGCCGGTGATCCGCTGGCCGGGCGGCTGCTATGCGGACGAATATCACTGGCGCGAAGGTGTCGGCCCGCAGGCCAAGCGCCTGACCAAGGTCAACACCAACTGGGGCGGCGTGACCGAGGACAACAGCTTCGGCACGCATGAATTCATGAACTACAGCGAGATGGTCGGCGCCGAGGCCTATGTCTCGGGCAATGTCGGCTCGGCCTCGCCGTCCGAAATGGCCGAGTGGGTCGAATATATGACCTTCCCGTCCAAATCGACCTATGCCGAGGAGCGCCGCAAGAACGGCCGCGACAAGCCCTGGAAGCTGGCGATGTTCGGCATCGGCAACGAATTGTGGGGCTGCGGCGGCAATATGCGCGCCGAATATGCCGCCGACGTCACCCGCCGCTATTCGACCTTCCTAAAGGTGCCCGCGGGCGAAAAGCTGATGAAGATTGCCAGCGGCGCCAACAGCGAGGATTATAACTGGACCGAAGTGATGATGCGCGAGGCGTCGGGCACGTTCGACGGCATCGGCGTCCATTATTACACCGTCCCCGGCCCCTGGGAAAAGAAGGGCGCGGCGACCGGCTTCGACGAGGAAAGCTGGGCGCGCACCCTGTCCAAGACGCTGAAGATGGAAGAGCTGCTGACCAAGCACTCGGCGATCATGGACAAATATGATCCGAACAAGCGGGTCGCGCTGCTCGTCGACGAATGGGGCACCTGGTATGATGTCGAACCCGGCACCAATCCGGGCTTCCTCTATCAGCAGAATTCGCTTCGCGACGCGATGGTGACGAGCCTCAACCTCGACATCTTCGCCCGCCACGCCGACCGCGTGCGCGGCGCCAACATCGCGCAGATGGTCAATGTGCTCCAGGCGATGATGCTGACCGACGGCGCGCGCATGGTGAAGACGCCCACTTACTGGGTGTTCGACATGTACAAGGACTATCAGGACGCGACCGTTCTGCCGGTCGACGTCCAGTCGCGCTGGTACAATAAGGACCAGTGGGTGATGAAGGCGGTCAGCGCCTCGGCCGTGCGTGACAAGGCGGGCGTGGTCCATGTCGGCCTGACCAATGTCGATCCCAACCAAGCGGCGACCGTCAGCGTGAAGCTGGACGGCGTGACCGCTGGCCAGGTGTCGGGTCGTATCCTGACCGGCACCGCGATGGATGCGCACAACACCTTCGACGCGCCCAACCAGGTCGCGCCGCAGTCGTTCAACGCCGCGACGCTGTCGGGCGGCACGCTGACCGTGCAGGTGCCCGCCAAGTCGGTCGTGATGCTGGACCTGCGCTGATGAAGGCCCGCGCCGGAGCGCTGCTCGCCGCCGTCCTTCTTACCGGGGCGGCGGGGTCTGCCGCGCCCCGGCGCGAAGCCATGTGGAATACGCCGGGGGCAGGCAATCCCCTGCTCCCCGGCTATTTCGCCGACCCCTCCATCGTGCGCGATGGGGGGCGTTGGTATATCTTCGCCACGATCGATCCGTGGGGCGATGACCGTCTGGGGCTGTGGACCTCGGACAATGGCCGCGACTGGACCTTCTCGCAGCCCAACTGGCCGACCAAACAGGCCGCGACCAGCCCGACCTCTGGCGATGCCAAGGTCTGGGCGCCCTCGGTGGTCAAGGCGCCGAACGGCCGCTGGTATATGTATGTCTCGGTCGGCAGCGAGGTGTGGGTCGGCTCCGCCCCATCCCCGGCGGGGCCATGGGCCGATGCCAATGGCGGCAAGCCACTGATCGCGCGGGACTTTGCGCCGAAATACCACATGATCGATGCCGAGGCGTTCGTCGATGATGACGGCCAGGCCTATCTCTATTGGGGATCGGGGCTGAACTGGGTCGACGGGCACTGCTTCGTCGTGAAGCTGAAGCCCGACATGGTCCACTTCGACGGCGAGCCGAAGGACGTGACCCCCGCGAATTATTTCGAAGGCCCCTTCATGGTGAAGGAAAAGGGGCGCTACCTGCTGACCTATAGCGACGGCAACACCACCAAGGATACGTACAAGGTCCGTTATGCGGTCGGCGCGTCGCCGATGGGACCGTTCACCGAAGCGGCGAACAGCCCGATCCTCGAAACCGATGCCGCGCGGCAGATCATCAGCCCCGGCCATCACGCGATCTTCGCCGACAAGGGCAAGTCGTACATCCTCTATCACCGCCAGGCGCTACCCTTCGTGATGGGATCGGAGCGGGTGCTGCGGCAGGTGTCGATCGATCCGCTGACCGTGCGCGCCGACGGCACGTTCGAGAAGGTTCGGCCGAGCCACGATCCGCTGATCCCGGCCTTTGTCGCGCATCGGGACCGAGGGCTGCGCTGGACCGGTAAGGGCGTGGATGCGCTGGCGGCGGACGACAATTACGCGACCGCGTGGCGGCCCGAAGCCGGGCAGGCGCCGGTGCTGACCGCCGATCTGGGCGGATTGCGGGACGTGCGCGAAAGCCGGATACGCCCGGCCTTTGCGGTCCAGCCGCAGGATCTGCGGATCGAGGCTTCGCCGGACGGGAAGAGCTGGCGCGAAGTCGCGGCCGAGACGGGGGTGAGTGGCTCACCGATCACGTTGCGTCATCCGGGCAAGGCCCGCTTCCTGCGCATGACGGTGACGGCGAAGGAGCCTGCGATCCTGGAGTGGTCGATCTTCTGATCTTAAGCCCCTCCCGCAGGCGAGTTTCAGGTCGGTCATGCCCCCGGCATGACCTAAACGATGCGGGGCATCGTTTACCTGAAACTGGGTTTGGGGAGGGGAGGGCCGCGAGCGATGGCCTCGGTGAGACTCTTTTCCCTCCCCCATCCCCTCCCGCCTGCGGGAGGGGCGTGCCTGGGGTGAGCGGCGCGTGTCCACACCCCCCCGTTCAGCCTGAGCGAAGTCGAAGGCCATGGGCAGACCTTTCCCCAAAATCCCACAACAACCGTAACACAGTGCGTGCTAGGACAGACCCGCATGGCGCCCCTGGCGGTCATGAGCGAGGGCAAGGAACGGCATGGCGACACACGCATCGAACCCGATGGCAGGCCTCCTCACGCCCTTCCTCTCGCACTGGACGGCCCCTGATGGCTGGGTCCATCGCCGCTATGACCGCCCGCACGAACCGGGCACGGCGCGGCGGGGGCGGTTGCTGTTCCAGACCGGCCGCGCCGACATGATCGAGAAATATGGCGATGCGATCGATCATTTCCGCGCACAGGGCTGGGACGTCACCGCCTTCGACTGGCGCGGGCAGGGCGGGTCGGGGCGGCTGACGGGCGACGGGACCGGGCATATCGATCGGCTCGATCGGCCGGGCGAGGATCTGGCGGCCTTTTATGCCGGGTGGGTACGACCGGGCGAGGGGCCGCATGTCGTGCTGGGCCATTCGATGGGCGGGTTCGCCACCTTGTCGGCGCTGGCCGGGGGCGGGATCACACCGGATGCGGCGGTGCTGGTCGCACCGATGTTGGCGCTGCGTTCGCCGGTCGGACAATGGGCGGGAGCGCGGTTCGCGCGGTGGCAGGTCGGACGCGGTGATCCGCTGCGCCCCGCCTGGCGGCGGCTGGAGACACCCGCCGCCGCCACCGCGCGGCAGAAGCGGCTGACGCACGACCTGACCCGCTTCGCCGATCAGCAGGCGTTTCGACAGGCGCAGCCCGAACTGTGTCTGGGCTCGCCCAGTTGGCATTGGGTGGCGGAGGCCTTTCGCGCGACGGCGGCATTGCGCGACGATCCGGCGCTGGGGCGGATCGCAACGCCGGTGCTGATGCTGGTCGCGCTCGCCGATCGGCTGGTCGATGCACGCGCGGCGGCGCGGGTGGCGCAGCGTCTGCCGCAGGGCGAGCTGGTCGCCTTCGGACGCGGCTGCGCGCATGAGATACTGCGCGAGGCCGATCCGATCCGCACCAATGCCTTTGCCGCGATCGGCGCGTTTCTCGACCGGCGGGTGCCGGTTACTTCACCCCGCAGCGAACCGCACCGCCACCCGTGACCCGGCATTTCGGCGTGCCCGCCACCGTCACCTTGCCCAGCCCGCCATTGGCGACCGCCGCCGTATAGCGCGCCCGTGCGGCAATCTCGCCGGGGCCGTCGAGCGTGACGGTCAGGTCGCCCGCCTCCAGCGTATCGGCCGCAATGCTCGCAGGCCCATTGGCCGCCAGCCGCACCTTGCCGACCCGTCCGCCCTCGATGGTGAGCCGGGCGGGGCCGAACAGCATCGCGGTCAGCTGATCGCCATCGGCCCGACCGACCCGCAGCTCGCCGGTTCCCATTACCGACAGGGCGAGCGCGCTGCCCTTCATCGCCTGGACCGTCACCTGCGCGCCGCCGATGACGGTGACGCCGGACAGGGGCGGCGCGGCGAGCGTCAACGTGACCGGCGCATCGCCGCCGCCCGCGCGCCGCACGACCAGCGTGCCGCCCATCACCTGCGCCTCGACGTCGCGCAGCGCCCTAGCATCGCCGGACAGCACCCCGCGTGGCGACGGCGCGGTGGTCAGGGTGACGCGGAACGGCCCTTCGACCCGCAATTTGTCGAAGCTGCTCAGATCGACTCGCCGCTCGGCCGCGAAAGCGGGGCCTGCCATGAGCAGCGAGAACAGGACAGCGGCAGCGGCACGGATCGACATCGGCGTCATCCTCGCACCGCCCCGTCGGCGTCGCAAGCAGGTCGCCGTTACAGCGTCCGCCCGCAACGCGCCGTGCCCGAGCCGCCCTTGTTCACAGTGCAGACCGAGTTCGGCCCCAGATCGGCATCGCCCGATCCGCCCAGCGATACCTTGGCCGGGCCATCGACCTGAACCGCGACGCGGCCCGATCCGGCGATCCCGACCTCGGCACGTTTGGCATGGAGGCCGCCCCCAAGCACGTTACCCGACCCGGCGATCCCGATCTTCAGCGCGTCGACCGTGCCGCTGGCATTCACCGAGCCGGAGCCGGCCACGCCCAGATCGGCTTGCCGGACCCGCATCGCCCCGATCGTCATGTCGCCCGATCCGGCGATCCCGCCCTTGAAGCTGTCGCCCTCCACCCGGTCGATGCGCATCCGCCCCGATCCCGCGACGCCCGCCCCGGTCAGGCGGGGCAGCGTTACCAAGATGCGGACGTTGCGGCGGTTGCCCCAATGTACGCCCTTCTTCATGCCGATCCGCAGCGTGTCGCCATCACGTGCGATACGCAGCTGGTCGAGATCAGCCGCCGCTCCTTGCGCGCGTACCGAAAAAGCGCCGCCGACCCGGATATCGACCGGATCGCTGCCGTCGCTGGACACGGTGGTAAAGCCTCGCGCCGCGTAACTGCGCGTGTCGCCCGAGCCTTGCGCGGGGACTTCCTGTCCCTTGGCGTCGCTTTCGAACGAGCAGGCGGCGGTGGGGATGGCCAGTACCATCAGGCCGAGAAGCGTGGAAAGCGTGACGGACTTGGGCATGAGCGACCTCCTGTGTATTGATGAAATAATACACAGGGGCGGGCTATCTACGCAAATGAAAAGGGGCGGCCCCGCCTGGGACCGCCCCTTGTTCGTATCGGCGAAGACCGACCGCCTGTCAGGCGGCGGGCTTTTCCTTGTTATAAATGGCGGCGGCAGCGCGCAGGATTTCCAGGATCTTTTCCTGGGCGCGCGGCTCGTCCACCTCTTCCATCGCGGCGAGTTCGCGGGCGAGGCGGCTGGTGGCCGCTTCGAAGATCTGCCGCTCGGAATAGCTCTGCTCGGGCTGGTCGTCGGCGCGGAACAGGTCGCGGACCACTTCGGCGATCGACACCAGGTCGCCCGAGTTGATCTTCGCTTCATATTCCTGGGCACGGCGCGACCACATGGTGCGCTTGACCTTGGGCTTGCCCTTCAGCGTTTCCATCGCCTCGCGCATGGTCTTGTCCGAGGACAGCTTGCGCATGCCGACCGACTCGGCCTTATTGGTGGGAACGCGGAGCGTCATGCGCTCCTTTTCGAACCGCAGCACATAGAGTTCGAGCTGCATCCCTGCGATTTCCTGCTTTTGCAGCTCGATAACGCGGCCCACGCCATGCTTGGGATACACGACATAGTCACCGACGTCGAAGTGGAGCGCCTTGGCAGCCATTGGGGGCCTTTCCGGGTCAAAGGCCTTCGCACGAGCGCCGGACGAGCGGAAATGGGTCCACTGTTCTCATCGGCCTCGGGAAGGAAGGGTCGAACACATCAAAGGCGGGCGGTCGCGAAAACAGCTATGCCCGTCGCGGAACCATATAGCATGGTCGCAACAAAATTACCAGCATATGTGCAGGTTGCCGGAACCATCGGGCGCAAGGAGCGGCACCGTAGTGGCATGGGCCCCTTATTCCTCCCCTGGAAGGGGAGGTGGCGTGCGCAGCGCGACGGAGGGGTGTCCCGCTATCGAGAGGGGTGACACCCCTCCACCAGCTTCGCTGGTCCCCCTCCCCTTAAAGGGGAGGAAAGATCTTGGATCAGTCGCCCTTGCCGGGCGCGTCCCGGTCAGTCGCCCTTGCCGGGTTCCGGGCTGAAGAACTGGTCGTACTTGTTCTCGACACCCTTCATCGCATCGGCGTCGGGCGGCGTCTGGTCGAGCTTGCGGGTGACGTTGGGCCACTGGGCGGAGAAGGTGTTGTTCAGCTCCAGCCACTGTTCCAGCCCGCTCTCGGTGTCGGGTAGGATCGCCTCGGCCGGGCATTCGGGCTCGCACACGCCGCAGTCGATGCACTCCGAGGGGTTGATGACGAGCATGTTCTCGCCCTCGTAGAAGCAGTCGACGGGACACACCTCGACACAGTCCATATACTTGCAGCGAATGCAGGCATCGGTGACGACGTAGGTCATGACAACTCCCAAGGTACGAACGCGTGCTGCTATGCCGCGTATGGCGATCCGTCAACGCTTGAAACCGGGGAAGTGACCAGATCGCAGTAACAGGCGCGTCCCTCGGCGGGCGGGCCGCGCCGGACGGGCAGCGATTCCACCCGCAGCACGCGGACGTCGCCGCCTTGCGCGAAGGTCAGGATGCTGCCGACCCGCACCGGCGCATGGGCACGGTCGATCGCGCGGCCGTCCATGCGGAAATGCCCGTCGCACGCCATCGCTTGCGCCCGCTCCCGCGACTTGGCGATCCGCGCCCACCAGAGGAAACGGTCGAGCCGCATCGACTCAGAGGTGGGGGCGCGGGTGCTCATCGGGTGGGGCGGTCCTTTCTGTGGGAGAAATCTACAAATCTTCTACCACCCCGGCGAAGGCCGGGGCCCAGGTGCCACGCGGCTGGGTGGCGCGCGTCACGTTCACCGCAACTGGACCCCGGCCTTCGCTGGGGTGGCAAGGGGAATTATGGTCACGAAGGCCGCCCCCAGTCTGCAAGGGCGGCGAAGGCGTTGCCGGGGCTGGCCGTGACACGCGGAGCCGGGCGAGCAGGGGGGCGACCGCGCCAGATCCAGCGGGCGGGCTCGTTCTCCCCGCCCCGTATCTTGCGGAACCCCAGATCGCCCATCAGCCGGTCGAGCGTTGCCGCCTCCAGCCCGATCGAGGTCGCCAGCGAGGCATCCGGGGTGAAGGGTCCACGCCCCTCGCGCGCGTCATGGGCGGCGCGCGCGATGCGTTCGACCAGATCGATCCGTACCGCCTGTTCGCCGAGCGGCCGATAGCCCGACGCGACACCGCGCCCCGGCTCGTCGCGGCGCAGGATGGTGGCGCCCGGCCGGGCGAGGTCGGGCGTCTGGCCCCACAGGGTCATCAGGATACGCCGCCATGCCGCCGCACCGGGTTTGAGCAGCCGGGGATCGAACACGTCCAGCGTGCCGATGGTGATCCCCATGCCGCGCAGCCGCCGCCGCTCGTCGGGCGACAGCGCATCGATCATCAGGCGCAGCGGCTGGCGCGGCGCGATGCCGCCCGCATCCTCCAGCGCGGCCGCGACGGCGCGGATCGCGGGCGACGCCTTGGCCTCGCGCGCCAGCCCCGCCAGCCGGACGAGCGCGGGCAGTTGCCGGTCGAGCGACCGCGCGAGCCAGGTGTCCAGCCGGGCCTTCACCTGCTCGCGTTGGATCGGGGCCAGGCAATCGAGATCGCGTTCCAGCCGCAACACCGGCCGCCCCAGCGACGGTCCCGGTATCAGCCGCGCGACGCCATGCCCGTCCCAGACCAGCCGGTCCTCGACCAGCGTGAACGCGTCATGCCCGGCGGCGATCAGCGCCTCGGCACGGCGCGACCGCTCGGTGCCCAGCCGCTTTTCCGCCGCCGCCAGCAACAGGCGCTTGTCGTTCGCCCGCGCGCCCGCCTCGACGGTGAAGCGGAAACCTTCCAGCCGACCGATCGGGTGATCCTCGACCAGCACCTCGCCCTCCGGCCCGATGGTGACGGGCAGGGCGCCTGCATCGGCACCGATGCGGCGGATCAAGGCGGTGGTACGCTTGTCGACGAAACGCTGGGTCAGGCTGGCGTGAAGCCCGTCGGACAACCGCTCCTCAATCTCCCGCGTCCGCTCGGCCCAGTGTCTCGGATCGGCCAGCCAGTCGGCGCGCTGGGCGATATAGGCCCAACTGCGGATCGCCGAGAGGCGGCCCGCCAGCGTCTCGACATCGCCCGCCATATTGTCGAGCCGCGCAATCTCGTCGGCGAACCACTGGTGCGGGACATGGCCCAGCCCTTCAGAGAGATGGCCGAACGCGCGCGAGACGAAGCGGGCATGGGGGTCGATGCCGACTTTGCGGAAATCGGGAATGCCGCATGCCGCCCACAACCGTGCGACCATGGAGGGCCGCCGCACCCGGTCGCGGACCCAGGGTTCGTCGGCTAGCCGCTTCAAGACCTGCAAATCGGTGGCGAGCGGCGCGGCGCGCAGCACACCGGGTTCGGGCTTGCGCTCCAGGCTCTTGATGAGCGCGTCGATGCTCGACAGGTCGGGATCGCCCTCGCGCCAATAGAGATGGTCAAGCCGGGGGAAGCGATGCTCCTCGATCGCCAGCACCTCTTCGGGCAGGAACGAGTCCGGGCCTTCCTCGGCCAGTGCGCCGAACGTCCCATCGCGGTGATGCCGCCCGGCGCGCCCGGCGATCTGCGCCATCTCCGCGACCGTCAGGCGGCGGCGGCGGCGACCGTCGAACTTGTGCAGTCCGGCAAAGGCGACATGCGCCACGTCCATGTTCAGGCCCATGCCGATCGCATCGGTAGCGACGAGATAATCGACCTCGCCCGCCTGGAACATCTCGACCTGCGCGTTGCGCGTGCGGGGCGACAGCGCCCCCATCACCACGGCGGCGCCGCCGCGCAGACGGCGCAGCATCTCGGCCACCGCATAGACTTCTTCCGCCGAGAAGGCGACGATGGCGGAGCGCTTCGGCAAACGGCTGATCTTCTTCGCGCCTGCATAGCTGAGCGTCGAGAAGCGGGGCCGTGCGATGACCTCCGCATCCGGCACCAGCGCGCGGATCATGGGCTTGAGCGCCTCCGAGCCGAGGATCATCGTCTCGTCGCGACCGCGCCGGTGCAACAACCGATCGGTAAAGACATGACCGCGCTCCAGGTCCGCGCCCAACTGCGCCTCGTCGAGCGCGACGAAGGCGACGTCGCGGTCGGGCATGGACTCGGCGGTGCAGAGGAACCAGCGCGCGTCGGGGGGAACGATCTTTTCCTCACCCGTGACCAGCGCGACCTGGCTCGGTCCCTTCAGCGCGACGACCCGGTCATAGACCTCGCGCGCCAGCAGGCGGAGGGGAAAGCCGATGATGCCGCTGCTATGCGCGCACATCCGCTCGATCGCGAGGTGCGTCTTGCCGGTGTTGGTCGGCCCGAGAACGGCCGTCACGGCGCCCGATACGCGGCTTGTCATGGACCCTACATCGGGCTTCGCGGGCGCGGTTGCAACGGCATGAAGCAAGATCGCCCACGAACATTCGCGTTTGGCCCGGTCCGGCCACGTCTTGCCGCAGCATCGGGGCGGCGGGGCGCAGCGGCTTTGACTTTGCGGGCGCCAACCCACACCGAAAAATCCTGTGCGCCGGGGGGAATCGGCGACGCTGCTCGACGATTTCACGGACACGTTTTCCACTCATGTTTCTTGCCACCGACGAAGCCCTGATCCTGTCCGGCGGAACCGCCACGCGCCCGATCGGCCGCGTGGCCGTGCTGCCCATGGGACGCCTGGCGCGGTGGCGCATCGCCGCGCGCGAGATCGACTGGGTGCCCGATCTGGGGACGCAGATCGGCAGCCGCAGTTGGTGGCGGGGGCTGGCGACTTGTTCGGCGCTCTGTGCCGCGACCATTGCGATGGCGCCGGGCTTTCACCGTCCGATCGTCGGGCAGGCGCCCGCGCCCCTCACCGGCGAGGTGCGGAGCCACGAACGGGCGCAGGCGATCGCCCCGCTGGCGCTCGGCGCGGACAGCGGACAGCGTCTGGCCGCGAACGAACTGGTCACGCATCTGGCCGAAGCGCCCGAACGACCGATGGTCGAGCTGTCGGCAACCATCGGCGCGGGCGATCGGCTCGACCGCGTGCTGCAACGCGCAGGCGTGTCGAGGGATCAGGCGCGCGCCGCCGCCGCGCTGATCGACCCGGTGACGGACGGTGAGGCGATCCCGTCAGGCACACGCATCGCGCTGACGCTAGGGCGGCGAGCGAGCCGCTCGGTCGCCCGGCCGCTGGAGACGATGAAGCTGCGCGCGCGCTTCGACCTGTCCGTCACCCTGACCCGTACCCCGCAAGGGTTCGAGATGATGCAGGCACCGATCGCGATCGACCGCACGCCGCTCCGCCTGCAAGGACTGGCGGGATCGAGCCTGTACCGTTCGGTCCGCGCGGCGGGCGCCCCCGCCAAGGTGGTCGAGGCCTATATCAAGGCGCTGGCCGCGCGCATGTCGGTCGGCCGCGACGTCAAGCGATCGGACAGTTTCGACCTCATCATCGAGCGCGAGCGGGCCGCGACCGGCGAGACCCGGCTGGGCAAGCTGCTGCTCGCCGGGCTGGACCATGGCGGGCACAAAGTTCAGCTGGCACGGTTGGCCGATGACGATGACGGCCAGTGGTATGACGTCAACGGCCAGAGCGAGAAGCGCGGCGCGATGGGGATGCCGGTCGCGGGGCGCGTGACCTCCTCCTATGGCAAGCGCGTCCATCCGATCCTGGGGTTCATGCGGATGCACAAGGGGACCGATATCGGTGCGCCCTATGGCACGCCGATCCATGCGATGATGGACGGCGTGGTCAAGTTCGCCGGGCGGTCGGGCGGATACGGCAATTTCGTCAAGCTGGCACACGCAGGCGGGATCGCCAGCGGTTACGGCCATATGAGCCGCTTTGCCGTTCGCTCGGGCGCGCATGTCCGCCAAGGCCAGGTGATCGGCTATGTCGGCTCGACCGGCATGTCGACGGGTCCGCATCTGCACTGGGAAGTGTGGAAGAACGGCGCCGTGGTGAACCCGCGCACGCTGAAGCTGGCGAGCATGGCGGTGCTGTCGGGCGCGAAGCTGCGGACATTCCGGCGTGAGGTGCAGGCGTTGCTGGCGGTCAAGCCGGGGCGGTAGGGCGCCTCACGCTCCTCCCACCGTTCACACTGAGCGAAGTCGAAGTGTACGTTCCGCGCTAAGTCGTGAGGGCTGATCCCGTGGCCTTCGACTTCGCTCAGGCTGAACGGAGGAGGAGGTACGGAGGAGGTGGAAGTGTTACTTCCCCGCCGCGCGCCAGCGGCCGATCGTCTCGGCCAGCACCCGGTTCCCCCCCGACGGCCTGCCCCAGAGCGCGGTGATCGTCATGTCGTTCGATGCGGGCCGCTTGTCCTCGTCCAGATGGTCCAGGCTCGCCCGCATCGGGAAGCTCACGCCTTCGCCGCACAATATCGCCTCGCGGTTGCGCAGCGCCGATATGGTGTCGAGCAGCCCACGCCCGCCCTCGGGCATCGCCGATCGCACCATCGCCTGATCGCGTTCGTTGTTCAGCCGCATCGCGATGATCGTGCCGCATTGCGACAGCACACCCTCGGCCAGGTCGGACGGGCGCTGGGTGACGAGGCCCAGCGAGACGCCATATTTGCGCCCCTCCTTGGCGATGCGCGACAGGATGCGTCCGACCGCCGAATCCTGTTCGGCGCGCGCGGGGATGTAGCGATGCGCCTCTTCGCAGACCATCAGCACCGGGCGACGCTCCGAAGGGTGGGTCCAGACGGCATGGTCGAATATCATCCGCGCCAGCACCGCGACGACCACGCTGGTCACGTCCGACGGCACGCCCGACACGTCGATGATCGAGATCGGCCGCCCGTCGCCCGGCATCCGCAGGATCCGCGCGAGGAAATCGGCCATGCTGTCGGCGACCAACATGCCGGAGAACATGAAGGCGAAGCGCGGATCGCCCTTGATCTCCTCGATCCGGGACTTGATCCGCTGATAGGGGGCGAGGTCGCCGACCCGGTCCAGCTTGCTCATCTCCTGGGAAAGCTGCGTGGTCAGGTCGGACAGCAGATAGGGGATGGGCGTGTCAACGGTGACGCGCGGCAGTTCGGCGGCGGCGCGGTTGCGCATCCGGGCAGCGAGCAGGCATTTGGCGAGCACGTCCATGTCGTTCTGGCGCTGCTCGCCACCCGCCGAGAGCAGGATCTCGCAATGCTCGGCGAAGTTCATCAGCCAATAGGGCATCCGCAGATTGCCGACATCATGGATGGTGCCGGTGTCGCGGAAACCATGGGCATATTCGCCGTGCGGATCGATCATCACGATATGGCCGAGCGGCGCATGATCGCAGATGCGGTGAAGGATCATCGCGGTCGCGGTCGACTTGCCGGTGCCGGTCGACCCCAGGACCGCGAAATGCCGCCCCAACAGCGCATCGACCGCCAGCGTCGCGGGGACGGTACGCGCGGGGTGGACCGTGCCGATCGTCACCGTGGTCTGCGCGCGGTTCAGGTGGATGCCCGCCAGCTCGGCATCGGTGATCGCATGGATCGTCGCGCCGGGCATGGGATAGGCGGTGACGCCGCGCCGAAAGCCATGAAGGTCGCCCGTCTCGGGTCGGCGCATCCCCTCGCCCATCAGGTCGATCTCGGTGGTCAGCGCGGCGGCGTCGCTGGCGGGATCGAGCGAGAGCGAGCGGATCGTGCCGATGATCCAGCGGTCGCCGTGCCTGATCTTGACCGGCATCGCGACCTGTCCCGCCGCCGCCAGCACCGGATCGTCGGCATCCGCCAGCGCGGCCAGCGCCTGGCGATCGAGCACGATCCGCCCCGACGATCCGGTGATGCCGAGCAGCCAGCCGATGACCGGCGTGTCGTTGGCTTGAAAGTCCGGTAGCGAAGACATGAGGAGCGCCGTCATTCCGTGGGGGGAGAGGGGCGGACGCTAAGCCGATAGGCTTAAGATTTTCCGACCCTTACACCCGCCGCGCGATCCATCCGGCAGTCCAGCCGAGCAGGATCGACAGCGCCACCGCCGTCAGGCCGTAGGGGATGGCGGCCTTGTCGGCGGCGCGCGCGACGAAGCGCTCGAACCCCGATTTGCGGATGTCGATGTCGCGCACGGCGGCGGCCAGCACGCGGCCGTCGCGGATCAGGAAAGTCTCGGCGGTGAAGCGCCCGACCGGCACGCGTGCCGGGATGGTGACGCGAGCGCGGTAGAGCACGTCATCGGTAATCTCGACGGCACGTGGCGCCTCGACATACAGGCCGCTGCGGCGGCGCTGGTCGACCAGACCCTGCTGGAACCGCGCTTGGACATTGGCGGGCGCGGCGGAGGCGGGCGAGAGCTGCAGGCTGTCGAGCCCGAGTTCGTAGATGGCGCGGGTGCGATCGTCGACGATTCGCTCGATCGGCCGCGACGAGGCGATGGCGTAGAAGGACGGCGCCGATTGATAGCGCAGGCGCCCGGCATTGACCCAGAGACCTGCGATCTTCTCCTTCTCGCGGATCAGGATCGACTGGGTGGGGCCTTTGACCACCACGACGATGTCGGTCGCCTTGTCGTCGCTGGGCGGGCGGCCGCCGGGATAGAGGATCGCGCCGAACAGCAGCAGCTCCGCGCCGGTGAAGCTGTAGGCGATCTGGATATCGCGCTGCGACACGTCGGGGACCAGCACCGGCTTGGCCTGCGCCATCAAAAGCGGCGATAGCAGCGCCAGGATGACGGGAAGGCGTTTCACAGGGGCTGGACCGTGAAGATTTCCTCGGGCCGCCATACCAGGCCCAGCAGGATGCGAAGGCCGACCAACAGTACGATGACGGCGAGTGCCAGCCGCAGATATTCGGGCTTGGCATTGGTGGCGAGCTTCGCGCCGACCTGCGCCCCCGTCACCGACCCGATCAGGAGGAGGCCAGCGAGCACGATATCGACCGCCTTGGTCGTCGTCGCATGGACCATGGTCGCGGCGGCGGTGACGAACAGCGTCTGGAACAGCGAGGTGCCGAGCACGACATTGGTCGCCATGCCTAGGATATAGATCATCGCCGGGACCAGGATGAACCCGCCGCCGACGCCCAGCAGGATGGTCAGGATGCCGGTGAAAAAGCCCAGCATCAGCGGGGCGAGCGGCGAGATGTACAGGCCCGAGGCATAGAAGCGGGTGCGGAAGGGCAGTGCCGCGACCAGCGGATGATGCCGCCGCCGTGCCGCTTTCTGCGGACGCCCGCGCCGCTGCGCCAGGATCGCGCTCGCCGCCTCGCGCGCCATGACCGATCCGATCCACCCCAGCATCAGCACATAGACGATGGCGATGACCGTATCGATCTGCCCGCTCGCTTGGAGCAGGCGGAAGATCCACGCGCCCGCGAACGATCCGACCACGCCGCCCGCGACCAGCACGCCGCCCATCTTCACATCGACCCCGCCGCGCCGCCAATGCGCGGACACGCCCGAGACGCTGGCCCCCGTCACCTGGCTGGCGGCGGAGGCGGCGGCGACGGTCGGCGGGATGCCATAGACGATCAGCAGCGGCGTGGTCAGGAACCCGCCGCCGACCCCGAACATCCCCGACAACAGGCCCACACCCGCCCCCAGCGCGATGATGACGAGCGCATTGACCGACAGGTTGGCGATCGGAAGATACAGGTCCACGGCCGCGTTATAGACGCACGCGCCTTTCCGAACAGTGTCGAAGCGTCAGAAATCGCCCGCGAGTGTGAGCGCGGGGCCGGAATCGGGGGCTGCGCGTCCCGCCACCCGCTGCCGCCAATCGAGTGACAGGCGGACACGCCGATCGGCAAGGGGCAGGGCGATGCCCAAGGTCGGCCCGACATCGAGCCGCTGCGCATCCCGCTGTGCCCCGCCCCAGAGTCCCAGCCCGAGGTCGATCACAGGTGTCAGCGATGTGCTGATCCGCGCCGCGCCGTCCGCGAACGGCTCCACGGAGCCTCGCGCCACCGCGCCGCCCTGCGCATAGGCGGTGACGGTCACACCCGGCGCTATGGTGCGCGGGCCATAACCCGCCACCGCCAGCAATGCCGTTCCGCCCCGTCCGGTATCGAGCGGCACCCGATGTTCGACGATCAGCCGTAGGGGGAGATGACGCGACGGCTTCCAGTCGAGACCCGCCGCCATTTCGCGGCCAAGTCCGTCCCATGGCGCGGACACTCGAAGGCTGGCCGACAGATCGCCGTGCCGGTCAAGTCGTCGGAGAAGACGCATCCCCGCCTGCGTCCCACCCAATTGACCCCCCGGCAGGAGTGCGCCGCCACCCTGACGCGCGACCGCCCACAGGCTGGCGCTCCATCGATCCTTGGGGCTGGGGAGCGGCGGCAGGGTCGGAATGGCCGGTCGCGAGGACGATGCCGGAACAACTGCCTCGGGAATTTCCTCGGGGTTTGGCGGGATAGCCCACTCGGCTGCTTCTCCGTCGGGCGGGGCGATCGCGAGCGGGGGCGCCATCGGATGCTTTACGGGCGGCATCCGCACCATGGCTTGGCGAACAGCGACGACCGTCACGGCTCGCGCTTTCGCCGCCGGTCGGGGCGTCATTCGCACCACATCCACCCCCGGCTCCGACGGCAACAGGAACGCGACCCGCCCCATCGTCCACAGCGCCAGCGTCCCACCCAGAAAGCGCAGCGGACGTCCGCTCACGGCTGGGCCGAGACATCCGGGAAGACATGCCGCGTCTTGTCCCACACCACCGGGCGACCGCGCAGGATCAGCAGATAGCGCATCATCGCGCGTGGTGCCGCCGCCAGCGCCACGAAATTGCCGACGACGAAGCGCGGCAGCGACCACAGGGATTCGCGCGTACCGTATGTCCGCCCGGTAAAGACCATCCGCACGCTCAACCGCCATCCCAGCAACAGCGTATTGACGGCGAAGAGCCAGCCCAGTCCCGGATCGAGCGCGGGCAGCGGTGTTGCTTCGATCTCATGCAGCGCGATCGCCGCCGCATCGGCAAACAGCCCCAGATAGGCCGCCGCCAGCACCAGCATGGCGAGCGGGCCGCGGCGGTCGCGCAGCCGCCACCAATGGTCGCCCAGCGCCAGCGGCTTTCCCCAGCCGGTACGATCCCAGCCGATCAGCGCGATCCCCGTCATCCACCGCGCCTTCTGCCGAACCGCCGCGACCAGATCGGCGGGGAAGAAGGCGCGTACCGCGACGACTCCACCCGTTTCGTCCGTCACCCGCGCGAACAGCCCTTCGCCGCCCAGCTCGGCGATGCGCAGGCCCAGCTCATAATCCTCGGTCAGGCTGGTCGCATCGAACGGATCGCCGCCACGTCGCGCGGCGATCTCGGCCAGCATGGCGGGCGCGATCGCGCATCCTGTGCCCGCCAGCGGCATACCCGCGCCGATCCAGGTCCGCACGATCAGCTGCTTGCGATGGCTCTCCGCGAACTCGTCCGCATAATGCCCCGACACCAGCCGCGATCCCGGCACTACCAGCGGCAGGACCGGCAGCTGCACCACCGCACGTCCCTCGATCAGCGAGTCGAAGACGCTCAGCTCGGCGGGATGCACGACATCCTCCGAATCGTGCAGGACGATCGCCTTGACCGAAAAGCCTTCCGCCGCCCGGTCGCGGGCCAGCGCGTGCCATAGAGTGTTGAGGCAATCCGCCTTGGTCGTCGGTCCCGCCCGGCCACCGACGACCAGCCGCACGCGCGCGTCCGTCTCGGCGACATCGGCCGCCGCCGCGATGCTCGCCGGATCATTGGGGTAAAGCCCGACATAGAGGCGATAATCGTCATGCCGGAACCGCGCCAGCGCGGTCGACAACATTGCGCCGATCACCTCGGCCTCGTCCCAGGCGGGGATGAAGACGATCATCCGCCCCGTCGTGACCGGTGCGGACAGATGATGAAGGTGCATCCGGCCCTTGCGACCCGCCCCTGCCCGCCGCGCCAGATAGAGAAGGTCGACCAGCAGGTCGTCCAGTCCGCCGATCAGCAGTCCTGCGCCCGCGAACAGCAACAGCTCGCGCGCGATGACATCCACCGCTTCGATGATTCCGCCCATCTGGCAATCCCCCTTTGCCGGGGGCGAGCCTGCCTGTCCGAAATGGCGGTTTCAACCACATCCATTGTCCATTTCGGATCAATCGCTGCTCGGCCGCCATTCGGCTTGGATCATATCTCTGATTTCGCTGGTGAATGCAGACCTATGGTTGCGCCGTCTGTTGCGGTGCAACATATGGGGCGGTGAAAGGATATCCCATGGCCCGGACATTTCCCCCCGGCATCGTCCACACCGCGCTGGCGGTGGGCGGTTTTGCGATCGGCACGACCGAGTTCGCCGCGATGAGCCTGGAGCCCGATCTCGCGCGCGGGCTGGGCATCGATGCACCGACCGCAGGGCATGTCATCAGTGCTTATGCGCTGGGCGTGGTGGTGGGTGCGCCGTTGCTCGCGGTCCTGTCGGCCAAGCTGGCGCGGCGGACGCTGCTGATCGCGCTCATGCTGATGTTTGCGCTGGGCAATGGCCTGTCGGCGATGGCGCCGGATTATCATTGGATGCTGGTCTTCCGCTTCCTCAGCGGGCTGCCGCACGGTGCCTATTTCGGGATTGCGGCGCTGGTCGCAGCCTCGCTTGTCCCCGAGTCGCGGCGGACGGTGGCGGTCGGGCGAATCATGCTCGGCCTGACGGTCGCGACCGTGATCGGCGTGCCGCTGGCGCAGATGCTGGGGCAGTGGCTCAACTGGCGCTGGGTGTTCGGCGTCGTCGCGGCACTCGCGCTGTTGACCGCGACTTTGGTCGCCATCGCCGCACCGCATGACCGGCCCGACGAGGGCGCGAGCATCCGTCGCGAACTCGACGCGCTGAGCAAGGGGCAGGTTTGGCTGACGCTCGCCATCGGCGCGATCGGCTTTGGCGGCATGTTTGCGGTCTATACCTATCTGGCGGCGACGCTGAACGAAGTGACGGGAGCGTCGACCGTGATCATCCCGCTGGTGCTGGCGGTGTTCGGGCTGGGCATGACGATCGGCAATATCGTCGTGCCGCGCTTTGCCGACCGCGCGCTGATGCCGACCGCCGGGGGCTTGCTGCTCTGGTCGGCGGCGATGCTGGCGCTCTATCCGCTGGCGGCGGGCAGCCTGTGGACGATCCTGCCCATCGTCTTTGCGATCGGGTTGGGTGGGGCGCTGGGCACGGTGCTCCAGACCCGGCTGATGGACGTGGCGGGCGAGGGGCAGGGGCTGGCCGCCGCGCTCAACCATTCGGCGTTCAATACCGCCAATGCGATCGGCCCCTGGGCGGGCGGCCTAGCCATCGCCAACGGGTTGGGATGGACCTCGACCGGCTATGTCGGGTGCGGGCTGGCGCTGGGCGGGTTCGTGATCTGGCTGATCGCGATGCGCTTCGGTGGGACTAGCGCGCCAGCGGATCGATCGAATCGCCCGGTGCTGTCGCACTGAGGCTTTTCGCCACCGCCTCGACCCGCTCCATCACGCGCAGGATGTTGCCGCTGGTCAGGCGCATCAAGTCGGCATCGCTCCAGCCGCGCCGCACCAGTTCGGCCAGCACCAGCGGATAGCCGTCGACGCCGGTCATCCCTTCCGGCCCGGTGCCGTTGATCCCGTCATAATCGCCACCGAAGCCCACCGCGCCATGTCCGGCGACGCGCGCGATATGCTCGATATGATCGGCGACCATCGCCGCCGTCACGCGCGGCGGCGGATTGGCGGCGTCCCACGCAGTAAGCGGCGCCGGGCTGCGAGGGCCATAGACATTGGCGGGCACGCCGACCGACCGGGCATAGGCGGTGCGCTTCACATCCCAGGCGCGCCAGTCGCTCGACAGGAAGGCTGGGTAGCAGTTCACCATCACCACCCCGCCGCCAGCGCCGATGCGGCGGAGCAGCGCGTCGGGAATGTTGCGCGGCGCATCGGCCAGCGCGCGGGCGTCGGAGTGCGAGGCGATGACCGGTGCCTTGCTGGCGTCCAGCACCGCCGCCATCGTCGCGTCGGAGACATGCGCGACATCGACGATCATGCCGATCCGGTTCATCTCGGCCACCACCGCGCGACCAAAGGGGCTGAGGCCGTTCGCGATGGGGGTATCGGTCGAGGAATCGGCCCAGGCCAGGCTGTGGCCATGGGTGAGCGTCAGATAGGCGACGCCCAGCGCTTTATATTGGCGCAGTACCGAGAGCCGCCCGTCGATCTGGTGCCCGCCCTCGACCCCGATCAGCGAGGCGATCCGGCCGCCGTGCGACAGGCGGCGGATATCCTCGGCGGTCCGCGCCATCGCCAGTCGCTCGGGATGCGCCGCGACGAGGCGGTGCACGCGGTCGATCTGCTCCAGCGTCATCTCGACCGCGTGGGGGCCGGTGACGTCGGCGGGAATCCACACCGACCAGAATTGTCCGCCGATCCCGCCACGCTTCAGTCGGGGAAGATCGGTCTGCAGCGGATGGGGCAGGGCGGCGGTGCCGGTCGCGAGCGAAGGCGATTCGGGGGGAAGCTCCGAGTCGCGCAGCTCCCAGGGCAGGTCGTTATGCCCATCGACGATCGGTGCACGGGCCAGGATCGACTCGACCCGGCGCGTGATCGCGGGATCGGCGGCCTGGGCGAGAAGGAGCGCGATCAGCATGTCGGTCGCTGCTCGAAGCGGGTGAGGCTGGGGTCGATTCCATGGTCGTGGGGCAGGACCAAGTCGACCCGGGCGGCGGGCGGGCCGTCTGTGGCGTCAGCGATCATCTGCGCAACGGATGCGTCAGGGCCTTGGATCACCGCCTCGACCGAGCCGTCCGCGCGATTGCGCACCCAGCCGGTCAGTCCCAGAAGTTCGGCGCGGCCGAGGAACCAGTAGCGATAGCCGACGCCCTGCACGCGCCCGGTGATATGAAGATGGCGGCCGATCATGCCCGCGACTGTCGCGCGGACGGCGGCGAAAGGGAAGTTCCGATTCCTCCCCTGCAAGGGGAGGATTGTTGGTTCGCGCGGAGGCGCGGAGGTCGCAGAGAAGGACATTTCTTCTCCGCGACCTCCGCGCCTCCGCGCGAACGAATGTCAGACCTTCTCAGTCAGCTCCGGCACGACGGTAAACAGGTCGCCGACCAGACCGATGTCCGCCACCTGGAAGATCGGCGCATCCTCGTCCTTGTTGATCGCGACGATGACCTTGGAGTCCTTCATGCCCGCCAGATGCTGGATCGCGCCCGAGATGCCGACCGCGACATAGACTTCCGGCGCCACGATCTTGCCGGTCTGCCCGACCTGATAGTCGTTGGGGGCGTAACCCGCATCGACCGCCGCTCGGGACGCGCCGACGGCCGCCCCCAGCTTGTCGGCGAGCGGATCGATCAGCGCATGGAACTGCTCTTCCGACCCCAGCGCGCGACCGCCCGAGACGATGATCTTGGCGCTGGTCAGCTCGGGCCGGGTATTCTCGGCCTTTTCCGCGCCGACGAAGCGGGACTTGGCGGCATCGCCGGTGGAGGCGACCGCCTCGATCTCGCCCGCGCCGCCTTCGGCCGCCGCCTTCTCGAAAGCGGTGGTGCGGACGGTCAGGATCAGCTTGGTGTCGCTGGTCTTCACCGTCGCGATGGCGTTGCCCGCATAGATGGGCCGGGTGAAGCTGTCCGGCCCTTCGACCGACAATATGTCGCTGATCTGCATCACGTCGATCAGCGCGGCGACACGCGGCGCGATGTTCTTGCCGGTCGTCGTCGAGGGCGCGAGGAAGGCGTCGTGATGGCCCATCAGCTGGGCGATCAGCGGCGCGACATTCTCGGCGAGCGCATTGGCGTAGGCCGCGTCGTCGGCGACGTGGACCTTGCCCACGCCGGCGATCCTGGCGGCGGCCTGCGCGACGCCGTCCACGCCCTGCCCTGCGACGATCAGGTGCACCTCGCCCAGCTTAGCGGCCGCCGTGACGGTCGCCAGCGTGGCATCCTTGACGGACCCGCCGTCATGCTCGACCCAAACCAGCGTCTTCACTTGGCCACTCCCAGTGCTTTCAGTTTCTCGACCAGTTCGTCGACCGAGCCGACCTTGACGCCCGCCTGGCGCTTGCCCGGCTCGGCGACATGGGTGATGGTCAGGCGCGGGGCGATGTCGACGCCGTAGTCGGCGGCGGTCTTGGTCACCATCGGCTTGGACTTGGCCTTCATGATGTTGGGCAAGCTGGCATAGCGCGGTTCGTTGAGGCGAAGGTCGGTGGTGACGATCGCGGGGAGCGTGAGGGCCACCGTTTCCAGACCGCCATCGACCTCGCGGGTGACGTTCGCCGTCTCACCCTCGATCTCGACCTTCGAGGCGAACGTGCCCTGCGCCCAGCCGAGCAGGCCGGCCAGCATCTGACCGGTCTGGTTGTTGTCGCCGTCGATCGCCTGCTTGCCGAGGATGACGAGGCCCGGCTGTTCCTCCTCGACCAGCTTGGCGAGCAGCTTGGCGACGCCGAGCGGTTCGACCGGCTGGTCGGCGGTGATCAGCACCGCCCGGTCCGCGCCCATGGCCAGTGCGGTGCGCAGCGTGTCCGCCGCCTTGGGCTCACCGATCGAGACGACGACGACCTCGGTCGCCGCCCCCTTCTCCTTCAGCCGGATCGCCTCTTCCACCGCGATCTCGTCGAACGGGTTCATCGACATCTTCACGTTCGCCAGGTCGACGCCCGTCCCGTCCGCCTTCACGCGCGGCTTCACGTTATAATCCAACACCCGCTTCACGGGCACGACGATCTTCATCGCGGTTCCTTCCCGGCTGAACAGCCAAACATGCCGCCGTCTTTGGCGGCGTTGCGAGCGCATCGCAAGCGTTCCGCCCGACCAACGAGAAAGGGGCCCGGACGTTTCCGCCCGAGCCCCTCTAAATCGGTCCGTCAGGGCCGAAGGTGCGGCTTAGGCGACCTTCTGAACCTCGGCGACGATCTTCTTGGCGGCGTCGCCCAGATCGTTGGCGGGGACGATGGCGAGACCCGAATTGGCGAGGATTTCCTTGCCCTTCTCGACATTCGTGCCCTCGAGGCGGACGACCAGCGGAACCTGCAGGTTCACTTCCTTCGCCGCCGCGACGATGCCGTCGGCGATGATGTCGCAGCGCATGATGCCGCCGAAGATGTTGACCAGGATGCCCTTCACGGCGGGATCGCTCAGGATGATCTTGAACGCCGCCGTCACCTTCTCCTTGTTGGCGCCGCCGCCGACGTCGAGGAAGTTGGCCGGGAACATGCCGTTCAGCTTGATGATGTCCATCGTCGCCATGGCGAGGCCGGCGCCGTTGACCATGCAGCCGATGTCGCCGTCGAGCTTGATGTACGCCAGGTCGTACTTCGACGCCTCCAGCTCCATCGCGTCTTCTTCGGTGGTGTCGCGCAGTTCCATCAGGTCCTTGTGACGGAACATGGCGTTGCCGTCGAAGCCGACCTTGGCATCGAGCACCATGAGCTTGCCGTCCTCGGTGACGGCGAGCGGGTTGATCTCGATCTGCTCGGCATCGGTGCCCAGGAACGCGGCGTACAGCTTCGACGCGACATTGGCGGCCTGCTTGGCGAGGTCGCCGGTCAGCTCCAGCGCGGCGGCGACGGCGCGGCCGTGATGCGGCATGAAGCCGGTCGCAGTGTCGATGTCGATCGAGTGGATCTTCTCCGGCGTGTCATGCGCCACGGTTTCGATGTCCATGCCGCCTTCGGTCGAGGCGACCATCGAGACGCGACCGGTCGCGCGGTTGACGAGCAGCGCGAGGTAGAATTCCTTCGCGATGTCGACGCCGTCGGTCACGTACAGGCGGTTGACCTGCTTGCCCGCTTCGCCGGTCTGGATGGTGACCAGCGTGTTGCCCAGCATGTCGGTGGCGGCAGCGCGGACTTCGTCGGCAGTCTTGGCCAGGCGGACACCGCCCTTGGCGTCGGGGCCGAGTTCCTTGAACTTGCCCTTGCCGCGGCCGCCCGCATGGATCTGCGCCTTGACGACGTAGAGCGGTCCGGGGAGCTTGGACGATGCCTCGACGGCCTCCTCGACGGTCATCGCGGCGAAGCCGGCGGGGACGGGCACGCCGAACTTGGCGAGCAATTCCTTGGCCTGATATTCGTGGATGTTCATGCGCTAGCCTTCCGCCTCTCGGGTGGTTCTAGGGAAATTGGGTGTGGCTAAAGCACAGGCTGACGGACAAATCCACCCCGAAACGGCGTTAATGCAATTGCATCGCAAATGCGTTTTACGGGTGGTCGGGGCGGTCCCCGGACGTGACCGACGGAATAGGAAGCAAATTTATCGCAAATGCGTTATGGTCACCCGATGAACTGGGCTCTCGGCATCCTTCTGTTTCTCGGCACCGTGATCTTCATGGAGGGGTTCGCCTATGCGGCGCACCGATGGATCATGCACGGGCCGGGCTGGTTCCTGCATGAGAGCCATCATCGGCCACGCACCGGCAACTGGGAATTGAACGATCTCTATGCGGCGATCTTCGCGGTTCCGTCCTTCGTAATGATCCTCGGCGGGGTGCAGCTGGGCTGGTGGCTGGGCTTTACTTGGATCGGGGCGGGAATCGCCGCCTATGGCGCGATCTATTTCGGCTTTCACGACATCATCGTCCATAAGCGTCTTCCGACCCGCTATCTACCCAAGTCCGATTATATGAAGCGGATCATCCAGGCGCACCGGCTGCACCATGTCGTCGAGACGAAGGAAGGCACGGTCAGCTTCGGCTTTCTGGTCGCGCCGCGGCCCGAGGATCTGAAGGCGGAATTGAAGAAGCGCGCACGGGCGGGCGTGCGTCGGCCTGCGGGTGCTCCTGAGCGTGTCGGGGGCGAACGGCAGGATGCCCTGTTGACGGAAAAATAACCTTGTTCAGCGAAGAGGGGAACGTCATGGAAAAACCGGTCTTCACGCCGCCTTTCGAGCCCGTTCCTGGTCAGGAGCTTCGCCAGTCGCTTCGCCATGCGGTGCGAATGCGCGCGCATCTGCGCGACAAGGGACAGACCCGGTTCGAGATCGACGTGGTCGACCTGTCGCCCGAGGGTTTTCGCGCCGAAACCAGCTTCACGCTATGGCCGGGCACGATCGTCTGGCTGACGCTGCCGGGCCTCGCCCCGCTGGAGGCGGTGATCGCTTGGCGCGACCGGTTCAAATATGGCTGCGCCTTTTCCAAGCCGCTCCACCCGGCGGTGTTCGAGCATATCGTCGCGTTGGGGAATCGCTGAGTTTTTTCCTGTCGTGAGCGTATCCCGTGCGCTTCGACTTCGCTCAGTGCGAACGGAGCGTATGGTTAGCCTCAACCTCCGTTCAGCCTGAGCGGAGTCGAAGGCTACGGGAATCGCTTAGCTGAGCAGGTGACGGGGGCGGGCGACGATGATCGCCAACGGCCCCCGCCCATCCTCAATCGAACAGGCTAGACACGCTCGTCTCGTCCGCGATGCGCTTGATCGCCTCGCCGAGCAGCGGGGCGATGGGCAGGTGGCGGATCTTGCCGGTGGTGTTGATCGACTCGTGATTGCCGATCGAGTCGGTGATGACCAGCTCGCGCAGTTCCGATCCATCGACTCGCGCCACCGCGCCGCCCGACAGCACGCCGTGGGTGACATAGGCGACGACGTCTTCCGCCCCCGCCTGGCGCAGAGCGGCGGCCGCGTTGCACAGCGTACCCGCCGAGTCGACGATATCGTCGATCAGGATGCAGAAGCGGCCTTCCACGTCACCGATGATGTTCATCACCTCCGACTCGCCCGCGCGCTCGCGGCGCTTGTCGACGATGGCGAGCGGCGCGTTGTTGAGCCGCTTGGCAAGCTGGCGCGCACGGACGACGCCGCCGACATCGGGCGAGACGACCATCAGATTGTCGTTCTTGAAGCGCGCCAGAATGTCCGCCGACATGACCGGCGCGGCATAAAGATTGTCGGTCGGGATATCGAAAAATCCCTGGATCTGACCGGCATGGAGGTCGACCGACAGCACGCGATCGGCGCCCGCGACGGTGATCAGGTTGGCGACCAGCTTGGCCGAGATCGGCGTGCGCGGGCCGGGCTTACGGTCCTGGCGTGCATAGCCGAAATATGGGATGACCGCGGTGATGCGGCTGGCCGACGCGCGCTTCAGCGCGTCGATCATGATGAGCAATTCCATGAGGTTGTCGTTGACCGGATAGCCGGTCGACTGGATCACGAACACGTCCTCGCCGCGGACGTTTTCCTGAATCTCGACGAAGATTTCCTCATCGGCGAAGCGGCGCACCAGCGCCTCCGTCAGCGGCACCTCCAGATAGGAGGAAATCGCCTTCGCCAGCGGCAGGTTCGAATTGCCGGTCATCAATTTCATGGTCGTACCCCGTCCCCGCAGACAGCCCGTAGTCGCGGCCCCTTTAATCGCGCTGTCACAATAGCGCAAAGGTGATTCCCCGATTATGGGCGAGCACCATGACCGTGACCCGTTTCGCTCCCTCGCCCACCGGGCGGCTGCATGTCGGCAATATCCGCACCGCGCTGCACAACTGGATGTACGCGCAAAAGGCCGGAGGGCGCTTCCTGCTGCGCATCGACGACACCGACGCCGAGCGGAGCGAGGAACGCTATGTCGAGGCGATCCGGGCGGATTTGGCCTGGCTGGGCCTGATCCCCGATGCCGAGGTGCGGCAGTCGCAGCGTTTCGCCTTGTACGAGGCGCGCTTTACCGAACTGGTCGCGGGCGGCCATGTGTACCCCGCCTATGAGACGGCGCAGGAACTGGACCTGAAGCGCAAGATTCAGCTCGGGCGCGGCCTGCCGCCGGTGTACGACCGCGCTGCGCTGTCGCTTTCGCAAGAAGACCGCGCCAAGCTGGAGAGCGAAGGCGTTCGCCCGCATTGGCGGTTCAAGCTCGACCACGGCGCCCCGATCGAATGGGATGACGCCGTGCGCGGCCCCCAGCGCTTCGACCCCGCGACGATGAGCGATCCGGTGATCCGCCGCGCCGACGGGACGTGGCTCTATATGCTGCCTTCCGTCATCGACGATATCGACATGGGCGTGACTCAGGTGGTGCGGGGCGAAGACCACGTCTCCAACACCGCTCTCCAGATTCAGATGTTCCAGGCGTTGGGGGCCGAGCTGCCGCGCTTCGCCCATGCCGCGTTGCTGACCGGCAATGAGGGCAAGCTGTCCAAGCGACTCGGCTCGCTGGGCGTCGATCACTTTCGCGAGATCGGCATCGAGCCGCAGGCGGTGCGCGCGCTGCTGGCGCGGATCGGGACCAGCGATCCAGTCGAGCCGGTCGCCGACATGGCCCCGCTGATCGCCGGGTTCGATTTCACGCGCTTCGGTCGCGCGCCCGCGCGGTTCGACGAGACGGAACTGGCGCAGTTGAACGCGCGCATCCTCCACCAGACGCCGTATGAGGCGGTCGCCGACCGGCTGCCGACCGGGATGGGTGTGGCGGAGTGGGAGGCGGTGCGCCCCAATCTCAACACCGTCGCCGAAGCCGCCGACTGGTGGCAGGTGATCGAGGGACCGGTCGACGCGCCCGAGCCTGCCGAGGACGACCGCGCCTATCTGGCGCAGGCGGCCGAGGTCGTCGCCCAGATCGACTGGGCGGGTGACCCCTGGCACGCGCTGACCGCTGCACTCAAGGACGCGACGGGGCGCAAGGGCAAGACGCTGTTCCTGCCGCTGCGACTCGCCTTGACCGGCCGGGCGCAGGGGCCGGACATGGCCGCGCTGCTGCCGCTGATCGGGCGCGAGCGGACAATCGCGCGGCTGAACGGCTGATTTACGCCGCCACCTTCCAATCCCGTACCCGCTCGCCCACATAGGGTCGAGCAACACGTAAAGGAGCGTCTTTTGGCCACGTTGGGAATGTCGCCCGCCGACAAGGAAGCCGTTACCGCATTCCGCCGCGATGTCGTCGAGCCGTCGATGACCAAGCTGGTCATCCTGGACTTCTGGGCGGAATGGTGCGGGCCGTGCAAGGCGCTGGGCCCGACGCTGGAGAAGGTCGCCGAGGCTTACGCCGACAAGGGCGTCGTGCTGGCAAAGATCGACACCGACAAGAACCAGTTCATCGCTAACCAATTCCAGATTCGCTCGATCCCGACCGTCTATGCGATGTTCCAGGGCCAGCTGGTCGCCGACCTGACCAGCGCGCGTACCGAAAGCGCGCTGCGCACGATGCTGGACCAGCTGCTCAAGCAATTGCCGATCCAGTCGGAGGCGGCGGACGCGGCGGCCGAGCTGGAACCGCTGATCGCGATGGGCGAGGAAGTGCTGGAGGCCGGCGACGCCGAGCGCGCGCTGTCGATCTTCCAGCAGCTGCTAGACATGGCGCCGGAGCATCCCGCCGTGCTGTCGGGGCATATCCGCGCGCTGCTCGCGGCGGGTCAGGTTGTCGAGGCCGAGGCGGCCGCAGAGGCGCTTCCCGAGGCTCTGGCGAAGGACCCCGCCATTCACCGGGCCATTGCTGCCATCGCGCTGGCGCGTTCGGCTCCTCCGGCAGCGGACTATGCCGGTCTGGCGGATGAGGTCGCGGCCAACCCCGAGGATCACGAAAAGCGGTTCGCGCTGGCGAACGCGCAGATGGCGGCGGGCGACCGCGACGGGGCGGCGGACAATCTGCTCCATATCGTTGCCGCCGACCGCAGCTGGAACGAGGATGCCGCGCGCCAGCAGTTGCTCAAGCTGTTCGAGGTCGTCGGCATGACCGACCCCTGGGTGTCGCAGCAGCGGCGGCGGCTGTCCGCCATCCTGTTCGGGTAACGCGAGATGGCGCGGCTCTCGATCTTTCCGCTGGCGGGTGCGATCCTCTTTCCGGGGATGCCGATGCCGCTGCACATCTTCGAGCCGCGCTACCGGGCGCTCGTCTCCGACGCGATGGCGCGCGACCGGCGGATCGGCATGGTCCAGCCTTCGGGCGATGGTGACACGCCATCGCTCTACCAGATGGGTTGTGTCGGCCGCATCGCCGAGGTCGAGGCGATGGAGGATGGCCGCTACAATATCGTGCTGGAGGGCGTCTCGCTGTTCCGCATCGTCCGCGAGCTGGAGGTGACGACGCCCTTCCGCCAGGTCGAGGCCGAGCTGCTGCCGGTGATCGACGAGGATTTGCTGTCGCTCGGCCGCCGCGCCTCGCTGGAGCAGGAATCGAAGCGTTTCGCCGATCTTCAGGGCTATGCGGTCGACTGGGACGCGGTCGGGCGGCTGGACGATGAAAGCCTGGTCAACGGCATCGCCCAGATCGCGCCCTTCGACGTGGCGGCCAAACAGGCGCTGCTGGAGGCGCCCGATCTGGAGCAGCGCGCCGAGCTCATCATCCAGTTGATGCAATTTTTCGGACGCCATGACGGCGAGGATCGGGGGACGCTGCAATGAGCCTGGACCCATGGTTGCTCGAACGGCTGGTGTGCCCGGTCACGCGGACGCCGTTGCGTTATGACGAAGCGGCGCAGGAGCTGGTGTCGGAGGCGGCTGGTCTCGCCTATCCGATTCGTGACGGCGTGCCGGTGATGCTGGTCGAGGAAGCGCGGCAGCTCTGACGGCCACCCATCCCCTCCCTCCGTTCCGCCTGAGCGAAGTCGAAGGCCACGGGATTGCCTCGCCGCACGCTCAGGGCGTGCACTTCGACTTCGCTCAGTGCGAACGGGGATTCATATAGAGCGCGAAGGCGGCATGCCCCGTGACAACGAATGTTTCTTTATCAAATATAGGGAGCACGGCTGCCGCCGCCCCAAACCGATTTCTGCGTCCTCCGCGCCTCCGCGCGCACCCCAGTCCCACCCTCCGTTCGCACTGAGCGAAGTCGAAGTGCACGTTCCGCGCTCGCGGATAGGGTGGAGCGTGGCCTTCGACTTCGCTCAGGCGGAACGGAGGGTGGGATTGTTCAGATGAGCCGCCCCACCAACGCCACCAGCACGATGACCAGCGCCGCAACGCTGGAATAAAACCCCAGCGCAAAACCGAATGCCCTAGCCACCGCGCCGCGCGTGTAATTGGCCCAGAACAGCGTCCGCCCGACCGAGAACAGCGCCGCCAGCATCGGGATCATCGCCCCCGACCCCTCGACCACCCAGGCGAGCGCCAGATAGGCGGGGATCGCCAGCACCACCTGCTCCAGCGTGTTGCGCAGCACCGCCTGCGCCATCGCGATACGCGGCGAATCGGGGCTGCCGCTGGCCGCCGCATCGATATCGGCGGGCGACTCGAACCGTAGCGCGGCGACATGGCCGATCGCTGCCGCCAGCCACAAGGCGGCCACCGTCGATGCCGCCACCGCGCGCAGCATCCGGTCGGTGGGGGAGAGCGGATGCCCGAGGCTCCACCCGACCAGCAAGGTCAGCAGCACCACCGCCAGCGCGGCGGCCATGGCGCGGGCTACGCCGGTCTGGCGGCGGTCGCGGATCGGGGTTCGGAGCGGACGGGTGGGATGGTCAGGCCCAGGGATCATAGCTGCCGAAACTCCAGACATAGCCCTCCGGATCCCGCGCGGTGTAATCGCGGCCGCCATAGGGTTTGTCCTCGGGTTCGATCAGGATGATCGCCCCGGCCGCTCGCGCCTGCTCGGCATGGCCGTCGACATCCTCAACGACCAGATACAGGCCCAGCGTGGTACCGCCCGCCTGGGCCGGGGTCTTCAGGCCGGTGGCTGCGCAATGCGGCGTATCGAGCGCGCTCGACACCATCACCATGCGGTCCTGCCACAGCAGTTGCGCGTGGTGGATGATGCCCGGATCGTCCGGGTCGGCGACGACCATGTGGCGCGCGAACCCGAAGGCGGTGCAGAGAAATTCGATGGCGCGGGGCGCATCCGCATAGCGGAGGCTGGGAATGATTTCGTGCCGCATCGAATCTCCTGTCCGGTTATACCATGACGCCCTGCAACAGCCGGGGCAGCTGCCCGGTTTCGCCGCGCGCTTCGGCCATGAAGCGGTTCTTCAGCGGCGGGATATGGTTGATCGCGGTGATGCCCAGCCGCCGGACCGCGCTGGCGGTCTTGCCGGGCACACTGAAGATGCGGTTGAAGCTGTCGGTCGCCACCGAGACCATCAGCGTGTCGAGCCCGCGCCACTGCTGATAACGCTGAAGCAAAGCCGCATCGCCCAGGTCCATGCCGGTGCGCTTGCCCTCGACCAGCACCTCGACCAGCGCGGCGACGTCCCGGTAGCCCAGATTGACGCCCTGGCCCGCAATCGGGTGGATGCCATGCGCCGAGTCGCCGACCAGGACCAGCCGCTCGCCCGTCATCGTCGCGGCGCGGTGGAAGCCCAGCGGATAGGCGGAGCGCGGGGCGGCGTGGGACAGCGGACCCAGGAACCCGCCCATGCTCTTCTCCGCCTCGGCCAGGAAGGCGCGGTCGGACAGTTTCAGCATCGCATCGCCGTCGCGCCCCGACACCGACCACACGATCGCCGAGCGATGCCCGATCTCGTCGTCTGGCAGGGGCAGCAGCGCGAAGGGGCCGCTGGGGTAGAAGATTTCGAACGCGATATTCTCGTGCGGGACCTCGTGGTGGAAGGCGCTGATGATCGCCTTGTGGTCATAGGACCAGCGCGCGACCTTGATCCCGGCCGCGTCGCGCGTCGGCGACTGGCGGCCTTCGGCGGCGACCAGCAGCGGCGCGCGGACGGTGGTGCCGTCGCTCAAGGTGGCGGTGACGCCCGCCGGGCCGCGTTCGACATGCGTCGCGCGGGTCAGCATCCGCAGGTCGACCAGCTCGGCTTCGTTGGCGGCCTCGTTGATCGCGCGGCGCAGCAGCTTGTTCTCGAACATCGTGCCCAGCGCGCCGTCATCGGCGTCAGGGATGAAATCGAGCTTGCCCGGCTCCAGCCCGTCGCTGACCCGGATGTGCCGAATCTCGCAGCCCTTGCCCGCCAGCTTCGCGCCGATGCCGATTGCATCCAGCATCCGCCAGCTCGCCGAGGCGACGGCCGACGCCCGCCCGTCGAAACCGGGGGCCAGCACGACTGCCGGGTCGGCGGGGTCGACGATGATCGAGGAAAGGCCATGCGCGGCCAGCCCGACGCCCAAAGTCGCGCCGACCAGGCCGCCGCCGAGGATGATGACGTCGCTATCCATGGGAACGCTCCTAGACCTTCGCGCGGCTGCAAACAATGCGCTGGCAAGCCTGCGCCTTGACGTAGGAACCGCCAGAGGCGATGATTTTTCCCGGATTTTCGGACATTCCTGAAGGACAAGACCCATGGCCAGCCGCGCGCAGCCGGTTTTATGGCGCGAGACGGTGAAGGCGGGGGCGGTGCGCAGCGGTGCGCTGGTCGCCGCGCTCATCCTGTTTGCCGTGACGCTGATGCTGGTACTGGCGCTCGCCAGCTACCGGGCGAGCGACCCCGCGCTCAACACCGCCTCGGGCGCGGCCCCGGCCAACTGGATGGGCCATCCCGGCGCCTGGATCGCCGACATCGCGCTGACCCTGTTCGGTCCCGCCGTCGCGCTGATCCTCCCCGTAGGGCCGATCATCGCGACCCGGCTGTGGCGGGATCGCCCGGCAGGCCGCTGCGTGAAGATGCTGCGCCAGGCGGTGCTCGGCGTCGTGCTGATGGCCTGCGCCTTGTCCTTCGTCTCCGATTCGGCGGTGCTGGCGCTGCCCGCCGGATGGGGCGGCGTGATCGGGCTGTCGGTGGCGGGCCTCGTCCGCTGGGCGCTGGAATTTTCGGGCCAGGCGGCGGTGGTGACCTGGGGATCGGTGGTGATCGGGCTGGCCTTCGGGCTGGGCGGCGCGCTGATCTGGGGCCGCAGCTTGGAACTCGACATTGCCGAGCGGGGCCTGGCGCGTCTGCGGCGGCGCCGGGCGGTGAGCGAGGACGGCGAGGCGCTGCCCTGGGACGATGAGGACGAGGCGCTCTACGACGAAGACGAGGATGACGAGGAGCCGCTGACGCTGGCCCGCAAGGCGGTGCCGGTGCGCGAGGATCGCCCCGCCCCCGTCATCGCCGACCGGCAGGTCGCGCCCGCACCCGCCAAGCCCAAGACGGCGGCCGACCGCGACGCGCCCTATCAGCTACCCGGCCTGGACCTGCTGACGCCCGCGCCGCCCTCGCCCGCCGGACAGATCGACAAGGCGGCGCTGGAGCGCAATGCCCGGCTGCTCGAGAATGTGCTCGACGATTTCCGCGTCCAGGGTTCGATCGTCGAGGTTCGCCCCGGCCCGGTCGTCACCATGTATGAGTTGGAGCCTGCGCCCGGCATCAAGGCCAACCGCGTCATCGCGCTGGCCGACGATATCGCGCGCAACATGTCGGCGATCTCGGCGCGCGTCGCGGTGATTCCGGGGCGCAACGTCATCGGCATCGAACTGCCCAATGCCAAGCGCGAGATGGTGTCGCTGCACGAGCTGGTCGCGTCGCAGAGCTTCGCCGACCAGGCCGCTCAGCTGCCGATCATCCTGGGCAAGAATATCGCGGGCGACTCGGTGGTCGCCGACCTGGCGCCCATGCCGCATCTGCTGGTCGCGGGTACGACGGGTTCGGGCAAGTCGGTCGGCCTGAACGGCATGATCCTGTCGCTGCTCTACCGCCTGACGCCCGAGCAGTGCCGGATGATCATGATCGACCCCAAGATGCTGGAGTTGTCGATGTATGACGACATTCCGCATCTGCTGTCGCCGGTCGTCACCGATCCGGCCAAGGCGGTCCGCGCGCTGAAATGGGCGGTCGAGACGATGGAGGACCGCTATCGTCAGATGTCCTCGGTCGGCGTGCGCAGCCTTGCCAGCTTCAACGACAAGGTCCGCGCGGCCAAGGCCAAGGGCCAGCCGCTCGGCCGGAAGGTGCAGACCGGCTATCACCCGGAGACCGGCCAGCCGGTCTATGAGGAGGAAAAGCTCGAATACGAGCCGCTGCCGCAGATCGTCGTGATCGTCGACGAGCTGGCCGACCTGATGATGACGGCGGGCAAGGAGGTGGAATTCCTGATCCAGCGCCTGGCGCAAAAGGCGCGCGCGGCGGGCATCCACCTCATCATGGCGACGCAGCGCCCCTCGGTCGACGTCATCACCGGCGTCATCAAGGCGAACCTGCCGACCCGCATCAGCTTCCACGTCACCTCGAAGATCGACAGCCGCACCATCCTGGGCGAACAGGGGGCCGAACAGCTGCTGGGCCGCGGCGACATGCTCTATATGCCCGGCGGCAAGGGCATCGTCCGCGTCCACGGTCCCTTCGTCTCGGACGACGAGGTGCACCGGGTTGCGGATCACTGGCGCGCACAGGGGCAGCCCGATTACATCTCCTCGGTCACCGAGGAACCGGCGGAGAGCTTCGCGCTCGACGGCGCTCCCACGGGCGAAGACACGGCCGAGGACCAGCAGTACCGCGCGGCGATCCAGCTGGTGTGCGAGAGCCAGAAGGCGTCGACCTCGTGGCTCCAGCGGCAGTTGCGGATCGGGTACAACTCGGCGGCGCGGCTGATCGAGCGGATGGAGACGGACGGCATCGTCGGCCGTCCCGACCATGTCGGGCGACGCGAGGTGCTGCGCGATACCGAAGGGCATCCGATTTAAGACGCTGGGCGACCGACCGGGGCGTGTGGACGGCGTTTGGGCTCTGGTCCCGCCCCCGACGTTCGGAATGCCTGTCTTCCCCTCTCGCCTCAATGGGGGAGAGAATTGCGCGGACAGGGGCTGTGGTTGGCAAAAGCCAGGTCTAAGCCGGGTGAGAGGGTGTTTGCCCTACGAACCGGTTCGCTCGCCCCCTGACTCAAGCGGCGCTCATCCTTGCCTCCGTTCGCAGGAGAGGGGAGCATCGAGCCAACGTGAGTCGATCTACCGTGGCGCTCAAGCGGTTGAGGGAAGTGTCTGCACCGACCGCCTGAACCAAGCCGCAAGACCATCAGCATATGGCGGAAATTTATCAGGGAAGCATAAGTCGCGTCATTGCACTGAGGCGGTCAGGTACAATGTTGATGCTGGGCCATCGCGTCGATGGTGTGTCGCACGTTCTCACTATCTTAGTGAAAACTGGAGCGGGCGAAGGGATTCGAACCCTCGACCCCAACCTTGGCAAGGTTGTGCTCTACCCCTGAGCTACGCCCGCTCTGGCGTTCCGAACCGGCTGACCGGCTGGGGTGAGGCGGGCTATTAGATGCGGGTTTCGAATCCGGCAAGCACTTTTTTCAGTTTTTTTACGGCTGGCGACTCCGGCATTAGAACATTACAAGAACATATATGGAGAAGCCTTTCGCCCTGATCGACCGTCTGCGCCGCGCCGCCGCTCTGGTGGCGCAAGGCGATGACGGTGGAATGGAGTCGGGGGGTGGCTTTGGAGTCCGGCTGGCCCGTGCGCAATTGCATGAAATCCATGCGCTTTCACCCGAAGAGGCGGCGAGCGGCGCGGGGCTGGCGCTCGGCTGTGCGCTGACGGTGGGGGCGCGGCCGGTCCTGTGGCTGCGCACCGAGGCGGCCGAGCGGCAGGGCGGGCGACTCCATGGGCCGGGGCTGGTCGCGATGGGACTCGACCCCGCCGATCTGGTCGTGGTGGTGGTCGCCGACGATGCCGCGCTGCTGCGCGCGGCGGCCGATGGCGCGCGCTGTCCGGGGCTGGGCACGGTGATCGCGGAGGGCTGGGGCGCGATGCGCGGGCTGGACCTCACCGCGTCGCGACGGCTGATGCTGGCGGCCGAAGCCTCGGGCGTGCTGATGCTGGTGCTGCGCGTCGGCGGCCAGGTCGTGCCCAGCGCCGCGGCGACCCGATGGTCGGTGGCGTCGGCGCCGTCGCGGGCACTGGCGGCCGACGCGCCGGGGGCACCGGCCTATGATCTGGAATTGCTGCGCCGAAGGGGAGGGCCTGCGGGCGCCCGGTGGCGCGTGGAGTGGAACCGTGACACGCAAAGCTTCGACCCCGCGCCGCTATCTGGCGCTCGCCTTCCCCTGGTTGCCGATCGAGCGGTTGCGAGCCCGGCGCCCGCACCTGTTCGTGGCGCGGGATGAGGCACCGATCGCCTTTGCCGAATCGGTGGGCGGCGCGATTCGCCTGGCCGCGCTCAACGGACAGGCGCTGGCGGCGGGGCTGTCGGTCGGGCTGACGCTGGCCGATGCGCGCGCGCGGGTGCCCGAGGTCGAGATATTTCCGCATGATCCCGCCGCCGATGCCGACTGGCTGGAGCGGCTGGCCGAGGGGGCGCGGCGCTACAGCCCGGCGGTGGCGCTCGATCCGCCGCAGGGGCTGGTGCTCGACAGCGCAGGGGCGGATCATCTGTTCGGCGGCGAGCGGGGCCTCGCCGAGGATATCGAGACGCGGATGGCCAGACGCGGGATCACCGTCCGGCTGGCGTACGGCGACACCCCCGAGGCGGCGCGGGCGCTGGCGCGTCATGCGGGCGCTCCGGCCCCGGACGAGATGGGGGCGATCCGCCGCCTGCCCGTCGCCGCGCTGGAACTGGACGAGGATGCGAGCGCGGCGCTGATCGCGGCGGGGCTGAAGTCGGTCGGCGATGTGCTGGCGCGGCCGATGGCGACGATTGCGGCGCGCTTCGGGCGCGAGGCGGCGACGGCGCTCAGGCGGCTGACCGGCGAAGAGGAGAGCCCGCTGACCCCGCGCGTCGTCGCCGCCCCGATCGGGGTGGAGCGGCGCTTCGCCGAGCCGGTGGCGCGCACCGAGCATATGCTGGGCGTGCTGGAGGAACTGGCGGCGCAAGCGGCGCGGGCACTGGAGGAGCGGCATGAGGGCGGGCGGCGCTGGAACGCGCGGCTGTTCCGCTCCGATGGCGAGGTACAGGCCTTGCGGGTCGAGACGGGGCAGCCGACCCGCGACCCCGCCGTCCTGCTGCGGCTGTTCCGCGAGCGGATCGAGGCGCTGGCCGATCCGCTCGATCCCGGTTTCGGATACGACCTGATCCGGCTGGACGTGGGGCTGGCCGAGAAGCTGGACGCGGTGCAATTGCGGCTGGAGGGGGGCGAGGCCAAGTCGGAGGCGGTGGCCGCACTGATCGATCGGCTGGGCACGCGGCTGGGGCGGGAGCGGGTGCGGCGCATCCATCCGCGCGACAGCCATATGCCCGAACAGGCCGAACTACTCCTCCCCGCGACCGAGCCGGCGCCCAAGGCCGAATGGGCCCGGCCGGAGGCGGGTGAGCCGCCCTTGCGCCCGATTCATCTGTTCGACCCGCCCCAGCCGATCGAATCGCTCGCGGCGGAAACCCCGGATGGTCCTCCGGCGCGGTTTCGCTGGCGGCGGAAGATGCATGACGTGGCACGCGCCGAAGGGCCGGAGCGGATCGCAGGCGAATGGTGGCGCCGCGCCGACATGGCCCCGCCGACTCGCGACTATTACCGGGTCGAGGATGTGCGTGGGCGGCGCTTCTGGATATTCCGCCACGGCCTGTACAGCGAGACCGAGCGGCCGCGCTGGTATGTGCACGGGCTGTTCGCGTGAAAGCGGGTGCTGAAATTCCTTTCCTGCAAGGGGTGGTGGCAGGGCATAGCCCTGATGGAGGTGTGCCACCGCCGGAGAAGATGGTCGCCATCGCAACCGGCAACACCCCTCCACCATGCTACGCATGGTCCCCCTCCCCCCATGGGGGAGGAAAAGGGTAATGCCCGACTTCGCCGAACTGGTCGCGGCGACCCATTACTCGTTCCTCGACGGGGCGAGTTCGGCAGAGGCGATGGTCCAGCAGGCGATCCTGTTGAGGCTGGACGGAATTGGCATTGCAGATCGCAACACGGTGGCGGGTGTCGTGCGCGCGCACCGGGCGCTCCGGGAAATCCGCGAGAAACTGGGTGAGCAGATGCCCCCCTTCGACCTGGTCGTCGGCGCGCGCCTCGTCTTTGCCGATGGGACACCCGACATCGTGGCCTATCCGGTCGATCGGGCGGCTTGGGGGCGGCTGACCCGGTTGCTGACGACGGGTAACAAGCGCGCGAGGAAGGGCGGCTGTATCCTGGGGCTGGGCGACCTGATCCGCCATGCCGAGGGATTGTTGCTGATCGCCCTCCCCTCATCATCCGCGCGGCCTTGCGAGCCCATGGAGGACGCCATGCTGCCCCCCCAGCGCGCCGATCCGGGGTTGGCGGCGACGCTGGACCGATTGATGGCGGTGGCGCCGGGGCGGGTCTGGCTGGGTGTGACCATGCCGCGATCGGGGGCGGATCGGCGGCGGCTGGTGACGTGGGCTGCACTGGCCGAGGCGAGGGGTGTGCCCTTGCTCGCCACCACCGATGCGCTGTTTGCAACGCCCGAAGACCGACCGGTACAGGATATACTGACCTGTATCCGCGAGGGGCTGACTATCCGAACCGGCGGGCGGCGGCTGGCGGCCAATGCCGAGCGGCACCTGAAGCCTGCGCCCGAGATGATGCGGCTGTTCGCCGACCGTCCCGACGCGGTGGCGCAGAGCGTGGCGATCCTGGAGCGCATCGCCTTCCGGCTGGACCAGCTATCCTATCACTATCCGAACGAGCCGGTACCCAAGGGATGGGACGCGCAGGACTGGCTCGAGGCGCTGGTATGGACGGGAGCGGAGGCGAAATTTCCGGAGGGCGTGCCGCCCAAGCTGCAAACGTCGCTGACAGACGAGCTCAAGCTCATTCGTAAGCGGCAATATGCGCATTATTTCCTGACCGTGCATGACGTGGTGCGACATGCGCGCAGCCTGACGCCACCCATATTGTGCCAGGGGCGGGGATCGGCGGCCAATTCGGCGGTCTGCTGGATATTGGGGGTCACCTCGGTCGATCCGACCAAGCATGACCTGCTCTTTTCGCGCTTCGTATCTGCCGAGCGGGGCGAGCCGCCCGATATCGACATCGATTTCGAGCATGAACGGCGCGAGGAGGTGATCCAGTATATCTATGACCGCTATGGCCGCCACCGCGCCGCCATCGCCGCGACCGTCATCCATTATCGCCCGCGCAGCACGGTGCGCGAGGTCGGCCGTGCGCTGGGCTTAAGCGAGGACGTGACGCAGCGGCTGACCAGCACTGTCTGGGGCAGCTTTTCCAAGCAGTTCGAGGAAAAGCGCTTCCACGAAACCGGCTTCTCGCCGGACAATCCCGAGATTGCGCGGCTGCGCACCTTGGTCGATCGGCTGCTGGGCGCACCGCGCCATTTGTCGCAGCATGTCGGCGGCTTCGTGCTGACGCAGGGACGGCTCGACGAGACGGTACCGATCCACAACGGCGCGATGGAGGGGCGGACCTTCATCGAGTGGGACAAGGACGATATCGACGAGCTGAAGATCATGAAGGTCGATATCCTCGCGCTCGGCATGCTGACCTGCATCCGCAAGGCGTTCGACCTGATGGAAGCGAACGGACTGCCGCGCCCGACCCTCGACGATCTGGCGCAGGACGAGGACGAGCGGGTCTATGAGATGCTGCAAAAGGGGGACAGCATCGGCGTGTTTCAGGTGGAGAGCCGCGCGCAGATCAACATGCTGCCCCGGCTCAAGCCCGAGCGATTCTATGATCTGGTCGTGCAGGTGGCGATCGTCCGGCCCGGACCGATCGAGGGTGATATGGTCCATCCCTATCTGCGGCGGCGGTCGAAAAAGGAAGTCGTGACCTATCCCTCGCCCCATCCCGACCATGGCCCGGCGAACGAATTGGAAGAGCTGCTCGGCAAGACCTATGGGGTGCCACTGTTCCAGGAACAGGCGATGAAGCTGGCCATTACCGCCGCCAAGTTCACTCCCGACGAGGCCAACCAGCTCCGCCGCGCCATGGCGACGTTCCGCAAGGTCGGAGGGATGGACAATTTCCAGCAGAAGATGGTCGGCGGCATGGTCCGACGCGGCTACGAACCCGACTTCGCCGAGCGCTGCTTCAAGCAGATCGAGGGGTTCGGTTCCTATGGCTTTCCCGAAAGCCATGCGCTGTCCTTCGCGCGGCTGGTCTATGTCTCAGCCTGGCTGAAACGCCATCAGCCCGCGATCTTCACCTGCGCATTGCTCAATGCACAGCCCATGGGGTTCTATGCGCCCGCCCAGCTGGTCCGCGACGCACGCGAAAACGGCAAGGTCGAGGTGCGGCCGGTCGATGTGAATTTCAGCGGCTGGGACAATCGGCTGGAGCGGCGGGAGGACGGGGCCTTCGCCCTGCGGCTGGGCTTTCGGCAGATCGACGCCTTTCGTGAGGTCTGGGGCAAAGGGATTGCGGATCACGCCCCCTATGAAACCATCGAGTCGGTCGCGATCCGCGCGCAACTTCCGCGCCGCGCGCTCGATCTGCTGGCGCAGGCCGACGCCTATCGCTCCTTGGGCAGCGGGCGACGCGAGGGGCAGTGGGAGGCGCGGCGGATGAAGTCGGCGCAACTGCCGCTGTTCGCCGCGATGGAGGCCCCCGAAATGGCCGCCGAACCCGATGTTAAGCTGCCGCCCATGCCGCTCTCCGAACAGGTCAGCGCCGATTACCGGGCGACGCGGCTGTCGCTGAAGGGCCATCCCATGGCGTTCCTGCGCCGCGAGCTGGCAAGCGAAGGCATCCTGTCCGCCGCCGATCTCAACCATCTGGCCGATGGGCGGCGGGCCAAGGTGGCGGGGGTGGTGCTGGTCCGCCAGCGGCCGGGCAAGGGCAATGCGATCTTCGTCACGATCGAGGACGAGACGGGCATCGTCAACGCGCTGATCTGGGCGCGTGACTTCGAGGCGAACCGGCGCGCGGTCATGGCGTCACGGCTAATGCTGCTCCACGGCGTCGTCCAGCGCAGCGAGGAGGGCGTCGTCCATCTGATGACGGCGGGCGTCGAGGACCGCAGCGCGATGCTGACCCGGCTGGAGGACGTGCCCGCCGCCGCCACGCGCTCGCACGATCCGCGTGGCGCCCCGGCGCAACGCGGTGTCCACCCGCGCGATGTGCGCCTGCTGCCGCGCTCGCGGGATTTTCATTAGGGGCATCCACCCGAAGCGTGCCGATTTATACGATCGACCCTGTCCCCAAGGGCTTGTGCGCACCCCCCGCCATGCCATATTTTACCGTCATGGCCGAGATCAGCGACACTTTCACCCATCCTCTGGGAATGGCCGGCGATGGACCGGGGCACGGCCCCGACCATGGCGACGATGAGGGCACCGGCCTGGGCGTCGCGACGCGCACCCGTACGCGCACCAAGCAGCCGACGCCGTATCGCGTCCTGATGCTGAACGACGATTACACGCCGATGGAATTCGTCGTGCTGTGCCTCCAGCGCTTTTTCCGTATGAGCATGGACGATGCGACCCGCGTGATGCTGCACGTCCATCAGCGCGGCGTGGGGGTATGCGGGGTGTTCTCCTATGAAGTCGCCGAGACCAAGGTGGCGCAGGTGATCGACTTCGCCCGCGCCAACCAGCACCCACTGCAATGCACGCTGGAAAAGGCGTAATCGGCCCACCTTCTTCGCCTGGATAGGACTGGGCCGAGACGAAAACCCAGGTCCAACCGACATTCCTTCTATTCCTCCCCTGGCAGGGGAGGAATGAGGCGGCCCGGTCTGCTCCTAGCGTGTGATTCCGCCCGCATTGGGCAGCGTCGCTTCCTCCGCCGTCGGGGCCTTGCCGAACAGCGCGCGGTCGGCCGGACCGAACGCCCAGCGCCACAGGATCAGCAGATAGGTCGCCGCGATCGCAGGCTCGCCGAACAGCAGCTCGGCCCATTCCAGTCGCTTGGGCAGCAGCGTGAACGCACCGCCCACGACGACCGCCGCCGCCGCCGCCCAGACCAGTGGCCAGCGGAAGGGCGACACCGGCGCCTTCAACATGCCCGACAGCACCCGCGCCTTGATGACCGAGGTCATGGTCACGCTCATCGCCAGCGCCACCGCAGGCCCCGCCGCCGCCCATGTCTCGGGCCAGCCGAGTTTGCGCATCCCGACGATCAGCGCGAAGCTAAGCGCGATCTGCACCCCGAGCATCGCGATCGAGATCATCAGGTTGCGGTGCCGCGCGGTATAGACCAGCGCCGATTCGCACACCGCGCCGGTCGAGGCCAGTACCTCGGCGAACAGCAGGAAGGCGAGTGCGGCGGTGCCCGACACGAATTGCGGGCCGACCACGCCCATCACGCCCTCGCCCGGAATCGATCCCATCAGCGCCAGGCAGCCTTGCGCCGCCATGATCCAGAACGCCACCTGCCGCACCTGCCGCGCGATCGCGCCCATATCGCCATTGGCCAGGCTCTGGGTGATGACCGGGCCCAGGATCGGGTCGAAACTGGTCTTCAGCTTCTGCGGCAGCGAGGCGACTTGCTGCGCCATATAATAGATGCCGACGACGCGCGGCTCGAACATCACGCCCAGAATGAAGCGGTCGACATTGCGCGTGCCCCATTCCAGCGCGTCGGCGCCCGCCAGCGGCGCATTGGCGCGGGCGAGCGCGAAGACACGCGCGAGGCGCGGGCTCCAGCCATGCGGCAGGCCATAACTGCGCAGGAACGGCACCAGGCTGGCGATCAGCGCCGCCGTCATCGACGCGACATAGGACAGGACGAGGCCGTCGCGGATGGTGAAGAAGGAAAACACCCAGGCCGCGATCGAGATGGTCCAAGGCTCGATTACCGCGCGCGCGGTGACGGTCGCCTTGACGTTGTGGCGATAGGCGAGCGCGGCGAGGCTGACGTCCGACCAGGCGATGGCGACGATGATGCACGGCAACCACCGGTCCAGCCCGGTGATCGCGCTGTTGGGATAGAGAAGCTCGGGAAAATTCCACAGCACCGCACTCGCCGCGACCGAGGCGAGGAAGGCCAGCGCCATCGCGTCCCAGACGATATGGACATGCGGCCGGTCGGTCGAGGACAGCGCCTGCGCCAGTCCGCGCTTCATGCCCAGCGTCGCGATCAGCGCCGCCAGCTCGACGACGACGACCGCGATGGCGAAGCGCCCGACCAGATCGGGACCGTAAATGCGCCCCGCGATGAACAGGAACGGGATGCGCGCCGCCAGCCGCAGGACGAATCCCGCGATATTGGTCCGCCCGCCCTTGGCGAGCGTTTCGATGTCCTGGGTCTGCGCCATCAGTGGACGCGAAGCCCCAAGGCCAGCCAATCGTCGGATATTCCTCCCCTGTAAGGGGAGGTGGCAGGCCGCAGGCCTGACGGAGGGGTGTAACCGGTCGCGAGGATCGTTGCCGTAGCGGACGGCCATGCCCCTCCACGATGGCTATCGCCACGGTCCCCCTCCCCAAGTAGAACCTGGGGAGGAATGAGGTTGAGGGGACGGGGGCGGCCGATCAATGCGCCGCGCCCCAGCTCTTGCCGAAGCCGATCTCGACGCCTAGCGGCACCGACAACGACACCGCCGGTTCGGCCGCACCCGCCATGACTTCGCGGATCACCGCACCCGCCGCTTCCGTATCCGCCTCGGGCGCCTCGAACACCAGTTCGTCATGTACCTGCAGCAGCATCCGCACATGCCCCAGCCCCGCGGCGGCGAGGGCGGGTTCCATGCGGACCATGGCGCGCTTGATGATGTCGGCGCTGGTGCCCTGGATCGGCGCGTTGATCGCGGCGCGCTCGGCCCCCTGGCGCTCGCCCTGGTTGCGCGAGGCGATGCGCGGGAAATGCGTCTTGCGGCCGAACAGCGTCTCGGTAAATCCCTTCTCGCGCACGCTCGACAGCGTCTCGGCGATATAGCGGTTGATGCCGGGGAACCGTTCGAAATAGCGGTCGATCATCGCCTGCGCCTCGTCCGCCGACACGTCTAGGCGACCGGCCAGCCCCCAGCGAGAAATGCCGTAGAGGATGGCGAAGTTGATCGTCTTGGCCCGCCCGCGCGTGTCGCGATTGACCTCGCCGAACAGCTCCATCGCGGTCAGGCTGTGGATGTCGTCGCCATTGGCGAACGCATCGCGCAAAGCGGGCACATCGGCCATATGCGCGGCGAGCCGCAGCTCGATCTGCGAATAGTCGGCGGCGATCAGGACATGGCCGTCCTCGGCGATGAACGCCTCGCGCAGCTGCCGTCCGACCTCGGTGCGGATCGGGATGTTCTGAAGGTTCGGCTCGGTCGAGGACAGGCGGCCGGTCTGTGCGCCGGTCAGGCTGTAGCTGGTGTGGACGCGGCCGGTCTTCGGGTTGATCTGCGCCTGAAGCGCGTCGGTATAGGTGCTCTTCAGCTTGGACAGCTGGCGCCATTCCAGGATCTTGCGCACGATCTCCGCCGCGTCGCCGCCGTCGCGGGCCAGCCGTTCGAGTTCGGTCACGTCGGTCGAATAGACGCCCGACTTGCCCTTGCGCCCGCCCTTCAGGCCCAGCTTGTCGAACAGGATTTCGCCCAGCTGCTTGGGGCTGCCGATGGTGAAGGGGGTGCCCGCCAGGCCATGGATCTCGCCCTCTAGCGCGGTGATCTGGCCCGCGAACTCGGTCGAGAGTTGCGACAGGCGGTCGCGATCGACCTTGATCCCGCGCCGCTCCATGCCTGCGATGACGGGGACGAGCGGGCGGTCGACCATCTCGTAGACGCGCGTCGCCTGCTCCATGGGCAGCCGCGCCTTGAACCGCTTCCACAGCCGCAGCGTGACGTCGGCATCCTCGGCGGCGTAGCGGGTGGCGAGTTTGAGATCGACCTCGTGAAAGCCGAGCTGCTTCTTGCCGGTGCCGACCACCTCCTTGAAGGCGAGGCAGGTGTGCGACAAATGCGTCGCGGCCAGCTCGTCCATGCCGTGGCCGTGCAGCCCGGCGTCGAGGTCGAAGCTCAGCACGATGGTATCGTCATGCGGCGCGACGGCAATGCCGCGCTCGCCCAGCACGATCATGTCGAATTTCAGGTTCTGGCCGATCTTCAGGACGGACGGGTCCTCGCACAGTGCCTTGAGCCGCTCCAGCGCCGCCGCGACGGAAATCTGCACCGGCACTTCGGCCAGCAGATCGGTTCCGCCATGTCCCAACGGGATATAACACGCCTTGTTGGGCGCCAGGCACAGGCTGACCCCGACCAGTTCGGCCTGGGTCGCGTCGGTCGAGCTGGTCTCGGTATCGATCGCGACGAAACCCTGATGACGCGCGTCGGCCACCCACTGGTCGAGCGTCGCCAGGTCCTGCACCGTGGTATAGCCGTCGAGATTGCACGGCTCGTCATCGTCCATCGGCGCGGCGGGTGCGGCCTCTCCGGCGGCGGGGGCGGGCGCGGCGTCGTCGGTGATCTGGCCCATCTTGGCGATCAGCGAGCGGAAACCGTGATGCTCAAGGAACGCGCGCAAGGGCGCATCCGGGATGGTCGGATGCAGCGCCAGTTCCTCCAGCGGCTGCGGCAGCGGCGCGTTGCACTCCAGCGTGACCAGCCGCTTCGACAGCCGGGCATTCTCGGCATGTTCGATCAGGTTGTCGCGCAGCTTGCCCTTCTTCATCTCGGGCGCGGCGGCGAGCACGGATTCGAGGTCGCCGTGCTCGACGATCAGCTTGGAGGCGGTTTTCGGGCCGACACCCGGCACGCCCGGCACGTTATCGACGCTGTCGCCCATCAGCGCGAGCACATCGCCCAGCTGCTTCGGCCCGACGCCGAATTTCTCCTGAACGTACGCCTCGCCCAGCCGCCGGTTGTTCATCGTGTCGAGCATGTCGAGGCTGCCATCCTCGACCAGCTGCATCAGGTCCTTGTCGCCCGAGACGATCGTGACCTGCCACCCCTGCGCCATCGCGGCGCGGGCATAGCAGGCGATCAGGTCGTCCGCCTCTAGCCCCATCTCCTCGATGCAGGGCAGCGAGAAGGCGCGGGTGGCGTCGCGGATCATCGGGAACTGGGGCACCAGATCGGGCGGGGGCGGGGGCCGGTGCGCCTTATACTGGTCGTACATGTCGTTGCGGAAGGTCTTGGACGACTTGTCGAGGACCACCGCCATATGGGTCGGCCCATCGGCAGCGTTGATCTCGTCCACCAGCTTCCACAACATGGTAGTATAGCCGTACACCGCCCCCACCGGCTCGCCATGCTTGTTCGTCAGCGGCGGCAGGCGGTGATAGGCGCGGAAGATATAGCCGGAGCCGTCGACGAGATAGAGATGGGGCATATCGCTGCGGTTTAGCGGATGCGGGGGAGGGTAAACAGCCCCTGATGTTAGCGGTTTTTCAGGGCTGTGGCGGATGGGCCACGCTGGATCAGCACGAGTCGTTGACGCGCCAAGGTTTGGCCTTTGATGGGATCTGAAAAGGAGCGAGTGGCTGGAATTGGTAGATTAGCTGCCCTTGGACGCAGCGATCAGAACGCCAGCCGTTTTCGTTAGGAACCGCACGTCTCGTTCGTTGATAGCACCGCAGATGAAGGTAGCGGCCTCCTGTGTATCTGTAGGCGCCCCCCGAACTTGGCGTATCAACTCCGCCCGGGATGCATCGGAGTTAAGTATCCTCATCATAATAATGGCCGCCCAGCGGCTTGAGGCGACCACCATGCCAGAAAGGGCGGCAAGAAAGTGGCTGATATAGATTGCGTCATCGAACTGCTCGACGGCATGAACCAGTGACCAAAGACCTTCATCTTCCGTGCCATCGTTCAACATGAGCAGAAGAGGCGCTATTGTTATTGGATCGCGGGTAGAGGCGATCGGCTCAAGAGCAGCATCAATGTCGCGGGCTGTCGCGTCCTGCGCGATCACTGACCGTAGCTGCGCTAGATCGTCCTCAATCACGCTTCACGATGGCCCGTCAGCGGAACGACCGCAGGTGGGCGAACTTGGTTGTCAGTAACCATCAATTCGCTACCGCGACCGGCCCTCTCGGCGGTCCCGCCGCATTGGCCACCGCCGCCGCGACGTTCTGGATCAGCTGTTGGCGCTTGCGGATATCCTCGGTCGTGTCGCCGATCATCACCGCGATGGCAAAGCGGCGGCCGTCGGGGGCGGTCAGCAGGCCGACATCGTTGAAGCCCGCATTGCGGCGGCCCAGATCCTGGCCGGTGCCGGTCTTGTGCGCGATGGTCCACCCCGACGGCACGGCGGCGCGCAGGCGGGCATGGCCGGTGCGCGAGGCCTCCATCGTGTCGATCAGGATGCGGGTCGAGGTCTCCGACAGCAACTCGCCGCGCGCCAGCCGGGCCAGTGCATCGGCGATGGCGATCGGCGCGGCGCCATCGGGCGGATCGCTGACATAGGCGTCGAGCGCGGCCTTGCGCGCCGCCGGATCGAGCCGGTTGCGCGCCGCCTGGAACGCGCCTGCCGTCGCGAAGGCGGGTTGCCAAGTCAGTCCGGCGGTCTTGGCCTGGAGCAGCCGCTCGCCGGGACCGAAGCGAATATCGCCCAGCCGCTTGGCGGCGATCATCGCGCGGACCGCCTGCGGCCCGCCGACATAGGTCAACAGCCGGTCGTTCGCGGTATTGTCGCTCATCGTCAGCGCGCGGTTCAGCAACTCGCCCACCGTGGTGTGATAGCCATCGCCCTTGACCAGCATCGCGATCGGCTGGTGGAAGAGGGTCAGGTCCTCGCGCCGCACGACGATCGGTTCGTCCAGGCGGGCACGGCCCCGGTCGCGTAAGTCGAGCAGGGTGATCGCGACCCACAGCTTGGAAACGGATTGCTGGGGCAGGCGCTGGCGACCGCCGACCTCGACCGTCCAGCCGTCATCGACCGCGCGCACCGCAATGCCCTTCTTGCCCGCGAACGACGCGGAGAGACGGTTGATCGTCGACACCAGCGCGGCGGGCGCGGCGGGGGCACGGCTGGGACGGGGCGGGGGGAGCGGCATCGATACCGAAATCTGCGGATGGGCAACATTGGGGGCATGCGAGGTCGCGCCGGGGCGTGAATCGGCTCCACAGCCTGCCAGCCCCAGGAGGAGAAACCCGGCAGGCCATGAACGCAGCCCGCCGTTCGATACTCGCTTCGTCACCGCTGTACCCCGCTACACACCGGTATCCTTACGGGTTGACCCAGTGGGGGAAATCCCCGCGCACAGGGCTTGCGACGAAAGGCCGCAAGGGCACGATAAGATGCGAAACTTCCTCGTTCCTCCCCTGGAAGGGGAGGTGGCGCGCATAGCGCGTCGAAGGGGGGGCCCGTTCTCGATAGGGTTACACCCCTCCGTCAGGCTGCGCCTGCCACCTCCCCTTCCAGGGGAGGAATGGGGGGTCAGGGAATCAGGATCGTGTCGACGGCCTCGGGCAGGGTCTCGGGGTAATCCAGCGTATAGTGCAGCCCCCGGCTCTCCTTGCGATGGAGGGCACAGCGAACGATCAGTTCCGCCGTCTGGAGCAGGTTGCGCAGTTCGATCAGGTCGGGCGTGACGCGGAAATGGCCGTAATAGTCGTTCACCTCGTCGGTCAGCATGCGGATGCGGTGCTGCGCGCGCTCCAGCCGCTTGGTGGTGCGGACGATGCCGACATAATTCCACATGAAGCGGCGGATTTCGGTCCAGTTCTGCTTGATGACCACCTCTTCGTCCGAATCGGTGACGCGGCTTTCGTCCCAGGGGCGGATGGCGGGCGGCGGGGGCAGCTCGTCCCAATGCGCCGCGATATGGTTGGCGCACGCCTCGCCATAGACGAAGCATTCGAGCAGCGAGTTGGACGCCAGCCGGTTCGCGCCGTGCAGGCCGGACTGGGTGACTTCGCCCGCCGCATAGAGACCGGGCAGGTCGGTGCGCCCGTCGCGGTCCACGATCACGCCGCCACAGGTGTAATGCTGGGCGGGGACGACCGGGATCGGCTGCACGGTCATGTCGATGCCGAGCGAGAGCAGCTTTTCGTGGATGTTGGGAAAATGCTCGCGCACGAAGGCGGGCGGCTGGTGGCTGATGTCGAGATGGACGTAATCCAGGCCCAGCCGCTTGATCTCATGGTCGATCGCGCGCGCCACAATGTCGCGCGGCGCCAGTTCGGCGCGCGGGTCGAGATCGGGCATGAAGCGGTGGCCGGTCTCGGGGATCTTCAGGTGCCCGCCTTCGCCGCGAACCGCCTCGGTAATCAGGAAATTCTTGACCTGGGTGTTGTAGAGGCAGGTCGGGTGGAACTGCATGAACTCCATGTTGGAGACGCGCGCGCCCGCCCGCCACGCCATGGCGATGCCGTCGCCGGTCGCGCCCTTGGGCGCGGTCGAGAATTGATAGGTGCGCCCCGCCCCTCCCGTCGCCAGGATCGTCGCGCGCGCCTTGTGCACGACGACGCGCCCCGTCCGCCGATCGACGGCATAGATGCCCCAGACATGCCCCGCGCCCGAATAGCGCATCTCATGGCGGCTGGTCGCCAGGTCGATCGCCACCTGATCGGGGACCATGGTGATGTTGGGATGCGCGTCCGCCGCCTTCAGCAGCGCGTCGAGCACCGCCCAGCCGGTCGCGTCGGCGACATGCACGATGCGGCGATGCGAATGGCCACCCTCGCGCGTCAAATGGAGCACATTGCCCTCGGTCGCGAAGGGGACGCCGAGCTTCTGCAACCGCTCGATCGCGGCGGGGGCGTTCTCGACGACGAACTCGACGGTGGCGCGGTCGTTCAGCCCGGCGCCCGCGACCATCGTGTCCTCGATATGGCTGTCGAACGTATCGCCGGGTTCCAGCACGGCGGCGATGCCGCCTTGTGCCCAGGCGGTCGAGCCTTCGTTCAGCTTGCCCTTGGCCAGCACCGTGACCTTGAACCGGTCGGCCAGGTTCAGCGCGGCGGTCAGCCCGGCCGCGCCCGATCCGACGATCAGGATATCGGATTCGGTCATGCGCGGACTCCTTGTGGCGCGGATCGGGGTTGCATGACGGTCCTGTGGCACGGACGGCGGGCGGGGGACAGAGGGTAAGCGGCTTGCGGGGCGCAGCGGGGCTTCCCACCTTTCTTCCATGACGTTGGCCCGGCCCGATTGGCGCGACCGTCTGCGCGCAGGCATCCCCACGGCGCTGATCGTGGGGGGCATGGGCTATGCGCTGGTCGTCGGGCTGGGCTTCGCGCCGACCCTGCCGGTCCCCAGTGCGGCGCTGGACAGTTTCGACGTGCGTCCGCCAGCACCCCCACCTCCGCCGCGCATCCAGCCCAAGCGGGTCCAGACCCACCGCCCGCGCGGAGCCGCCGCACCGCCCAATCTCCGGTCTCAGGCGACGCAAGTCGTCGCGCCGCCGCCGGTCGTCGTGCTGCCGCCCGTCTCGCCAGTGGTCGCCGCGCCGGTCGCGGGCACCGGCTCGCAGGCTACCCAAGGCGCGTCGGACAAGCCTGGTCCCGGCACGGGGGCTGGCGGAGTCGGCAACGGCACGGGCAGCGGCGGGGCGGGCGACGGCGACGGTTATGGCGACGACACTCCGCCGCGCCGGATCAAGGGACGGATCAAGGACTCCGACTATCCGCGCGAAGCCGCCGAGGCGGGCGTCAGCGGCAGCGTGACGGTGCGCTATTTCGTCAATGTCGACGGCCGGGTCAGCGGCTGCGTTGTGACCAAGAGCAGCGGCAACCGCGCGCTGGATGAGACGACGTGCAGCCTGATCGAGAAACGCTATCGCTACGACCCGTCGCGCGATGCGGACGGGCGGCCGGTCCGCTCGATCATCATCGTCAGCCAGGACTGGGTCCTGGAGCGCGAGCCGCCGGAGGGGCGGTGAGTCCTCCCCGGAACGGGGAGGGGGACCGCCGCGAAGCGGTGGTGGAGGGGGTGTGCCGCAAGGGGTATCCTGTGTGGAAGCCCCCCTCCGTCAGCGCTTCGCCCTGCCACCTCCCCGTGCCGGGGAGGAATAATCACGCCGCGACGGGGAAGCGCAGCATCCGGTCGCGCACCGGCACCAGCGCCTCGGCGGGGCGGCCGACCGCCTGGCGCAGCGCGGGGTGGTCCACGTCCAGCCCGCCGGTGAGCGCGCCGAAGGCGGGCAGGATCAGCTTGTTCGCCGTTCCCACGAAGCATCGCCGCGCGACCAGCTTGCCGCGCACTCGTAGCCGCAGTTTGGGGTGGAAATGCCCCGACAGTTCGGGGCGCGTCTCCGCCGGATCGGCCTCGTGGCGCAGGATAAGGCCTTCGACCAGTGCCTCCTCCGTGACCGCGCCGCCGCAGCGGTCGCGCAGCACCGGATCGTGGTTGCCGGTGATCCAGGTCCAGTCGGTCGCCCCGGTCAGCGCCAAGAGCATCGCGCGGGCGTCGGGCAACAGCCGGTCGCAGCCGTCCGCGTCATGAAAGCTGTCGCCCAGGCACCATACCTCCCGCGCGCCGGTCCGCGCCACGATCGCGGTCAGCTCGGTGAGCGTCGCCAGCGAATCATAGGGGGGCAGCATCTGTCCACCGCCCGCATACCAGCTCGCTTTCTCCAGATGCAGATCGGCGACCAGCAACGCCCCCCGCGCGGGCCAGTAGAGCGCGCCATCGGCCAGCGCCTGGAATGCATGACCGCCGAACGAAAAGGGAACCATTTCCGGTCCATGCGCTTGACGCCTGGCAATATCAAGCGTTTGCAAACGGTCGCCGAAAGCCCTTGCGTCGGGCGCGCATAAGCGTAAAGCGCGCCGTCCTTTTGGCACAGGGGGTTCCGGCGGGCATGACGGGGACGGCAACCGACATGAGGGGCGAGATTACGGGCCATCCGGCTCCATCGACCGAAACGGCCGACGTGGGCGTGCATCGCCACCCCGCGCTGGCGGCACTGACCGTCGGCGCGATCGGCGTGGTGTTCGGCGATATCGGTACCAGCCCGCTCTACGCCTTTCGCGAGGCGCTGGCGCAATCGGCGGGCGACGGCATCGACCCCAGCGAGATTCTGGGCGTGCTCAGCCTCGCGCTCTGGTCGCTGATCCTGGTCGTGACGATCAAATATGTCGTCTTCCTGATGCGCGCCGACAATCAGGGCGAGGGCGGAGTGCTGGCGCTCGCCGCGCTGGCCCGCCGGGCGGCGGGGGCGCGTTCGCGCATCGCGCTGGTGCTGGGCGCGGCGGGGGCGTCGCTCTTCTATGGCGATGCGATCATCACCCCCGCTCTGTCGGTGCTGTCGGCGATGGAGGGGTTGCGGACCATCCCCTCCGCCACGTCGTTCTTCGACGAAAGCGTCATCCGGATGTGCACGATCGTCATCCTGGTCGCGCTGTTCTTCATCCAGTCGCGTGGCACGGCGCAGGTGTCGAAGCTGTTCGGTCCGATCTGTATCCTCTGGTTCCTCGTCATCGGGGGGCTGGGCATCTGGCATATTGCCGACGAACCCTCGATCGCGCGGGTCGTGTGGCCGGGATATGGCGTCGGCTTCCTCGCCAGCCACGGCGTCGTCGGGCTGTTCGTGCTGGGCGCGGTGTTCCTGACCGTCACGGGGGCCGAGGCGCTGACCGCCGATATGGGGCATTTCGGGCGTTTGCCGATCCGCATTGGCTGGTTTTCGCTGGTCCTGCCCGCGCTGGCGCTCAACTATCTGGGGCAGGGGGCCTTTGCGCTGTCCGCGCTCGAACAGGCGGCGGCGAGCGGCCAGCCCTTCACCAATCAGGACTGGTTCTTCCTGATGGCGCCCGAACCGCTTCGCCCGGCGCTGATCGTGCTGGCGGGGCTGGCGACGGTCATCGCGGCGCAGGCGGTCATCACCGGTGCCTTCTCGCTGACCCAGCAGGCGATCCAGCTCGGTTTCCTGCCCCGGCTGCGGGTGCGCCAGACCTCGGCCGATTTCCAAGGGCAGATCTATCTGCCCGCGATCAACTGGTTGTTGCTGTTCGGGGTGCTGGTGCTGGTCATCCAGTTCAAGACATCCTCGGCCATGGCCGCCGCCTATGGCATCGCGGTGACGGGGACGATGGTGGTGACGACCTGCCTCGCCTATCTGGTCGTGCGGCACCGCTGGGGCTGGTCGCGGGCCTTGGCGGCGGCGGCGATCCTGCCCTTCCTGACGCTCGATCTCGTCTTCTTTGGCGCCAATATCCTGCGCGTGATCGAGGGGGGCTGGGTGCCGCTGCTGGTCGGGGCGGGCGTCGGCCTTATCATCTATACCTGGGTGCGCGGGCGCGGGATCGTGTCGGCCTTCGAGAAGCGGCAGGCCATCCCGCTCGCCGATCTGGCCGCCGCGCTCGCCAAGCGTCCGCCCGAGCGGGTGCCGGGGACGGCGGTGTTCCTGACCGCCAATCCGGCCTCGGCACCAGGCGCGCTGCTCCACAATCTGAAGCACAACAAGATCCTGCACGCGCAGAATCTGGTGATGACGATCCGCACCGCCGACCGGCCCTACGTGTCCCAGGAGCGCCGCGCGCATGTCGAGCGGCTGGACGACAATTTCGCCACCGTCACGCTGACCTATGGCTTCATGGAGTCGCCGGACGTGCCGCGCGACCTGCCGCGCGATCTGGGTGTCGAGAGCAAGCCCGCCGGGCTGGACCCGATGAAGACCAGCTATTTCATCGGCCGCAACACCCTGAAGCCCGAGGCGGAGAAGGGTATGCCGCTCTGGCAGGACCGGCTGTTCATGTTCCTGCAGCGCAATGCCAGCGACCCGACCGAGTTCCTGCGGATTCCGCCGGGCAAGGTGCTGGAGCTGGGCGAGCAGGTGACGGTGTAAGCTCCTCCCCGGTACGGGGAGGTGGCAGGCCGAAGGCCTGACGGAGGGGGGCTTCCACAAAGGTCATCCCTTGGGGTGATCCCCCTCCACCATGCTTCGCATGGTCCCCCTCCCCGTACCGGGGAGGATTTACAGCGTGACCTTGGGCGGCTTGGCGGCTTCGACCGCGACCAGCACCATCTTTTCCCAGATGGCGGGATCGCCCGCATCGGCCATGGCCTGATCGGGTTCGCGCAGCGTCCGCAGCACCGCCAGCGCGTCGGACATGTGATCGCGCCAATGGGCGTCGACCAGCTTGGCGGCGGATTCGGAGTCGCCTTTGGCATTGGCGCTCAGCCGCTGGCCGCACAGCACGCGCGCGATGCGTTCGGCGGCGGGGGTGTGGGCAATATCCATGGCAACCTCTCCTGATGCGCGTGTCGTTACGCGCTCAACGCGGGAGAGGGGAGAATGGTGCCAGCGTCTGCGGCTGGGCACGCCCCTCCCGCAAGCGGGAGGGGATGGGGGAGGGTATGCCGCAGGCGATGGCCTCGGTGAGACTCCGTGCCCTCCCCAAACCCAGCTTCAGGTAAACGATGCCCTGCCTCGTTTAGGTCATGCCGGGGCATGACCGACCTGAAACTCGTTTACGGGAGGGGCTTAAGAATAGCTACGAAGCGGGTCAGCCCTGCGCGCCGCGACCGGCACCGCCGCCGGGACGACCGCCGCGACCGCGACCGCCGCCACCCGGACCACCGGCGCCACCACCGCCGCCGCCACGACGACGCGGCTGGCGACCCTGCGGTGCACGGCTGTCGGTCGCGCGCGGGTGATGCGTGGCGCGCGGACGGGCCGGGTCACGCGGACGGTCGACGCGCGGGGCGGGGTCGGCCCCGATCGCCTTCACCCGCTGCGACTTGATCGTCTCGGCGCGCTTCACGAAGTCCGCCGGAAGCGGCACGACCGTGATCTTCTGCCGGGTCAGCTTCTCGATATCCTTCAGATACGGACGCTCATCCTCGGCGCAGAAGGCGATGGCCAGGCCCGAGCGGCCCGCGCGCGCCGTGCGGCCGATGCGGTGGACATATTGCTCGGCGACGTTGGGCAGCTCGAAGTTGAAGACGTGGCTGACGCCCGGAATGTCGATGCCGCGCGCGGCGATGTCGGTCGCCACCAGCACGCGGGTCTGGCCTGAGCGGAACTCGCCCAGCGCGCGCTCGCGCTGGCCCTGGCTCTTGTTGCCGTGGATCGCGTTGGCGGCGATGCCGTTGCCGGCCAGCAGCTTCACGACGCGGTCGGCGCCATGCTTGGTGCGGGTGAAGACCAGCGCCAGCTCGATCGCGGGATCGGCAAGCAGGATGGTCAGCAGCGCCTGCTTTTCCTGTTGCGTGACGAAGGTCACCGACTGCTCGACGCGTTCGGCGGTGGTCGACACCGGCGTGACCGAGACGGTCGCGGGGTTGTCGAGGAACTTGTCGGCCAGGTCGCGGATCGCGGCGGGCATGGTGGCCGAGAAGAACAGGGTCTGGCGCTTGCGCGGGATCATCTTCACGATGCGGCGCAGCGCGTGGATGAAGCCCAGGTCGAGCATCTGGTCGGCTTCGTCGAGCACCAGGATCTCGATCATCGACAGGTTCAGGAAGCCCTGCTCGACCAGATCGATCAGACGGCCCGGCGTGGCGACGAGGATGTCGACGCCGCGCGACAGGTCCTGCCGGTTCTTGTTCAGGCTGGTGCCGCCGAAGACGGTCGCGACCGCCAGCTTGGAAAACTTGGCATAGCCCTTCGCATTCTCCGCGATTTGGCTGGCCAGCTCGCGGGTGGGGGCGAGCACGAGCATCCGGCAATGGGTCGGCAGGACGCGTTTGTTCGCCTCGACCAGACGCTGGATCGAGGGGAGGACGAAGGCGGCCGTCTTGCCGGTGCCAGTCTGCGCGATGCCGAGCAGGTCGCGGCCTTCCAGCAGCGTCGGAATCGAATCGCGCTGAATGGGGGTGGGTTCGGAATAGCCCTTGGCTTCGAGCGCACGGACGAGCGGCTCGGCGAGGCCGAGTTCGGAAAAGGACATGGAATAACTTTCTGACATGGCGCGCGAGTCACGACAGGCCGCAAGCGCGGGCCGGGGTTGATGACACCCCGCGTGACAAGGGAAGCCTGAAGACAGGGTCGGGGCGGAGCCGGGACCAGATGGTCCGTTCACGCTGCGAGTGGACGCCTCGACGGGCGGGCATGTGCGCTGGCCATTGCCAAAAGTCAAGTTTCGGGCAGGATCACCACCCTAATGCGTGACAAGCGCGGACGGATGGTTACATCCGATACCAGTTAGCGAAGAGGAGTCCTGCATGAAACTCGCCAGTCTCAAGAACGGTCGCGACGGCAAGCTGGTCGTCGTGTCGAGCGATCTCGCCTGGTATGCGGATGCGGGGCATATCGTGCCGACGCTGCAGGGCGCGCTCGACGATTGGGAGCGGCATGCGCCCGCGCTCGCCAATCTGGCGACCGATCTCGACCATGAGGCGATCCCGCGCGCGCGTTTCCACGAGCATGACGCCGCCTCGCCGCTGCCGCGCGCCTATCAATGGGCGGACGGTTCCGCTTACGTGAATCACGTCGCGCTGGTGCGGCAGGCGCGCGGCGCGGAACTGCCCGAGAGCTTCTGGCACGATCCGTTGATGTATCAGGGCGGATCGGACGGGTTTCTGGGACCGCGCGACGCCATTCCGCTGGCCGATGAAAGCTGGGGCTGCGATCTGGAGGGCGAGGTGGTCGTCGTTACCGGCGACGTACCCATGGGGGCGAGTCGCGAACAGGCGCTCGCGGCGATCCGGCTGGTCGGGCTGACCAACGACGTGTCGTTGCGCAGATTGATCCCCGGCGAGCTGGCCAAGGGCTTCGGCTTCTTCCAGTCCAAGCCCGCCTCGGCCTTCTCCCCCGTCTTCGTCACGCTCGAATCGCTGGGCGACTGGTGGCAGGACGGCAAGCTGCACCGCGTCCTGAAGGTCGATCTGAACGGCCAGCCCTTCGGCCGGGCCGATGCCGGGCAGGACATGACCTTCGACTTCGGGACCTTGATTGCGCACGCCGCCAAGACCCGCGCGCTGGGCGCGGGGACGATCATCGGGTCGGGCACCGTGTCCAACCGCGATGCGGACGGCGGGCCGGGCAAGCCGGTCGCCGAGGGCGGCGTCGGCTATAGCTGCCTGGCCGAGTTGCGCATGATCGAGACGATCCGTGGCGGCGAGCCGGTCACGCCGTTCCTGAAGAAGGGCGACACGGTCCGCATCTGGATGGAGGACGACCGCCACCACCCGATCTTCGGCGCGATCGAGCAGACGGTGGGGTAATTACAATCCTCCCTCATCTCTGATGGGGGAGGGGGACCGCGCCCGCAGGGCGTGGTGGAGGGGCATGGCCCTATCCGTCCCGCCCCTCCACCATCGCTGGCGCGATGGTTCCCCTCCCCAAGCCCAGCTTGGGGAGGAATGAATTTAACCCACCAGCGCGTCGATCGCTTCGGCCATGTCGATGTCGCGCGCCGACAGGCCGCCCGCGTCATGGGTGGTCAGCACGATGTCGACCCGGTTCCACACGTTCGACCATTCGGGATGATGATCCGCCTTTTCCGCCAGGAGCGCGACACGGGTCATGAAGCCGAACGCCTCGTTGAAGTCGGCGAAGACGAAACGGCGGCTGATCGCGTCGCGCGCCTCGTCCCAATCCCAGTCGGGCAGGCCGTCCAGCGCTTCGTCCCGGTCCAGCTCGCTCAGCCGCTCCACCATGATCGTCCCCTTGCTTCTCTTGTTCTTTTGACCGGCACAGCGGTAAGACGACGGCCATGAGCGGGCAAGACGCGATTGGTGAAGCACCCGGCCCCGAGGTGATCGAGCGGATCGCGCGGGATGCGATCGCGCGCCTGCCCGCCGAATTCACCGCGCATCTGGGCGATGTCGTCCTGATCGTCGAGGAATATGCCGATGACGAGACGCTGGCGGCGTTGGGCCTCGACCATCCGCTCGACCTGACGGGCCTGTACCACGGGCGGCCGGTGGGCGAGAAAAGCGCGATGGATTCCGGCAGCCTGCCCGACCGCATCCACCTCTATCGCCGGGCGATCCTGGACGAGTGGATCGAGACGGGGGTGCGGCTCGACGATCTGGTCGTGCATGTGACGATCCATGAGATCGGGCATCATTTCGGCCTGTCCGATGCGGATATGCACGCGCTGGAAGACGCGGTCGCGTGATCCTGAGCCTGTCCGACGTCGCCTGCGCACGGGGCGGGCGGCTGTTGTTCGCGCGAGTTTCGCTGTCGCTCGCAGCGGGCGAGGCGGTGGTCGTCACCGGTCCCAACGGCATCGGCAAGTCCAGCCTGCTCCGCCTCGCCGTCGGGCTGATCGCACCGTTCGAGGGCAGCGTCACCCGCTCGGGGCGTATCGCTTTGATGACCGAGGACTTGGCGCTCGACACCGAGCGGCGGCTGGGCGAGGCGCTGTCCTTCTGGGCGCGGCTCGACGGGAGGGCTTCGGAGGAACGGGTCGCGGCGGCGCTGGAGACGGTGGGGCTGGGCAAGCTGGCCGAGGTGCCGGTGCGGCTGCTATCGACCGGGCAGCGGCGGCGCGCGGGGCTGGCGCGCGTGCTGGCGTCTCAGGCCCCGCTCTGGCTGCTTGATGAGCCGGGCAACGGGCTTGATACCGAAGGCGTCGCGATGCTGGAGCGGGTGATCGCGCATCACCGTGCAGAGGGCGGCGCGGTGCTACTGACCACGCATCAGCCGCTGGGGCTGGCCGACGTGCGGATGCTGGCGCTCGAGCGATTCGTGACGGCATGAGCGTTGCGCTGACCCTGATCGCGCGCGACGTACGACGCGGCTATGCAGGGGGCGGGGCGGGGCTGGTCTGCGGGTTTTTCCTGTTGGCGGTGGTGCTGTTTCCCTTCGCCATCGGCCCGGATCGGGCGGTTTTGATGCGTGTCGGTGCGGGCGCGATCTGGGTCGCGGCGCTGCTGGCCGCGCTGTTGCCGGTCGAGCGGCTGGTCGCGCCCGATGTCGAATCGGGGTGGTTCGACCAGATTCGCGTGCACGGCCTCTCGCTGCCGCTGGTCATGGCGTTGCGGATCGCCGCGCACTGGCTGGCCTTTGCGCCGCCGCTGATGCTGGCGGCGCTGGTCGCGGCCGGGTTGTTCGGGCTGGACGCGGCGGCGCTGGTCCGGGTCGAGGCGGGGTTGCTGCTCGGTACGCCGGGGCTGGCCGCGCTGGCGGTGGCGACGGGGGCACTGACCGCAGGCCTGCGCGGCGCGGGAGGGCTGGCCGGGCTGCTGCTGCTGCCGCTCGCGCTGCCGCTGCTGATCTTCGGGGCGGGGAGCGGCGACATGGGGGCGCTCAAGCTGCTCGCGGCAGTTTCGCTGATGCTGGTCGCGGGCGCGCCCTGGATCGCGGCGGCGGCGATCCGGTCGGTGCGGGACTGACGCCATGGCCGAAGCGGCGCGGATTGCGCGGGCCTTTGACGCGGCGGCGGCCTATGACGCGCATGCCGTCGTGCAGCGGCAGGTCGCCGACTGGCTGGCGGAGCGGATCGTCGCGGTCGCGCCGCCCGCTCCGCGCGTGCTGGAGGTGGGGTGCGGGACGGGCTTTCTGACCGGCGCAACGCTGCCGCGATTGGTATGTCCCGACTGGCTGATGACCGACATCGCGCCCGCCATGCTCGCGCGCGGGATGGCGGCACATCCGGCCGTGCGCGGGCGGGTGATGGATGGTGAGTTTCCCGATCTGCCGGGCGAGTCGCCGTTCGACCTGATCGTCAGCAGTTTGGCGGTGCAGTGGTTCGGCGATCTGGACGCGGGCCTGCGACGGCTGGCCGGGTGGCTCGCGCCGGGCGGGCGGATGCTGGTGACGACGCTGGTTCGGGGGACGTTCGCGGCGTGGCATGAGGCGCATCGGGCGGAAGGGTTTGTGGCGGGGAGTCCGGTCTATCCGCCGGTCGAGGCGCTGGGCTGGCCGGTCGAGACGCGGAGTTTCGTGCAGCGGCACGACTCGGCGGCGGACTTCATGCGTGCGCTGCGGGCGATCGGGGCTGGGACGCCGCGCGATGGGCATCGCCCGATTCCGCCGGGCGCGATGCGGCGGATTGCGAAACGGTTCGAGGCGGGCGGGGCGGTGGCGACCTATGAGGTGGCGTTGATCGACCTACCCAACCCCCGTTCAGCCTGAGCGAAGTCGAAGGCCACGCCAGATCATAGCGGCGGGGCGTGTGCTTCGACTTCGCTCAGCACGAACGGAGGTGAGGGGAATGGCTTACCGGCTCCACCGCGCCCAGATGGCGGTCGGCAGCGTCAGCCCTCGCGCTTCCTCGCGCACGCCGAGTTCGCCGCATTCCACCTTGCCGGGAAGATCGGCCATCACCTGGCGCATCATCTCACCGATCGCCATCGCCGACATGCGCACCGCGTACACCGTCAGGAACAGGAAGCGCGAGTCGGCATCCAGCAGCTGGCGGCAATTGGCGATCAGACCCGGCAAGTCTTCCTCCAGCCGCCAGACCTCGCCCTCCGGCCCGCGTCCGTACTTCGGCGGGTCGAGCAGGATGCCGTCATAGCGCCGTCCGCGCCGCACCTCGCGCGCGACGAACTTGGCGGCGTCGTCGATGATCCAGCGGACCGGCGCATCGCCCAGACCCGACAGCATCGCATTGCCACGCGCCGCCTCGACCGATTTCTTGGACGCGTCGACATGGACCATCTTGGCGCCCGCGCTCGCCATCGCCAGCGTGCCGACGCCGGTATAGCCGAACAGGTTCATGCATTCGGGCTCGGCCATCCCGTCGACCTGCTCGCGCATCCAGCTCCACACCGGCGCCATGTCGGGGAAGAAGCCCAGATGGCGGAACGGCGTGTTCTGCGCGGTGAAGCGAACCTCGTTCCACTTGAGCGGCCAGCCGTCGCGCGGGACCGGCTCGTTGAAGTTCCAGCGGCCGCCGCCATCCTCGTCCGATCCGGGCACGAACTCGGCCGCCGCGCGCCAGTCGGTGGTCGCGGGGGCCCACATCGCCTGCGGTTCGGGGCGGATGAAGCGGAACCGGCCATAACGTTCCAGCTTGCGGCCATGGCCGGAGTCGACCAGCCCGTAATCCGCCCAGGGCTCGCCGATCATCGTTTCGAGTTTCATGGGAGTGCGTTAGCGCAAACCATGCCCGTCGATAAAGGCCGTCACCGCGTCGAAGGTGGCGGGCAGGGTGGTATAGCGTTCCTCACGCTCGAACAGGTCGCCGACGCGGCGGGGCAGCGCGGGGCGGCTGCCGGTCGCGCGCTCGACCGCATCGGTGAACTTGGCCGGGTGCGCGGTGGCCAGCGTCACCACCGGCACGTCTAGCCCGCTGGCGCGCGCAGCCGAGAGCGCGATGCCGGTATGCGGGTCGAGGATCTGCCCGGCCTCGTCCGCCGCCCAGCGCATCGCGCGGCTCATGTCATCGGCGTCCACGCGCGCGCTGGTGAAGAGTGGGGCGATATTCTGGCTCTGCGCATTGGTCAGCCGCATCGCGCCCGTACCTTCAAAGCTCTTCATCTGCGCGGCCAGCGCGGCACCGTCGCGGCCATTGGCGTCGAACAGCAGCCGCTCGAAATTCGAGCTGACCTGGATGTCCATCGAGGGGGTGGCGGTGGCCTGAACCTGCCCCTTGGAATAGTCGCCCAAGGACAGCGCGCGGTGGAGGATGTCGTTGACGTTGGTCGCGACGATCAGCCGCGCGATGGGCAGGCCCATGCGTGCCGCGACATAGCCCGCGAACACATCGCCGAAATTGCCCGTCGGCACCGAGAAGGCGATGCGCTTGCCCGGCGCGCCCAGCCGGACGGCGGCGTAGAAATAATAGACGACCTGCGCCATCAACCGCGCCCAGTTGATCGAATTGACCGCCGACAGGGTGTGGCGGTCGGCAAAGGCACGGTCGTTGAACATCGCCTTCACCAGTCCTTGCGCGTCGTCGAAATTGCCCTCGATCGCGATGTTGTGGACGTTGGGGGCGAGCACCGTCGTCATCTGGCGGCGCTGGATCTCGGTCACACGGCCCGCCGGGTGCAGCATGAAGATGTCGATATTGGCACGCCCCGCCACCGCATCGATCGCGGCCGATCCGGTGTCGCCGCTGGTCGCGCCGACGATGGTCAGCCGCGTGTCGGTGCCGCGCAGGAACCGCTCGAACAACAGGCCGAGCATCTGGAGCGCGACGTCCTTGAACGCCAGCGTGGGGCCGTGGAACAGCTCCAGCAGCCAGTGGTCATGGTCGAGCTGGACCAAAGGTGTGACGGCGGCATGCGAAAAACGGCCATAGGCGGCGTCGCACAGAGTCTGGAGTTCCTCTGCGGTCAGGCTGTCGCCGACGAACGGCGCCATGATCCTCGCGGCGGTCTGCGCATAGGACAGGCCTGCCAGCCCCTCGATCTCTTCGCGAGTCAGGGTCGGCCAGGTCTCGGGCACGTAGAGCCCGCCATCGCTGGCGAGACCGGCCAGGGTCGCACCCCGGAAATCGAGGACGGGGGCGGAGCCACGGGTACTGAGATAGCGCATGATGCGCTGCGGCTTAACGGGGTGCGTTGCGTACCACAACCATTCGATTGCGCCGGATGACCGCCAAAACATAGATAATTGCGGCGATGGCGGCGAACAGGAACCATTGCACCGCATAGGCGAGATGGTTGTTGGGCACGGAATCAATGTCGGGTCGCGGGTTCGCCGCAAGGCCCGCGACGGGCGTGTCGGCGACCAGCAGCATCGCCTGCGGCCGGTGATCGAAAGCCGACTGGATCAGCGAGCGGCCGTCCGGGGCATGGGCGACATAGCCGGTCACGCGCCCGCCCGGCCATGCGATTTCGGCACGCGGATCATGCGTCGTGCCCAGCTGCACCTGCAACGACCCGTGCGGGACCGAACAAGTGGCGATCAGCCGGAACCCCGCCGCCCCCGCGCCGGCGCGGCGGATGGTCACGGGCGGGCGGCAATCGGCGACCGTGCGGCGGAAGAGCAGGCTTTCGTCGGGGGTCAGCGGAAAGGCGATGACGGGACGTGCCGGATTGGCGGCGAGCTGCGCCAGATACGCTTCCTTTTCCGGCAGGCGATCGAGCAACTGCCACAGGCCGAGCGCGACCATCGCCGCGACCGCGAGACCGACGACCAGCGTGGGAAGGATCGGCAGACGCTTCATGCGTCGTCCGCGTCCTCGTCGGGGCGAACCACGGCGCCTTCGCGCGCCTCGTTACGATATTCGGCCGCCATCAGCGCCCCCTTGGCAATGCGCAAGCTGTAGACCACGCCGATCGCGGTCAGCGGCAGCCAGATCGCCATTTGCAGCCACAGCGGCGGATGCAGGGTCAGCTCGACGGTGATCGCCGCGATGGTGATGATCGTGCCCAGGATCAGCGTCAGGAACGCGGCCGGGCCATCGCCGACATTGAAGCGGGTGAAGTCCAGCCCGCACGCGGCGCAAGTATCGGCAAAGGTGGTCACCTTGGTCGAAAAGACCGGCCCTGCAAACAAATGGGGCTGGCCGCAACGCGGACACAGCCCCTGAAATGCCGCCTGCGCGATGGTCGGAGGCGTAAACTCAGCCACTATGAACCGGCGCGCCCCAGCCACCCCAGACATAGATGGTGACGAACAGGAACAGCCACACCACGTCGACGAAATGCCAGTACCAGGCCGCCGCCTCGAACCCGAAATGCTGGCGGGGCGTGAAGTCGCCGCGATAGGCGCGGATCAGGCAGACGATCAGGAAGATGGTGCCGACGATGACGTGGAAACCATGGAAGCCGGTCGCCATGAAGAAGGCCGCGCCATAGTTGATGCCCTTGAACGGGAAGGGCGCGTGCATGTATTCATAGGCCTGGATCGCGCTGAAGATCAGGCCCAGGATCACGGTCAGCCACAGGCCCTTGAGCACGCCGTCGCGGTCGCCCACGCCCAGCGCACCCCACAGGCCGCGCTTCTCGCCGCCGCGCTGGTTGTGGATCAGCGCATGGTGCGCCCAGGTGACGGTGGTGCCGCTGGTCAGCAGGATCAGCGTGTTGAGAAGCGGCAGCTTGAAGGCATCGATCACCTCCAGCCCCTTGGGCGGCCAGGTCGCGGCGATGGCGGCGGCGCCCTCGGTCGCGCGCTCGACCTGTCCGTCGACGAAGCTCATCGCGGTCGGGAAGAGCGCGAAGTCGAAAAAGGCCCAGAACCAGCCGACGAAGAACATCACTTCCGATGCGATGAACAGGATCATGCCGTATCGGAAATGCAGTTGGACGACGGGGGTATGGTCGCCATGATGCGCCTCGCGCACCACGTCCGCCCACCAGCTGCCCATGCAGAACAGCACCGCCGCCAGGCCCGCCAGGAACGCCCAGCCGCCGCCCTGCACGCTGTGCATCCACATGATCGCACCGGAGGCCATGAGCAGCGCCGACATCGAACTGGCCAGCGGCCAGGGGCTCGGCGGCAGGATATGATAGTCGTGGTTCTTCGCGCCAGCCATGATCCCGTCCCTATGTTTTTGCTATTTTGGGGACAGGCTAACCCGCTTTCTTCGCCGAATCCACCGGGTAAAATGTGTAGGACAGGGTGATGGTCTCGATGTCGCGCGCGTCGGGGTCATTCAGGATCTTCGGGTCGATGAAGAAGATCACCGGCATCCGCGCCGTCTCGCCGGGTTTGAGCGTCTGCTGGGTGAAGCAGAAGCACTGAATCTTGGTGAAGTAGCGGCCCGCCTGATCGGGGGTGACGTTGAACGTCGCGGTCCCCGTCACCGGCACCTTCGCGTTGTTGGTGGCGGTGAAGAACACCATGTCGCGCGCGCCGATATCGACGGTTTCGTGCGGATTCTCGGGCTTGAAGGTCCAGGCGAGCCGCGAGGAGACGTTGGCGTCGAAATTGACGGTGATCTGGCGGTGGACGCTGCCCGGCGCGGCGTTCCCACGCTGGGTCGTGCCCTGATAACCCGTCACCTGGCAGAACATGCGGTAGAGCGGAACGCTGGCAAAGGCGAGGCCGGTCATGAACACCACGCCGAAGATCGCCAGCGCAACCGTCCGACCCTGGCGCGTCAGTCGCATCAGTGCATGCCCGACCGGATTTTCGACAGGGTGATGAAGAAGATCAGCACCACCAGAAAGCCGAGCAGCAGCGCCATGGCGGTGGCGCGGGCGCGTTGCTTGGCGCGAATCCGATTCGAATCGTCAGGCGTCATGCCCAACGATCCACCACCAGCGCGCCAAAGAGAAGGAAAAGATAGAGTATCGAATATTTGAACAGCCGCTTTTCCGGCTTCATCGTGTCCTCGGGCTGGGTATGCCGGAAGGCGACGATCGCGGCATAGGCGGCGAACAGCGCGGTCCCGGCGGTCGCGATCACACCATAGATCGGACCCGTCAGCCCCAGCGGCCAGGGCGCGACGGCGGCGATCGCCATCGGGATGGTGTAGAGTCCGATCTGCGCGCGCGTCACCCGCTCGCCCGCGACCACGGGGAGCATCGGCACGCCCGCATTGGCGTAATCGGTCTTCACGAAAAGGGCCAGCGCCCAGAAATGCGGCGGCGTCCACAGAAAGACCAGGCTGAACAGCAGGAAGGGGAGGAGCGCGACCTCACCCGTCGCGGCGGCCCAGCCGATCAGCGGCGGAAACGCGCCCGCCGCGCCGCCGATGACGATATTCTGCGGCGTCCGCCGCTTCAGCCAGACGGTATAGACCAGCACATAGAACAGGATCGAGACGGTCAGGATGCCGGCGGCGACATAATTGACCGCCAGCCCCATCAGCAAGACCGAGAAACAGGCGAGCCCTACGCCGAAATGCAGCGCCGATTCGCGGGTCATGCGCCCGGCGGGCAGCGGCCGCTTGGCGGTGCGCTTCATCAGCGCGTCGAGGTCCGCCTCATACCATTGATTGAGTGCTCCCGCCGCGCCCGCGCCCAGCGCGATGCACAATATGGCGGTGAAGCCGATGACCGGATCGACGCCCACGGGCGCGGCCAGCATCCCGCACAGCCCGGTGAATACCACCAGCGTCATCACCCGCGGCTTGGTGAGCGCCAGGAAGTCGCGCCAGTCGGCGGGAACGAAGACGGAGGAGGGAATGCTGGACATGGGAGCCCCGCATATAGGGCTTGGGGGGAAGGGGGGCAATCGAAGCGGTTGGTTGGTGCGCCACATCCTCACGGCAAACGCACCCCCTCCCGCAGGCGGGAGGGGGCCGGGGGGAGGGCGGGATGTCTCACCGAGACCAACGCCCGTGGCTTTCCCTCCCCCATCCCCTCCCGCCTGCGGGAGGGGCGTGAGACTCATGAAGGTCAGTCCTGCTTCAACGTCGCCATGTCGATCACGAAGCGATACTTCACATCGCTCTTCTGCATCCGGTCATAGGCGGTGTTGACCTCGTCCATCGCGATCATCTCGATATCGGCGGTCAGGCCATGCTCATGACAGAAATCGAGCATCTCCTGCGTCTCGGCGATGCCGCCGATCAGCGAGCCCGCCAGCGAACGGCGGCGGAAGACCAGGTTGCCGACCGAGGGCGACGGGTGCGGCGAATCGGGGACGCCGACCAGGGTCATCGTGCCGTCGCGCTTCAGCAGCATCAGGAACGCGTCCAGGTTATGCGGCGCGGCGACCGTGTTCAGGATGAAGTCGAAGCTGTTCGCGTGCTCCGCCATCTGCGCTTCGTCCTTCGACACGATCAGGCCCTTGGCGCCCAGTCGCTTGGCATCCTCGGCCTTGCCCGGCGAAGTCGAGAAGACATAGACTTCGGCCCCCATGGCGGCGGCGATCTTCACGCCCATATGGCCAAGGCCGCCGAGACCGACGATGCCGACCTTCTGGCCCGGCCCGACCTTCCAGTGGCGCAGCGGCGAATAGGTGGTGATGCCCGCGCACAGCAACGGCGCGACGGCGGCCAGATCGGCCTCGTCATGGTTGATCTTCAGGACGAAGCCTTCCTTGACCACGATATGGTCGGAATAGCCGCCAAAGGTATGGCCGCCCAGCACGGGGTCGGGGCCGTTATAGGTGCCGACGAAACCGGTCGTCTCGCAATATTGCTCTTCGCCGTCATGGCAGGACGGGCAGTGGCCGCAGCTGTCGACCATGCAGCCGACGCCGACCAGATCGCCGACCTGGTACTTGGTCACGTCGCCGCCGACGGCGGTCACTCGGCCGACGATCTCATGCCCCGGCACGCACGGATATTGGGTGCCCGCCCACTCGCCGCGTGCGGTGTGCAGGTCGGAATGGCAGACGCCGCAATAAAGGATGTCGATCGCGACATCGTCGCCCTGCGGGTCGCGACGCTCGAAGGAGAAGGGGGCGAGCGGGGTTTCGGCCGACTGGGCGGCATAACCCTTGGCGGGAGTGGGCATGGAAGCTCCTCTGGAAATCTGTGACGCGAACGAACGAACGCGGCCGCCCATATGGGGGCCGCGCGGTTCGGTGCCAGACGAGCAGAGGGTTAAGTTTTCCGATCGGCGCTGATCGGAGAATTGCTTCAAATCAATATGTTATATTGTCACTAGCGGCTGAACTTATCCCAGGAACCCCTGATTCCAGGTCGACGCATCGTAATTGCCGATATTGGGCAGCACGGTGCGCAGGCCGCTCGAGTCGATGCCGAACCAGCTGGCCAGCGTCGCGGCATATTGGTCGACCGACATGGTGGGGAGCAACCGGCCTTGGCCGACATCGTCGCCGGTGCCGTTACCCACCGCCGGGGCCTTGCCATAGAAACGCTGTCCGTGCACCGCGCCGCCGACGATGAAGTGCATGCCGCCCCAGCCATGGTCGGAGCCGTCGTCGTTCGACTGGAGCGTCCGGCCGAAGTCCGACGCGGTGAAGCTCGTCACCTGATTGGCGACGCCCAGCGCATTGGTGGTGTCGTAAAAGGCCTTCATCGCCGCCGACACCTTGGACAACAGCCCCGGATGCTGCGCGACCAGATTGTCGTGCAGGTCGAACCCGCCCATCGACACGAAGAAGACCTGCCGCTTCAGCCCCAGCGTCTGGCTGACTGCAATCATCCGCGCGACCATCTTGAGCTGGTCGGCCAGATTGTTGTTCGACGGGAAAAGCGGGAAATTGGCCGCCGGAGCGCCCGCCAGCGCGCTGCTGAGCTGCGCCTGCACGTCGAAGGCGCGCTTGGAGATGCGCGCATGTTCGCTCGCCATCGCAAAGCTCGATTCGGTCGTCATCAGGCTGCGCAGCGTGTCGAGCGCGGAGGATGAGCCATAGAGCGTGCGGCTGTTGTTGAGCAGAGCGACCGGGCCGCCGGTGCCGACCGCATATTGGATCGCGGTCCGCCCGGTCAGGTATACCGCATTGCCGCTGGTGTTGATGCAGGTCAGCGCGGCGGTGCCGTTGCCGTTCTGGAACACGTCGCCGATCCGCCCGCCCCAGCCGCTCGTCGCGCCTTCGGGGCTGGACGCCTGGAAGAAGCTCTGCTGGTCGTTGTGGCTGAACAGCTTGGGCGGCAGCCGGACGGTGCGGTTGTTGTACTGCGTCTTGGTCGTCGGCTCGACCAGCGTACCGACGTTCAGCGCGACCGCCATCCTGCCCGCCGCGAACAGCTGGCCCATTTCCGGCATGGCGGGCGACAGCGCATAGCTGCGCCCTCCGGCCAACGCGACGGCGGGGTTCAGGACGCTGGCGGCCAGCGCATCGCGCTGATAGCCGATATTGGCCCGCGCCGCGCGATAGGCGGCAAAGCTCGTCTCGTCATAGGGGACCAGCGTGTTGGCATAGTCGTTCCCGCCATAGAGGAACACGCAGACCAGCGCCTTGTAATCGGACGCGGTGGCCGCCGCCGCCTCGCCGATCGCGGCCAGGCTGGAGACGAAGGGGGTGGCGGTCCCGGCCAGGCCGAGCAGTGCGCTGCGCTTCAGGAAGGCGCGTCTGGATTGGTCTTGCATCATGCTCGTCACCGCAGGTTCAGATATTCGGGGGAGGCCATGGTCAGCAGGATGGCGATGCCGACCCGGTTGATCGGGCCGTTCGCGGCGGTCGCCGCCACGCTGTCGACCGCGCTGCGGATCGTCGTCACGGTCGAGGCCGACAATTGCCCGGCGGCGAGGACCAGATTGACCTCATCGACCAGCGCCTTGCTGTCCGCCGCCAATGTCTGGATCGCGGTGTAATCGGCCTTCACATCGCCGATACCGTTGGCGATCAGCCCGTACATGAAGTTCACATAGCCGACGACGCTCTGTTCGTTGGTGATCTGGAACTCGGGCGCGACTAGGCCGCCGCTTGCCAAACTGGTGCCGGGCGGGGTGTAGCCGGGGCGGTAGAAGTTGAAGACCGAGGGGCTGCGGCCCTTGCTCTGCCCCAACCGGCTGGTCGCGTTGGAGGTGTCGCCGATCGCCCAGGCGTTGGAGGGGGAACTCGCCCCGAAGGCGCGCGCCCAGCCGGTCAGTCGCAGCACCGGCTCGCGCAGCTTGCCCGCATTGGCGGTGGCGGGCAGGGTCCGCGCCTCGCTGTCGAGCAGGATGGTGCGGATCACCGCCTTCATGTCGCCGCGCACGCCCTGGCCGTTGTCGGTGAAGGTGCTGGCGACGCGGCTGATATAGGCGGGCGAGGGGTTGCTGGTCACGAGCCGCTGGATCAGCTGGCGCGAGACGAAGGGCGGCAGATTGGGGTGGGCGAAGATCGTGTCGAGCGCGCTCTTGATCGCCGCCATGCCGCCGCCGCTGACCGTCGTGCCCAGAAAGCTCGCCGTGCCGGTCTCGTTGATCCCGGCATTCATCACCAGCGGCATCCGGTAACGCGCAGGTGTGCTGCTGTCGCTGGTCGCCGGGGCAAGCCCGGTGAAGACGCGGGCCAGCCCCGACACATCGGCCTGATTATAGGTTTCGATCGGCTGGCCGCCATTGGTCTTGGCCGAGCCGTCCATGTTGAGCTGGTAGAGCCCCAGCGTGAACAGCTGCATCAACTCGCGCGCATAATTCTCGTCGGGTTGCGCGCCGGTCGTCGGATTGCCCTTCCGGTTGTTGAGGAAGGTCAGGAAGCTGGCCATCGCGAAATTGGTCGTGATCGCGCCCAGCAGGTCGCGGTAATTGCCGAACGCATTGTCGAGCAGCACGTCGACATAGGCCGCCATGCTGAACGCACGCCAGGCATCGGTCACGCCGTCGACGCCGACCACCAATATGTCGAGCAGCGCCATGCCGATCCGCTGGCGCAGCTGATCCGGCTCGACGATCATCTGCCGCCAGAGCGTCGGGTCCAGCCCGGCCAGCGAATTGCGGTTGGCGGCGGCGTCATAGCCGCCCGCGATCATCCAGTCCCAATGGCTGGTCGCGCGGGGCAGGGCGAACTGGTCGGTCAGCCAGCCGTCATAGCCGCGCGAGACGACCGTATCGATCATGGTCCGGGTCGCGCCCATCGTCGCCTGGGCGAGGAAGCGGCTGGCCTCGGTCGTGGTGGGCGCGGCGCTGACCACCACGACGGGCGTGGTCGAGCCGGCGGGGCTCGCCGAGCCGCCGGAAACGCTGCTGCTGGAGCCGCTCCCGCCCCCGCCGCCACACGCCGCCAGCGCCAGCAAGGGCAGCATCGCGCCGCTGGTCTTCATTGGCGAACGGCCCGCATCCGCGCCGATGCCGGGCGCATCCGCACCCTCGCGCACGGCCGCCGTCACCGGCGCCGCACCTGTATCCCGCCCCATCATTGGATATGTACCCGCTAACCGCCCCAGCTGGGCGACCGGGGCAATTTGGTGTCAATGTGGATAACAAAATATGAAAGGTTCCGCCGCTCGTCGCATCAGCGGGGCTATTCGACCGATCCGGACCTATCGTGACGTACGTGTAATGAAAAAGGCCCCGAAATCCTGTTTCGAGGCCTTGTTCGGATCAAGGGATTGGGGGCAATCAGTCGATGCGCGGCAGCGTCTCGAACTGGTGGTAAGGCGGCGGGCTGGACAGCGTCCATTCCAGTGTCGTCGCGCCTTCGCCCCAGGGATTGTCGCCCGCAGGCTTGCCCGCGATCAGCGACCAGATCAGGTTGATGAAGAAGATCGCCATCCCTGCGGCCATGATCTCATAGCCATGCGTCGCGACCTTGTTCCACAGCGCGAAGGCATCCGGGTAATCGGGATACCGACGCGGCATCCCCTGCAGCCCCAGGAAGTGCATCGGGAAGAACAGCAGGTTCACGCCGATGAAGAAGACCCAGAAATGCAGCTGGCCGAGGAACTCGTTATACATCTTCCCCGACATCTTCGGGAACCAGTAGTAGAAGCCCGCGAACAGCGCGAACACCGCGCCCAGCGACAGGACGTAGTGGAAGTGCGCCACGACATAATAGGTGTCGTGCATATAGTCGTCGATGCCGCCATTCGCGAGCACGACGCCGGTTACGCCGCCGACGGTGAACATGAAGATGAAGCCGATCGCCCAGACCATCGGCGTCTTGAAGGTCAGCGATCCGCCCCACATGGTCGCGATCCACGAGAAGATCTTGATGCCGGTCGGCACCGCGATGATCATCGTCGCGGCGGTGAAATACATCTTCGTGTTCACGGACAGGCCGGTGGCGAACATGTGGTGCGCCCACACGACGAAGCCGACCACGCCGATCGCGACCATGGCGTACGCCATGCCAAGATAGCCGAAGACCGGCTTGCGGCTGAAGGTCGCGATGATCTGGCTGACGATGCCGAAGCCCGGCAGGATCATGATGTAGACTTCGGGGTGGCCGAAGAACCAGAACAGATGCTGGTACAGGATCGGGTCGCCGCCCCCGGCGGGATCGAAGAAGGTCGTGCCGAAATTGCGATCGGTCAGCAACATGGTGATCGCGGCGGCCAGCACCGGCAGCGACAGCAGCAGCAGGAAGGCGGTGACCAGCACCGACCAGACGAACAGCGGCATCTTGTGCAGCGTCATGCCCGGCGCACGCATGTTGAAGATGGTGGTGATGAAGTTGATCGCGCCCAGGATCGACGAGGCGCCCGCCAGATGAAGCGCCAGGATCGCCATGTCCACCGATGGACCCGGCTCGCCGAAGGTCGATAGCGGGGCATAGGCGGTCCAGCCCACGCCCGCGCCCGACCCGAAGAAGGGCGAGGCGAGCAGCAGGGTGAAGGCCGGGATCAGCAGCCAGAAGGACACGTTGTTCATGCGCGGGAACGCCATGTCCGGCGCACCGATCATGATCGGCACGAACCAGTTGCCGAACCCGCCGATCATCGCGGGCATGACCATGAAGAACACCATGATCAGGCCATGCGCGGTGATGAGCACGTTCCACAGGTGCAGCGACTGGTCGAGGCTCTGCGCCCCGCCATGCAGCATCCCGGCCCAGATCCCCAGATACTGGATGCCCGGCTCGCGCAGCTCGGCCCGCATCAGGCCGGAGATCGCGCCGCCGATGATCCCCGCCACGATCGCGAAGATCAGATAGAGGGTGCCGATATCCTTGTGGTTGGTCGACAGGAACCAGCGCGCGAAGAAGCCGGGCTTGTGATCGGCGTCATGATGCGCGTGGTGGTGATCCTCATGACCGACGAATGCCGATCCGGGGTGAAGTGCGGTGTCGGTCATGGCTTATTGTCCAGCGTTGCCGGGGCCGGCCGGATTCCCGGTGGCGCCCTGCGCGGAAGAAGGGGACTGGGCGGGGGTGGCCATGTTGTCGGCCGGACCGGTGACCGCCTCGGCCGCATTGGCCTGGGTGGCTTCGACCTTCGAACCCTCGGCACCCGGCTGCGGGATGACCGCCGCCGACGGCGCGACCGAACCCGGCATCTTGCCGCCCTTGGCCGCGACCCAGGCGGCGAACTGCGCCGGGGGCACGGCCTGCACCGCGATCGGCATGAAGGCATGGCGTGCGCCGCACAGTTCCGAACACTGGCCGAAATACAGGCCCGGCTTCTCGATGGTGAAGCTCGTCTCGTTCAACCGGCCGGGCACCGCGTCCAGCTTCATCCAGAAGGCCGGGATCGCCCAGCTGTGGATGACGTCGTTGGAGGTGGTGATGAGGCGGATCGGCACGCCGACGGGCAGGACGATGCGGTTGTCCACCGCCAGCAGGCGCGGGCCGTCGGCATCGGTACGCGCACGCTCACCCGGCGCGACCTGGTCCTTTTCCTTCAGCATGTTGGCGGTGATCTCGATCCCGCCATGATCCGGATATTGATAGGTCCAGTACCATTGGTTGCCGATCGCCTTCAGCGTGACGGCACCGGCGGGCGCGGGCTTGAACTGCGCCTGGAGCAGGCCGATCGAGGGGATGGCGATCAGGACGAGGACGACGACCGGCCCCAGCGTCCACAAAACCTCGACCAGCGTGTTGTGGCTGGTCTTGGACGGCACCGGATTGGCGGCGCGGCGATAGCGGAACACGACCCAGGCGAGCAGCAGCAGGACGAGCACGCAGATCGCGGTGATGACCGGCACCAGCACGTCGTTGTGCATCCAGTGCGCGAACTCGCCGTTCTTCGTCACCTGCGGCTGGAGGCCAAGGCGGCCGTCGATCGGCAGGCCGACATTGGGATCGATCGTCGTCGCGGGCGCGCCGTCCTGCGCCAGCAGGGGGCTGGTCGGCGCGGCGGTGGCGGGGGCCGCGGCGCTGGTCGGTGCGGTGTTGGAGACGCCCGCCCCCTCGGCGGCGGCCTGCGGCGCTGGCGCGGCTTTCGCGGCGGGCGGCGCGGCCGGAGTCGCGAAGGCGACGCCCGACAGCGCGGCGCATCCCATTCCGGCGGCGATCGCCAGCGCCTTCATGCGTTTGGGCATCCTCATCCTCCGGGGTCCGGACATGCGCTTGACCTCGCTCATCCCGCTCTCGTCTCCCATCTCCCTCGCCTGTCCATCGGTCGTCCGACGAGCTTTGACGGGGCATATGTCGTTTTTGTTAGGCGGACTATAGCACGGGACTTCGCCCCCTCAACCCTAGAGCGTCACATGCCAGATTGCGTGGGGCCGGGTGCGATCCTATGAGGCCGGGTCATCTGACCGATGCCGGAGTTGCCCCCATGACCGATGAAGACGTCCTCGCCGAGTTCCGTGCCGCCGAGGCGCTGCTCGAAGGGCATTTCATCCTTTCCTCCGGCCTGCGCAGCCCGCGCTATCTGCAATGCGCGCGCGTCCTGATGGACCCGGCCCGCGCCGCCCGACTGTGCGAGGCGGTGGCCGCGAAGATTCCGGCCGACATTAAGGCGCAGATCAGCGCCGTCGTCGCCCCCGCCATGGGCGGCGTCATCGTCGGCCATGAAATGGCGCGCGCGCTGGGCGTGCCGGGCATGTTCCTGGAGCGGCCCGAGGGAACCTTCCACCTGCGCCGCGGCTTCCGCCTGGAGAAGGGGCAGAAGGTGCTGATGATGGAAGACGTGGTCACGACCGGCCTGTCCAGCCGCGAGGCGATCGCCGCCATCGCGCGCGAAGGGGGCGAGACGATTGCCGCTGCCTCGCTGGTCGACCGCTCGAACGGCGCCGCCGATCTGGGCGTGCCCTTCTTCCCGCTGATCCGGCTGGACGTGCCGAGCTACAGCCCCGACGAGCTGCCGCCCGAGCTGGCCGCGATCCCCGCCATCAAGCCGGGGAGCCGGGCGGCGGCATGACCGAGCATCTGCGCCTGGGCGTCAATATCGACCATGTCGCGACCGTGCGGAATGCGCGCGGCGCGGGCTATCCCGATCCGGTCAAGGCGGCGATGATCGCGGCGCAGGCGGGCGCGGACGGCATCACCGCGCATCTGCGTGAGGACCGGCGGCACATCACCGACGACGACATCGCGCGGCTGTCGGCTGAACTGACCGTACCGCTGAACCTGGAGATGGCGGCGACCGAGGAAATGCTCGCCATCGCGCTGAAGCATCGCCCACACGCCGCCTGCATCGTGCCGGAAAAGCGCGAGGAGCGGACGACCGAAGGCGGCCTCGACGCCGCCGGGCAGCGCGAATGGCTGGCGCCCATGGTGGCGAAGCTGGGTGAGGCGGGAATCCGGGTCTCGTTGTTCATCGAACCCGATCCGCGCCAGATCGAGGCGGCGCTGCATCTGGGTGTGCCGGTGATCGAGCTGCACACCGGCCGCTATGCCGAACTGGACGGCGAGGCGCGCAGCGTGGAGTTGCGCCGCCTGTCGGACGCGGCGGCGCTGGCGGCGAAGAACGGGATCGAGGTTCATGCCGGGCACGGTCTCACGTACGACAATGTCGCCCCCATCGCGGCGATCCCGCAGGTCCGCGAGCTGAACATCGGCCATTTCCTGATCGCCGATGCGGTGTTCGTCGGCCTGCCCGAAACGGTACGCAAGATGCGCGCCGCCATGGATATCGCGCGTTGAATCCTCCCCGGCACGGGGAGGGGGACCAGCCGCAGGCTGGTGGAGGGGGAGCGCCCCAAAGGACTCGCGTGGTGGAGAACCCCCTCCACCATCGCTGCGCGATGGTCCCCCTCCCCGTGCCGGGGAGGATGGCATGATCATCGGTCTCGGCTCCGACCTCTGTAACATCGAGCGGATACAGGCCGCGCTCGACCGGCACGGGCCTCGGTTCGAGGCGCGCTGCTTCACCGACGTCGAACAGGCCAAGGCGGCCAAACGCCCCTTTACCCGCGCGGGCACCTACGCCAAGCGCTTCGCCGCCAAGGAGGCCTTTTCCAAGGCGGTCGGCACCGGCTTCGCGCAAGGCGTGTTCATGCGCGACATCGGCGTCGTGAACCTCCCCGGCGGTGCGCCGACCCTGTCTTTGACCGGCGGCGCGCGCGAACGGCTTGACGCGATGACGCCGGAGGGCCACGTCGCCCATATTCACTTGACCATGACCGACGATCACCCCTGGGCGCAGGCCTTTGTCGTGATCGAGGCACGACCGGAAGTTTCCGCATGAAGGACGCGGTGTTGGACACGAACCCAGGCTCGCCCGCCGACCCGACGGTGAGCGCACCGCCGCCACCTGCGCAGACGCCGCCCGCCAAGAAGAAGGGCACCGATTGGTGGGCCGAGGTCAAGGGGCTGTTCTGGCTGCTGCTGATCGTGCTGGGCTTTCACAGCTTCATCGCCAAGCCCTTCTATATCCCTTCCGAGTCGATGCTGCCGGGGCTGCGCGTCGGCGACCGTCTGGTCGTCAGCAAGTTCGCCTATGGCTGGTCCTATGTCTCGCCGACCATTCCCAACCCGGTCGCGATCTTCAAGTCGGTGGTCCTGCGCCAGCCCGAGGCGAGCTGGAGCTATCAGCTGCCCTTCATCCACGGCCGGTTGTTCGGCTCGCTGCCCAAACGCGGCGATGTCGTGATCGTGACCCCGCCGGGCACGCATAACGACTATATCAAGCGGGTGATCGGCCTGCCGGGCGATACGCTGCAGGTGCGCGACGGCGTGGTGATCCTGAACGGCAAGCCGGTGCAGCGCGGGCCGCTCCATTATATCGATATTCTCATCGATACGAACAGCCCGTGCAAAGACTATGGCGAACAGGCGCGCGTCCGCACGGCGAGCGGCCAGTGGGTTTGCCACCTGCCGATCGTGACCGAGACGCTGCCCAATGGCCGCCGCTACGATACGGTCGAGATGGGGTGGAGTCCGGGCGACAATTACCCCGCGATCACCATCCCGGCCGACCATGTCTTCCTGATGGGCGACAATCGCGATCGCTCGGCCGACAGCCGCTATTCGCTGGCCGAGCTGGGGCTGGGTGGGCCGGTGCCTTATGAGAATATCGGCGGGCGGGCCGAGTTCGTGACCTTCAGCCTGGACGGCGACACGACGTTGAACCCGCTGAGCTGGTGGAGCTCGTTGCGCTCCGGCCGGGCGGGCCTGTCGCTGCACCCGACCACGGTGAAGGCCGGCGACGGCACCGCGCGATGAGCGATCCGGCCCCGCTGACCGACCGTCCCGCCCCGATCGAGTTCCGCGAAGGCTTTGTCCGGCGCGAGCTGACCCGTGCGGCGATCTGGCTGGGGCTGATCGCCGTGATGGCGATCACCGTGCTGCTGGTCCAGCCGCTGCTGGTGATCTTTGCAGGGCTGGTCTTTGCCACGCTGCTCGACGGTGGGGTCCGGCTGCTCGGCCGGGTGTTGCCGATCGGGCGCGGCTGGCGGCTGCTGATCGTCGTGCTGGCGGTAGTCGTCTTCCTGCTCGGCACCTTCTACCTGACCGGCGTCGAGATGACGCAGCAGGTGACGCAGCTTCGCTCGACGCTGGAGACGCAGGCGGGCAAGGTGACTGGCTGGCTGGCCGAACAGGGGCTGATGCCCAAGACCTCGGACCTGAACGGGCTGCTGAAACAGTCGATGGGGTCGATCGGCAAGCTGACCTCCTGGGTCGGCACCGCCGTCGGCGCAGTCACGACGATGTTCATGATCCTGGTCATCGGCCTGTTCCTGGCGATGGACCCGGAAGGCTATGCGCGCGGCCTGCAATGGTTCGTGCCGCGCGCCGCCCGTGCCGAGTTCGCGGTCACGCAAGCCCGCGTCATGTTCACGCTGCGCCGCCTGCTCGCCGGGCGTCTGCTGGGCATGGCGGTGGAGGGGGTGCTGACCGGCATCGCCCTGATGATCGGCGGGGTGCCGATGGCACTGCTGCTGGGCATCATCGCCGGTATCCTGGCCTTCATCCCCAATATCGGGGCGATCATCACCGGCACGCTGATGATCGCGGTCGGCTTTTCGGCCGGTAGCGATGCGGGCTTCTGGGCGATCGGCACCTATCTGATCGTGCAGACCTTCGACGGCTATGTCGTGGTGCCGATGGTCGCCAAGCGCACCGTCGATCTGCCGCCCGCGCTGACCCTGTCGACCCAGATCATGGCGAGCGCGCTGTTCGGTATCCTCGGGCTGGCGCTGGCCGACCCGATGACCGCCATGGCCAAGTCCGCGCTGCAACGCCGGTCGGCGCGCGAGGCGGAGCAGGACGGCGACACCGCCCGCGCCGAGGCGGATATTTAAGACCGATCGACTTTCGGAGCGGTTTTTCTATCCCTCTCCCCTGGACAGGGGAGAGGGATAGCGGAGCTGGCTAGCGTAGCTTGGGTGAGGGGTTGAGCGAGGCTTTGGCTCGCGCGCCCGCTTGGGCGAGCGCAGCACCCCTCACCCAGCTCCGACTAAGCCTTTGCCGTGCAAAGACTGAGTCTGCGCAACCCTCTCCCCCCAGAGAGGGGCGAGGGAGGGATAGGCATCGTTGATGTCGTCGGGCTAGTCCCCCGCCGTTCTACCCGACCAGCGCGGGTTCGAGCCGCCCCGTCTCGGCCCCTGTCTCACTGGGCGCCCGGCGGCCGCGCGCGGCGACGATCGAGTCGAACAGCGCCAGATAGCGCTCGGCCGAATCCTGCCCCGGTTGCGGCACGGGTTCGGGGCGCGGCGCCACCGGGTCGAGCCAGTGGCGCAGCGCCGCGACCAGCGCCCCCAGATCCTCGCGCGGGACGATCGTGCCCAGCGAGCGATGGGACACGATCTCATGCACCGCCGGGCTCGAATCGGTCGCGACGACGGGGGTTCCGACTGCCAGTGCCTCGCGCAGCACGCCCGGCACGCCCTCATAATCGGACGAGAGCGCCACCACCTGCGCCGCGGCCATCGCGGCGGGGGCGTTGGTGCTGTGGCCGGGCAGCGATACCCGGTGCGACAGGCCCAGTATCTGAATTTGCGCGGTCAGCGCCGGGCGCAGGCTGCCTTCGCCCAGGATCGTCAGGCCGATATCCTCGGGCAGATGGGTCATGGCGGTAATCAGCCGGTCCCAGCGCTTCTGCGGCTCCAGCCGCCCGACGCCCAGGATGCGGCGGCCCGGCGTCGTGGCGCGGGGCGCGGCGACGGGGTCGAGCAGGGTCGGCGGATTGGGGATGACCGCCACCGACAGCCCGGTGGCACTCTGCGCTTCCCGCGCGGTCGCCGGGGTCATCGCGACCAGCGCGTCCAGGAACAGCCGATGCCCCGCCAGCCATTGCCGCTGGCCCCAGGCGATCAGCGCCGCCTGATCGCCGCGATCGACCGCATTGGACATTTTGGCGACGATCGGCGGACAGGCGCCCGCCAGCCTCGCCCGCGTCCACGCCGCCATCGCGGTATAATGATTGCCCGGACAGAAGACGATGTCGGGCCGCACCTGCGCGATCAGCCCGGGCAGCGCGCCGCACAGCCCGCCATAGCGTTGATGCCCCAGCGTCACCGTCTCGACGCCCAGCGGCACGCCGCCCTGGAACTGTCCGTCCTCGTCCCCGAGGATCAGCGTCACGCGCCGTCCCCGGTTCAGCCAGCCCGGCAACATCCGGCCCAGCGCCGCCTCCACGCCGCCACGCATCGCCAGGGCATAGGTCAGGATATGATCGGCGGGCATAGGCTCCGGGCGGCAAAGGACGTTTCGATAATGGGAGCGCTAATCGCCGCTTGTCGCTCAATTATGTCAGTTTCAGCCCTAAGGTGGACACAATCGCGCGACAGAGGATGAATTCTTATTCAGGTGCGAGAAAGCAGTGTTGAGGTTAGCGGGCGCCACCGGCGAACGCCGCCGAGGAATCTCCATAACGTGCAGAATGAACGAGATGACCCCATGACCCCGCAACAGGCCCTGCCTGGCGGCCTGGCCCACGGAGCTGGCGGCGACACCGGCCCGGTGGCGCGCGACATGGCCGCGCTGGAGCCGTTGAAGACGGTCAAGAACCGTTGGCCCGCCATTATCGGCGGGCTGCTGACGCTCGCCATGATCGTCGGGCTGGGGCATGAGCTGCTGGGGCGCGGCCTGGTCGGCCTGAGCCATTCGGTGCCAACCAACCCGCTCTTCTACATCGTCTTTTTCGGCCTCTACATGGCGCTGCCGATCGGCGACTACATCATCTTCCGGCGGCTGTGGGGCATCCCGATCAGCGGCATGGCCGCGCTGATCCGCAAGCGGATCGCGAACGAAGTGGCGTTCAGCTATTCGGGCGAGGCCTATTTCTACGCCTGGGCGCGGGCCAATGCGAAGATGGTCGCCGCCCCCTTCGGCGCAGTCAAGGACGTCGGCATCCTGTCCGCCATCGCGGGCAACGCGATCACCCTGTTGATGATCGGGCTGGCCCTGCCGGTCGGGCGCGAGCTGCTGACCGCGGAGCAGTTGCGGCTGGTCTGGGGATCGATCGCGATCGTCATGGCGACGTCGCTGCCCTTCCTGATCTTTTCGCGGCGGGTCTTCTCGCTCGATCGCAAGACGCTGTGGTGGGTCTTCATGGTCCACTGCATCCGCCTGATCGCCAACTCGCTGCTGGTCGCGCTGGCATGGCATTACGGGATGCCGAGCGTGTCGCTGGGCATGTGGCTGTTCCTGTCGGCGGCGCGGCTGCTCGTCTCGCGCCTGCCGCTGGTGCCCAACAAGGACCTTCTTTTCGCCAATTTCGCGATCCTGTTGATCGGGCAGGATCAGGAACTGAGCGAGCTGATCGCCTTCACCGCGGCGCTGACCCTGCTGGTCCATGTCGTGCTGATCGCAGGGTTCGGTCTGACGGCATTGGTTCGGAAGGTACGCGCATGATTCGCGTGATGAAGATGATGGTGGCGGCGACGATCGCGCTGGCGGCCCTGCCGCAGGCGGCGGATGCGCAGATTCTGGGCAGCGACGCGGCGGCCTGTGCCGGCGGTGGCGGTCCCGCCATCCTGGCGCGGATCGAGGGGCTGAAGGACCGCAAGGGCAATCTGAAGCTCGAGCTGTATCCGGCGAACGAGGAGGATTTTCTCCAGGACGACGGCGTGCTGGTTCGCGCGGGCAAGACGTTCCGCCGCGTCACGGTGCCGACCCCGGCGGGCGGCGGGCCGATCGCGATGTGCATCCGCGTGCCGCATCCCGGCCGCTATGCCTTGCTGTTCACCCATGACCGCGACGGCAAGAACAAGTTCAATTTCTGGAGCGACGGGGCGGGCTTCCCGGCCAATACGAAGCTCGGCCGCCGCAAACCGCCGCTTGCATCCGCGCTGATTGACGTGCCCAACGGGGTGGCGACGACGACCATCCGTGCCCAATATCTGCGTGGGCTGGGCGGTTTCGGTCCGGTGGAGTAAGGAACGGACGATGCGCATCGTCGACGTCAACGAATTCTACTCCCCCACCGGCGGGGGCGTGCGGACCTATATCGACCGCAAGATGTCGATTCTGGCCGAGATGGGGCATGAGCTGATCGTGCTCGCCCCCGGCACCGAGGACGTGGTCGAGGAGCGCCCCGGCGGCGGCAAGATCATCTATATCAAGGCGCCGCGCCTGATCCTGGACACCAATTACGGCATGTTCTGGGACTCCGCGCCCGTCTGCCGCCTGCTCGACGAGCTGGACCCCGACATCGTGGAGGTCTCCTCGCCAGCCAAGCCCGCTTGGTTCGTCGCCAGCTGGCAGGGGCGCGCGAAGAAGGTCTTCTTCATGCACAACGACAATGTCGGCACCTATCCGGTGCGCTGGCTGGACGGCCTGGTCGCGCAGGAGCGGGTGGAGGACTGGTTCAGCTGGTACAGCCGCTACATGAACCGCTTCCTCGACCATTACGACCTGGTGCTGTCCAACGGCCCGGCGCTGGTCAAGCGACTCGGCAAGCGCGGCGTGCGGGTGGACGAGGGGATTCCGCTGGGGATCGAGCGGCATTTCTTCTCGCCCGACCACCGCGACGAACGCCTCCGCGCCGCGCTGTTGGCGCAGTGCGCGCTGCCCGAGGACGCGCATCTGCTGCTCGGGCTGGGGCGGCATCACCCTGAAAAGCGCTGGCCGATGGTCATCGATGCGGTGGAACGCGTGGCCTCGACCCGGCCGGTCGGCCTGATCCTGATCGGCGGCGGCGTCGCCAGCCGGACGCTGGAAAAGCGGATTGCGGGCAGCCCCCATATCCGGCTGTTCCGCCCGGTCTATGACCGCCCGCGCCTCGCCCGGATCATGGCGAGCTGCGACGCATTGGTGCACGGCTGCGAGACCGAGACGTTCGGACTGGTCGCCTCCGAGGCGCTGGCCTCCGGCCTGCCGCTGGTGGTGCCCGATTATGGCGGGTGCGCCGAGGTGGCGAACCCGCTGTTCGCCGAAACCTTCCGCGCGCGCGACGGCGCGGCCTGTGCCGAGGCGATCGAGCGGCTGCTGGCGCGCGACCAGCGCGTGCTGCGCAACGCCGCGCGAGTCGCGGCGGGCAAGGTGTTCAGCGATCGCGACCATGCCGAGGCGCTGATCGCGCGCTATCAGGCGCTGCTGGATGGGGAAGTCGGGGAACGGGTGGCGGCCTGAGCCCCAACCTCCGTTCAGCCTGAGCGAAGTCGAAGGCCAAGGGAATCCCTACCCGCAAGCACAGGGCGTGCGCTTCGACTTCGCTCAGCGTGAACGGAGGGAGGGGGCTGGTTGCGTCAGGCCGCCAGCAAATCCGCATAACGCGACGGCGTGTGCGTCTTCGTCAGCCGCGAATAGGTCTTGTCGATACTGTCGAGCAGGGCAGGCACGCCATTGTCGCCCGGATGCACCGCGACTCGCGCGACGGGGGTCGGGCGCAGGCCGTGGCGGAGCACGGCGGCAGCGGCGAGCGAGCTGAGCTGGCGCCCGCGCGAACGGCTCGCCCAGGTGACGACGGGGCCGCGCGCGATGATCTTGCCATCAGTCGGCGTCCAGACGCGGAAGTGATCCTCCGCCAGCCCGAAACCCGCATCGCCCAAGGCCAGACGCGCTTCGTCCGAATAGAGCCAGGCGGGGGCGATGAAGCCGGTCGCGCGGCGGCCGATGATATCCTCGATCAACGCGGTGCCGCGCTGCATCCGGTGGAGCGCCTCGGCGCGGTCCAGGCCAACGAACTCACCTTCGCCCGCCGTCATGTGCTTGGCCTTCAGCGCGGTCTTCGAGTCGGTATGGACCATATCGTCTTTGTGCGACCAGCCATGGACGAACATTTCGATCCCCATGTCCGCCCAGTTGCGCAGTCGCGTGGCGAAGGGCGTGCCCGGCGCAATGGGGGCGCTGTTCCAATGATCGGGGATGACCAGCATGGCTAGGCGCGGGCCGCCGAGATGCCCCGACAGCCGGTCGTACAGCGCATCGACCGCCCCCTCGAAGCGGGGGGACACGTCATGGATCGAGGCGAGAAGGCGTTTCATCGCGTGGATTTATAGACGCTGATCGTCTCATTGCCCATCGGCAGTTTCGCCGCCAGCCGGTAGCCGTCGGCCATCGCCGCGACGACGCGGGCATGCGCCTGGGGTCGCTCGCCATTATAGGGCGGGCGCATCACGACGACGGCGGGATGCTGCGAGAGGATGCGGGTGATCTCGGCATCCTGGTCGACGCCGGTGGCCCCGGTCTCGCGCGCGCGGCTGAGATGCGCGGGCACGATCCAGCGCGACAGCGCGCAGCGCTGGTTCGCGACATAGAGCATGGTGCTGCCCGAATAGACGTACAGGCAGCCCGGCCCCCTGCCGACCGCCTGGGACAGGGCCGCGAACTCCGCCGCGTCGCCGCGCTCGTGTCGTAAGGACAGCAGCACGATCTGGCCCGCCAACGCCACGGTCAGCAGCAGGGCGACGGTATAGCGCCGCCGCCAGTCCTCGCCCCCCAGCATCGCGGCGGCGGCAGTGCAGGCGGGGAGCAGGATCGGCAGGCCGTAATGGTCGAACCACGGCCGGAACAGCAGCACGCCGACTATGCTCGCGCCCAGCCAAACGGCGAGGAAGGTCCGCTCCCGGTCGCGGCTTGCGCGCTTCAACCCCAGCACGGCCAGCGCCACGATCGGCGACAGGATCAGCGCCATCTGCCCCAGATTGCCCGCCAGCTCGCCGATGGGATCGGGGTTGCGGTGGAAGATCGACAGGAAATTGGCATAGAGGAACGCATCCCACTGGCCGATCGCGGCATAGACCCCCGCCGCCAGCAGGGTGGGGGCCAGCGACAGGACGATCAGCCCGGCGCCATAGGCGATCAGCGCGGCGACCGACCGGCTCCGCCGCCACTCGCTGGCGAGCAGCCAAAGGCCGAAGACCATCCCCTCGAACACCGCAGAATATTTGATCTGGAGAACGATGCCGACCAGCGCCATTGCGCCAAGCCCCAACGTCCGGGAGGCGCGCCGGTCCGATTCGAGGATCGCCCAGGCCGCCGCCATCATCAGCAGATTGTAGAAGACCGGCGCCTGTCCGCCCTGTCCGCCCAGCAAATCCAACCACAGGATATAGGCGATCCCCGCCGCCGTCGCGCCCGCGCCCCAGCCGAGTCGCTCGGCCATCCGCGCGATCAGCCAGCCGGTTGCGACGACGCTGGTCAGTGCCATCGCCTGATAGGCCCATATCCCCGCCGGAAAGCCGAAGGCGGCGGGTATGGCGTAGAGCAGGAACAGCCCGACCGGCTTGCGGTCCCACACATCGACGAACGGCCATGCGCCCTGCCACATGGAATGGCCGGTGAAGAAATAGAACTCCTCGTCCACATGGACCACCGGATTGCCGAAGGTGAGCGCGCGGGCGAGGATCGCCACGGCGAGCAGGATGAGGAGGCGGTGGCCCGAGGGGGGCAAAGGCTTGTGCGTGACCGACATCAGAATAGGTCCGATCTTATTCCTCCCCTGTAAGGGGAGGGGGACCAGCGAAGCTGGTGGAGGGGTGTCCCCGGTGGCGAGGGAATCCTGTCCTATCAGGCCGGGACACCCCTCCGTCAGGCCTTCGGCCTGCCACCTCCCCTGCAAGGGGAGGAATGATCCTATCGCGTCGCGGTCACGAAATAGTCGAGCGCAGTCGAGTCGCTGACCATGAACCCCTTGGTCGGCGAATAGCTCAGCCCCCGCACGTCGCGCACCGACAGCCCGGCGTCGGCCAGCAACGCCGACAGCTCGTCGGGCGTCAGGAACTTCGACCAGTCATGCGTGCCCTTGGGGATCGCGCCCGTCCCCTCGGCCAGCGTGATGAGCGCCAGCCTGGACAGCGGCGTGCGGTTGGGCGTCGACAGGATCATGAGGCCACCCGGTGCCAGCGCATCGGCCAGCCCGCGCACGAATCGCGCCGGATCGGACACATGCTCGATCACCTCCAGCGAGGTGACGAGGTCGAACGTCTCGCCCGCCAGCCCCTCGACGCTGCCCGCACGGTAGTGGATTTCGAGGCCCGACTGCGCCGCATGGGCGGCGGCGACCGCGACATTCTCCGGCGCGGCGTCCAGCCCCGTCACCTCGGCGCCGAGTCGCGCCAGTGGCTCGCACAGCAGCCCCGCGCCGCAGCCGACATCCAGCGCCCGCTTGCCCGATAGCGGCGTGAAGCCCTGTCCATCAGCGTCCCAGTGCAGGTCGATCTGCTCGCGAATGTAACGCAGCCGGGGCGGGTTGAGTCGGTGCAGCATCGCGCTCGACCCCTTGGGGTCCCACCAATCGGCCGCCATCTTTCCGAAATGTGCGGCTTCGGCCCCAATAATGGTAGAATCGTTCAAATGGCTTGCGTTCGTCATGGGGGCTACCTATCAGGACCGCCGTTTTACCCCAAGGAGATTGGCAAAAACCGCATGGCCCGTATCGTGATGAAGTTCGGCGGCACCTCGATGGCCGGAATCGAGCGCATCCGCAACGTGGCGGCGCGTGTCAAACGCGAGGTGGAGGCTGGGCATCAGGTCGCGGTCGTCGTCTCCGCGATGGCGGGGGAGACCGACCGGCTGGTCGGTTTCTGCCGCGAGGCCTCGTCGCTTTACGATCCCCAGGAATATGACGTCGTCGTCTCGGCGGGCGAACAGATCACCAGCGGGCTGCTGGCGATCACGCTCCAGGCGATGGGCGTCCCCGCCCGCTCGTGGCTGGGCTGGCAGCTGCCGATCCATACCGACACGGCGTTCGCGAAAGCGCGGATCGGCGAGATCGACACGACCGCGCTGGACGAAAGCCTGGCGGCGGGCGTGGTCGCGGTGATCCCCGGCTTCCAGGGCGTGGCCGAGGGCAATCGGGTGACGACGCTCGGCCGTGGCGGCTCGGACACCAGCGCGGTCGCGGTCGCGGCGGCGATGAAGGCGGAGCGGTGCGACATCTACACGGACGTCGACGGCGTCTACACCACCGACCCGCGCATCGTGCCGCGTGCGCGCAAGCTGTCGAAGGTCACCTATGAGGAGATGCTGGAACTCGCCAGCGTCGGCGCCAAGGTGCTCCAGACCCGCTCGGTGGGTCTGGCGATGAAGGAACAGGTGCGCGTGCGGGTGCTCAGCTCGTTCGACGACGCACGGGACGAAGACGGACATCGCGGCACGTTGATCGTGGGCGAAGAGGAAATCGACGATATGGAACGCCAGCTCATCACCGGCATCGCGCATGACAAGAACGAAGCCAAGATCACCCTGACCGCCGTGCCCGACCGGCCCGGCTCGGTCGGCGCGATCTTCGCGCCGCTGGCCGATGCGGGGATCAACGTGGACATGATCGTCCAGAACATCGCCCATGCGACCGGCTCGACCCCCGCGTCGACCGACGTGACCTTCACGGTCCCCTCGGCCGACCTCGCCCGCACCCTGGACGTGCTGGAAAAGGCGAGCGGCGACATCGGCTATGCCAAGATGGTCCACGACACGCGCGTCGCCAAGATCTCGGTCGTCGGCGTCGGCATGCGCAGCCATGCGGGCGTCGCCTCGACCATGTTCCAGACGCTGGGCGCGCGCGGGATCAACATCCTTGCGATCACGACTTCGGAGATCAAGGTCAGCGTGCTGATCGAAGAGGACTATACCGAACTGGCGGTGCGTGTCCTGCACACCGCTTACGGCCTGGACGCCGAAGCGGCCTAAAGGCTTCCCCCCTCTCTGGGTTCGGCTTGGGGAGGGGGCTTTCGTTCGCGCGAAGCCGCGAAGACGCGAAGCGTCTTCAAGAAGATGTGTTCGCGCAGAGGCGCTGAGGGCGCTGAGGTGGCCTATCCAGCCGCCATTCTTGCCCTTCAATGATGGCCTGTTGCGGTGGAGATTGCGCTGCCGCGCGCGAAACTTCTCTGCGTCCTTTGCGCCTCTGCGCGAACCAACTTCTTCGCGTCATCGCGGCTTCGCGTGAACCAAAATCTTGCCGTCCGCCCCGCTCCACGGCATGGAGCATCGATGACCGACACCCTCACCACCACCACCGGCGAACAGCGTCTCACCACCCGCATGGCGCGCGGCGCGGAATTTCTGGGCGCCGACATGGCGATCATGGCGGGGGCCATGTCCTGGGTGTCGGAGCGCAACCTGGTCTCCGCCATGTCCAACGCGGGCGGCTTCGGCGTGATCGCGTGCGGCGCGATGACCCCCGAACTGCTCGATACCGAGATCGCCGCGACCAAGGCGATGACGCAGCGCCCCTTCGGCGTGAACCTCATCACCATGCACCCGCAGCTGTTCGACCTGATCGCCGTGTGCGGCCGTCACCAGGTCGGCCATGTCGTGCTGGCCGGCGGCCTGCCGCCCAAGGGCGCGCTGGAGGCGATCAAGGAGACGGGGGCCAAGGTCATCTGCTTCGCGCCCGCGCTGAGCCTGGCCAAGAAGCTGATCCGCTCGGGCGTGGACGCGCTGGTGATCGAGGGCATGGAAGCGGGCGGCCATATCGGGCCGGTGTCGACCAGCGTGCTGGCGCAGGAGATGCTCCCCGAGATCGCGGACCAGATCCCCGTCTTCGTTGCGGGCGGCATCGGCCGGGGCGAGGCGATCGCCGCCTATCTCGACATGGGCGCGGCGGGCGTTCAGCTCGGCACGCGCTTCGTCTGTGCGACCGAATCGATCGCGCACCCCAATTTCAAGAAGGCGTTCATCCGCGCCTCGGCCCGCGATGCGGTGGCGAGCGTGCAGATCGACCCGCGCCTGCCGGTCATCCCGGTCCGCGCGCTGAAGAATGCGGGCGGCGAGCTGTTCACCGCCAAGCAGCGCGAAGTCGCCCAGTCGCTCGACGAGGGCAAGGTCGCGATGATGGAGGCGCAGCTCCAGATCGAGCATTACTGGGCGGGCGCGCTGCGCCGCGCAGTGATCGAGGGCGATGTCGAGCATGGCTCGGTCATGGCGGGCCAGTCGGTCGGCATGGTGACGAAGGAAGAACCGATCGCCGATATCCTCGCGCAGCTGATGGCCGAAGCCGCCGCCGCACTGGTCGCGCGCGCGGCGTAAACCTGTTCCTCCCCTGCAAGGGGAGGGTGAGCGAGCTTTGACGTGCCCCCGGCACGTCAAGATGGTGCCGGGGGCACCATCTCGCTCGCACATATCCAAAGGATGGTGGAGGGGTGTCCCCACTGGCCGTGACACCCCTCCGTCAGGGCTTCGCCCTGCCACCTCCCCTTGCAGGGGAGGAATAACGCGACCTCCAACCCCCTGACATACGCCTCGTTTCATCGCACAGGTTACGACGCGTTAACCTTGATTCGGCATGACGTGGCCCGATAACCGGGGGCGGGGTTTTCCGAGGATCAGGGTCATGGCGAGTTTGCGTATTGTATCGGGTTTGGCGATCGGCCTGTCGCTGGCGGGTTGCGCCGCGCGGGAAACGGCCAAGGTCGCGCCGCCGCCGGTCATGGTCCCGGCCCCGCCGCAATATGTCCGCGCGCCGATGCCCGCCGGTGCGACGCCGGGGATGCGAATTCCGGCGCTCCTGCCCGATGGCAATTACGCCACGCCGAATCGCTCGCTGACCAGCGCCGCCACGGTCTGGCACCTGCGCTCGGGGCTGAACGTCGCCGCGCTCGCCTGTCGCGGGCCGGATGAGGGACAGATCGTCACCCGTTACAACACCATGCTGACCGTCCAGCGGATCGAGCTGGCGGCGGCGGAAAAGCGCTATTCGGCGGAGTATCAGGCGCAGGGCGGCGACTGGCGCGACAGCTATGACGATGCGATGACCCGGCTCTACAATTTCTTCTCGATCACTCCGGTCCGCAAGACCTTCTGCGCCGCCGCCGACGAAGTGCTGGCTGACATCAGCGCCGCCCCGACCACCGCTTTCGACATGAAGGCGGCCGAGCGGCTGGAAAAGCTCAACGCGCCCTTCATCGCCTTCTTCCGCGCCTATGACGCATGGCGGGCGGGAACGATGGTGCCGGTGAAGCAGGGCGTCGCCCCGCTGACCGTCGCGAGCAGCGCTGCCCCCGCCGTCGCCCCGGCCAGCGCGCCGAGCGGCCCGGTCCTGTCGAGCCAGCCGGTGCCCGCCGCCAAGCCCTATACGCCGCCAGTCATCAACCCGCCCTCGCTGAAGGTCGATCCCGCCGCGATCCAGTAAGGATCAGTCGGCGATCCAGAACAGCGATTCGACCGACCGGCCCAAGGCTCGCGCCAACTTGAGCGCGAGCAGGGTCGAGGGCTGGAAGACGCCGTTCTCTACCGTGTTGATCGTCTTGCGGCTGACCCCGATCGCCTCGGCGAGCGCGCCCTGGGTCAGCCCGGCGGCTTCGCGTGCAGCCTTCAGGTCGTTGCCCAGCGTCTCGTTCATCGACTAGCACGCAGTTCCAGCGTCGAAAAGGCGATCAGCGCCGCCATCAGTCCGGCGGTGATGACAACCCGCCCCGCCGAGATGGTGTCGAGGGGGACAAGCGATCCGACGATGACGGTCGCAGCCGCCGCAGCCAGCATGGCCCAGAAGCCTGCCGCCAGACTCGACCGCCGATGGTCGCGTGTCGTTTCGTCGTTCATCAACCGGGATACCGGCCCGCATCGGCTCCAGCGGAACGGCAAAGCGGTGAGGTTGAGTGCGGTCAGCCCTATCATGACGAACCAGGGTGCCAGTCGCTCGGCTCCCTCGCTATGTCCGTGAATCGCCAGGACGGCCGATGCCAGAAGCGTTGTCGCCAGCAGATAGCCGATGATCGCCCGTGCCCGGCTTTGGCGTTCGGCTTTCTCGACGAGACCCATGCGTTCCTCCCCTATTCATCTTGTGTGGTTCACCGGCTGGCGCGCAGTTCCAGCGTGGCGAAGGCGATCAATGCAGCCACGAGGCCGGCGGTGATGACGATCCGGGCCGTCGCGATGGCGTCGAGCAAGGGGAAGCGTGGCAGCCCGGCCAGGAGCGCGGCGGTGGCCAGCATGACCCAGAATCCGGCGGTGAAGCTGGACCGTCGATGATCGCGGGTCGTCTCGTCGTCGAGCAGGGGAGCCAGCTTCCTCCATTCGAAAAGCCGGATGGGCAGGCTCGTCAGGCTGAGGGCCGCGCCACCGACCAGGACGAACCATGAACCGTCGGACACCCGGATGCGGGCGATAGCCATCATCAGCAATATCAAAGCGGTCAGATAACAGACGATCGCCCGGTCACGGCTTCTGGCTTCGGCCTTTTCCACGAGATTCATCACGACCTCCTGTAACCTATAGGTATCATGTAACCTGTAGGTAACAGCGCCGCAAGTGCCTTTCTTCCCCCGGACGGATGGGTTAACGGGCAGCCACCATGATGGTGACGGGAGAAGACCAGCCGAAGGGCGGCCGCTTCGAGGGGCATGAGCATCGCTTCGCGGTGCGCGTCTATTTCGAGGATACCGACCTGTCGGGCGTGGTCTATCACGCCAACTATCTGCGCTATATGGAGCGCGCCCGTTCCGACATGCTCCGCGTGGCCGGGATCGATCAGCGCGCCGCGCATGAGGCGGGGCAGGGCGCCTATGCCGTCACCGACATCGCCATCCGCTATGCCGCCTCCGCGCGGCTCGACGACGACTTGGTCGTCACATCCCGACTGATCGAGGTCAGTGCGGTTCGCGTCGTCATTCATCAGACAGTCAGGTGCGGGGCGGTCAAGCTGACCGACGCGCGCGTGACCGTCGCGTGGGTCGGCCCGAACGGTCGCCCGCGTCGGCAGCCCGCCGACTGGATCGCCATCTACCAACGCCTTGTCTGGCAAGGGGACACCCAACACCCATGAATCCCGTCTTCAACATGGATGCCGCCAGTTTGTCGCCCGTCGCGCTGTTCATCCACGCCGACTGGGTGGTGAAGTTCGTGATGATCGGCCTGCTGCTCGCCAGCATCTGGACCTGGGCGATCATCGTCGCCTTTTCGCGCAAGCTGGCGCGCACGAAGAAGGGCATGACCCGGTTCGAGCGCGATTTCTGGAAGGCCGAGGACATCGACGCCTTTCACCGGATGGAGCAGGACAATGAACTGCCCTCCGCGCGGGTCTTTTCGGCGGGCGTGCAGGAATGGCGCCGCTCGACCGCAGGCGGGCATATCGACCGCGACGGCACGCGCGAGCGCCTCGCCACCGCGATGGGATCGGCCGTGGCGGGCGAGATCGACAAGCTGTCGGACCGGCTGAACGTGCTGGCGACGGTCGGCTCGGTCGCGCCGTTCGTCGGGCTGTTCGGCACCGTCTGGGGCATCATGCGCAGCTTCACCGGCATCGCCCAGGCGCAGAACACCTCGCTGGCGGTCGTGGCGCCGGGCATTTCGGAGGCGCTGTTCGCCACCGCGATCGGCCTGTTCGCCGCCATTCCGGCGGTGATCGCGTACAACCGCTTCAGCCACGGCATGAACCGGGTGGAGGCGTCGCTCAACCGCTTCGCCGACGGGTTCCACACCACGCTCAGCCGCCAGCTCGACTCGGCGCGCTAAGGGACCGCCGCCATGGCCATGAACCTTCCCTCCCGCTCCGGCCGGGGCCGCCGCGCGCCGATGGCGGACATTAACGTCACTCCCTTGGTCGACGTGATGCTGGTGCTGCTGATCATCTTCATGGTGACGGCGCCGCTGTTGACCTCGGGCGTGCCGGTGAACCTGCCCGACAGCCGCGCCAAGGCGCTGGACCAGGAGCAGAAGCCCGAACAGATCGCGATCGACGAACAGGGGCGCATGTTCCTGAACGACGACGAGATCACCGAAGGCGACCTGCCCGCGAAGCTCGACGCGATCGCCGCGCGCAAAGGCCCCGACGGACAGGTGCCGCAAGTCTATCTGCGCGCCGACCGGGCTCTGGATTATGGCCGGGTGATGCGCGTGATGGGCGAGCTGAACCGCGCCGGGCTGAACCGCGTGTCGCTGGTCACCGTTGAGGGCGGACCGTCACAGGGGGCGGGCACCCGCTGATGGAGCGTGGGGAACGGACCGGACTGGCGATCGCGGTCGCAGGACATATCGTCCTGTTCGGCCTGTTGTCGGTCGGCTTTCTGTCGACGCCGAACCCGGAGAAGCTGAAGGTCACGCCGATCGACATCTCGCTGGTCAAGGATGTCGCGCTCGAAGCCGCGTCGCCCAACCCCAACGAGCAGGCCGCCCAGTCGATCGCGCCCGAGGAAGGGCTGCCCGAGGATGCCGCGCCGCCTGAGCCGGTGGAGGCCGAACCCGAGCCCCAGCCCGCCCCGCCGCCCCCGGCGCCGCAGCCGAAACCTCAGCCACAACCCAAACCCCAGCCGAAACCCGAACCGGCCAAGCCCCAGCCGCGCCCGGAACCCAAGCCGCAGCCGAAGCCCCAGCCCAAACCGGCGGAAAAGCCCCAGCCGCAGCCCAAGCCGAAACCCGCGCCCGCCAAGCCCGCCCCGGCCAAGCCGGTACGCGAGGCCAAGCCCGCGCCCGCCGCTCCGGCCAAGCCGAGCCCGGCGGCCAAGCCCTCCACCGCGAAACCCGCCACCCCGGCGCGGGGCAGCGGCCAGAGCCAGACGGCGACCACGGCCAAGCCACGCGGTTCGCGCCTGGGCGACAATTTCCTGAAGGGCCTGTCGCCCGATCCATCGCCCTCCAAGTCGGAAGCGGCCCCGGCAGCAAAGATGGGCGCGCAGCAGCTGGCCAATATCGCCTCGGCGATTCAGCGGCAGGTCCAGCCCTGCGCCAATCGGCAGGTGACGCCGGGACCGGGCGCGGAGAAGATCCGCGTCGCGATCAACCTGCACATCAACCGCGACGGCAGTCTGGCCTCCGAACCGCGCGTCGTCGGCCATACTGGCGTGGACGGGGAAAACGATCGCTATGTCGACCGCGTCGACGCGCTGGCGATCGCGACGTTCAAGGGCTGTTCGCCGCTGCGGGGCCTGCCGCAGGAGCTGTACGACATTCCCAATGGCTGGCGGAACATCACGCTTCGCTACAAGCTGCCGGGATGAAGATGATGCGGCACATATGCATGGCCGGTCTGGTATCGATCGGGAGTTCGGGAGCGGTCGCGCCGGTCGCGGCACAGACTGCGCCGCAAAGCCTGTCCCCTGCCGAGGTCTCGCAGATGCTCCACGTCGCGCAGACGATCCTGCATGACATCCAGCCCTGCGCCAATCGACAGACCAGTCCGGGGCCGGGGGCCGAGCGCATCGCCGTCATGATGCGATTGCATCTGGCCCGCGACGGCGGTCTGGCCGAAGCGCCGCATATCGTCGGGCATGGCGGCGTGAACGCCGACAATGAACGCTATGTCGCGCAGGTCGACGCAAACGCGGTCGCATCCCTGGTGGAATGCGCGCCGCTGCGTGGCTTGCCTACCGAATCTTATGATGGGCCGAATGGCTGGAGCCATTTCACCATGCGCTACAAACTTCCGGGTTGAGGATGATGCTTATGCCCCGTTCCCTGCTGACTCTTCCGCTCACCCTGGCGCTGGCCGCCAGCGCCGTGGGCGCACAGGACGTGCCCGCGCCCGCAACCCAGGATCAGGCTGCCCCCGCCGCCGGGCAGCAGCCCGCCGCCCAGCCCGCCAATGGTCAGGAAGGGCTGGTCGTCGATGTCGAGGGCGGTATCTCCGCGCCGATGCCGATCGCGATCCCCGCCATGCCGACCAGCGCGGTGGTGCAGACTCCGGCGGGCACGACCGATGTGGTGGGGCAGAAGCTGTCCGAGATCATCGCTAACGACCTGCGCAATTCAGGGCTGTTCACGCCGATCCCGCCCGCGCAGCTGCGCACCGTGTCCTTCCCGGAAGTGACCGCACCCGCCTTCGACTATTGGAACGGCACCGGCGCGCAGGCGCTGGTCCAGGGATATGTCCGCGCCAATGGCGACGGCACGCTGACGGTCGGATGCTATCTGTACGACGTGCTGGCCAAGAGCGAGCTGGCGCGGCAGGGCTTCGTCGTGACGCCGGGCGACTGGCGGCGCGCGGCACACAAATGCGCCGACACCATCTATACCAAGCTGACCGGCGAAGGTCCGTATTTCGACAGCCGCATCACCTATGTCTCGGAAACGGGGCCGAAGGCGCATCGCATCAAGCGGCTGGCGATCATGGACCAAGACGGCGCGAACCACCGTTTCCTGACCAACGGCCAGTCGATCGTGCTGACCCCGCGCTTCGCGCCGAACCAGCAGTCGATCGTCTATATGTCCTATATCGACAAGCGGCCCGCCATCTATGTCTATGACATCGGCACCGGGCGTCAGCGTCTGGTGGTGCAGAATGCCGCGACGACCTTCGCGCCGCGTTTCTCGCCCGATGGCCGCTGGATCCTGTTCTCCATGGCGCAGGCGGGCAATACCGACATCTACCGCGTGTCGTCGCAGGGCGGCTCGCCGCAGCGGCTGACCAATTCGCCGGGCATCGATACGGGCGGCAGCTATTCGCCAGACGGATCGAAGATCGTGTTCGAGAGCGATCGCTCGGGCGGGCAGCAGATCTATGTCATGAACGCCGATGGATCGAATCAGCAGCGGATCAGCTTCGGCGGCGGGCGCTATGCGACCCCGGTCTGGAGCCCGCGCGGCGACCTGATCGCCTTCACCAAGTTGGGCGGCGCGTTCCGTATCGGCATCATGAGCCCGTCGGGCGGCGGCGAAAAGCTGCTGACCAACAGCTGGCAGGACGAGGGGCCGAGCTGGTCGCCCAATGGCCGCGTCATCACCTTCCAGCGCTCGACGCAGGGGTCGTCGGGCAAGGCGGATGTGTGGATGGTCGACCTGACGGGCGTGAACGAGCGTCGTATTCCGACGCCGCTCGACGGGTCGGACCCCGCCTGGGGGCCGCTGCGCCAGTAAATTGTTTCGGGGGTTCTACCAATCTGTAGGGAGTTGAGAGTCCGATGACCAAGATCAAGACCACGCTCGTCGTTGCCACTATGGCGATCGCCATGGCGGGCTGCGCCAAGAAGCGCCCCGAAGTGCTGCCGCCAGCACCTGTCAGCCAGGGCAATGGCGTCGATCCCAATGCGGGTGCGAACACCAACCCGGACGGCGCGATCGTTCCCGGCTCGGATGCGGACTTCAAGCGCTCGGTGACGTCGAACACGATCCATTTCGGGCTCGACCAATATGACATCGATCCCCAGTCGCGCGCGATCCTGGACAGCCAGGCGCAGTGGCTGGCACGCTATCCCAATGTCCGCATCACCATCGAGGGGCATTGCGACGAGCGCGGCACCCGCGAATATAATCTTGCCCTGGGTGATCGTCGCGCCAACGCCGCCAAGAACTATCTGGCGGCGCGCGGTGTTTCGCCGGAGCGGATGAACGTCATCAGCTACGGCAAGGAACGCCCGATCGCGCTGGGTTCGGACGAAGCCAGCTATGCTGAGAACCGTCGCGCTGTGACGGTGGTGTTGAGCTGATGTGATAAGGCCCGGCCCTCACGAAGAGGGCCGGGCCTGATTGCGTTGGCTGATTAGGAATGCCTGACCTCCGTTCAGCCTGAGCGAAGTCGAAGGCCACGGGATTCGCGTGCGGCAAAGCGCCAGGCGTGCACTTCGACTTCGCTCAGCGCGAACGGGCGGTGGCGTTACGCCCGGAACGCGCTGTTCAGCAGCTTTGCGAGCCGCAGCCCGCCACGCTTCACCTGTTCGCGCTCGACCGGGGCCATTTCGCGGATCGCGGCTTCATCCATCTTCATATGCGCGGGCGTCGGCTGGCACGGATCGCCGCCCATCGCCGCGGCATAGGCGCGCTTGGCGATCGCCCAGTTTTCGCGGCTCCAGTCCATCACGTCACCCGCCGATTCGCGCCGCCGCTCGGCCGCCGGATAGGCGCGGACGAGCTTGGGCGGGGTCGAGATCGCCCGCTCGGCCAGCAGGCCGTCCCAGATCGAATGAAGGTTCAGGCGCGGCGTTGCATAGGCGCCGTAATCGACATGGGTGTCGTTGCCGCCCTTGTCGCTCTTGTCGCCCGCATGGAGCGGCTGGTGCAGGTCGCCGACGAAGTGGACGAGGAAGGCCAGCGCCATCACCCGGTCCTTCTGCGACGCCCGCTTGTCCTTCAGGATGGCGAGCTGACGTGGAATCTGCGCCGAGACGCAGTCGCCCGAATCGCAGGCCGGAGGCAGGCGGAAGGGCTGGCAGATGTCGATATTCTGATAGTGCCAGACATAGGCATAGCCGAAGCGCGACTTGCCGTTTTCGTCCTTCAGCGGCTTGACGCAATCGGGCCAGACGCTGGCCTCCTCGATCGTCCGCACCGGGCAGGTCGGCGTGTCGAGCGTGCCTTGCGCCTTCAGGATCTCGCGGATCTCCGCGCGGGCATGGGGGGTGATATTGGCCCAGGCGATGGCCGCGACGGTTTCGTGGCCATATTCCCAATAGGCGGCGGCGGGGGAGGCGAGCAAAAGGCCTGCCAGCATCCCGAACAAGATACGCAAGTGCTTCATGGGCCGCCTTTTATCCCTCGTCGGCGTAGATCGCCACCCGATGTTCGCCGAACGCCGTCGCACGGCCGCGATACATGCCCGCCGTCGTCATGCTCCAGGCGATGGTGCCATCAGGCGCGGCGACGATCGTGCCCCCGGTGCCGCCCAGTTCCTTGACCTCGGCCAGTACGGAATCGGCGGCGGCCTGCACGCCTTCGCCGGTAAAGCGGCGGCGCGCGGCGATCTCATGGCCGACGCCGACGCGGATGAAGACTTCGCCGGAGCCCGTGCAGGACACCGCACAGGCCCGGTCGTCGGCATAGGTGCCCGCGCCCACCAGCGGCGAATCGCCGATCCGCCCCCAGCGCTTGCCCGTCACGCCGCCGGTCGAGGTGGCGGCGGCGACATGGCCGTGCGCGTCACAGGCGACCGCGCCGACCGTGCCGTATTTCATGTCGCTGTCGAAGGCGTCGGCATTGCGGGAGAGCAGTTCGTCGAGCTGCCGCCGCCGCTCGTCGGTGTGGAACCAGCTGGGGGAGACCTGCTCCAGCCCCTGTTCCACAGAGAAGCGATCCGCGCCCGATCCGGCGAGAAGGACATGCGGGCTGGCCTCCATCACCTTGCGGGCGAGCGACACCGGGTTGCGGGTGTGCGTCACCCCGGCGACCGAGCCTGCCCGCCGGTCGCGCCCGTCCATGATCGCGGCGTCGAGTTCGTTGGCCCCCTCGCGCGTGAAGCACGCACCCCGTCCGGCGTTGAAATGCGGATCGTCCTCCAGCACGCGCACCGCCGCCTCCACCGCGTCCAGCGCGCTGCCGCCCGCCGCCAGCACCGCCGACCCGGCCTTGAGCGCGGCGTCGAGACCGGCGCGGGCGCCCGCATCCTGTTCGGGCGTCAGCACGTCCCGGGTGATCCGGCCCGCGCCGCCATGGATGACCAGCGACCAGGATGGGGACATGGGCGAAACTCCGAAACTGTCAGGGAAACGCCCGCGCCCCTATCAGATCGCAGCCTTGCTGCCATCCCCCGGCCTCAAGCCTATGAGGGGCCGTAGCCATCTGACGTTGCGACCGATCCCATAAAAGGCCCAGCATCCCGCCACCGTCGCCGCGATCAGGATCAGCGTATCCATCCACAGTGGCCAGCCCAGCCCGCGCAGGGCCAAGGCTACCAGAATGATGATCGTCTGGTGGATCAGGTAGAAGGGGAAGACCGCTTCGGTCAGCGTCCGTCGCCACGGGTGGTCACGGTTCCAGAATCGCTCGGCCACCCCGATCAGCGCGACGACCGCCATCCATCCCTGCACCGCGCGCGCACCCGCAAAGACGATACCCAGCCCCTGCGGCGCCCCCGTCAGCCCCGGCCAGCGCCATTCCAGCCCGCCCGCCACACCGTAGCTGGCGACCGCGATGGCGGCGGCGACCGGCCAGCCGCGCCGGAAACTGTCCAGCACCCGCTCCGACCCCGCCATGCCGAAACCGAACAGCAGCGCAGGGAAATAAATGGCATGGGCCAGCCAGTCGTCGAGCAGGCCATGCGTCTCCGACTGGCCCGGAAACAGGCGGATATCGACCAGCAACAGCCAGACCACCGGCAGCACCGCGCCGCCCCAGCCGCCGAACACCCGGTCGAACCATGCTTGTGCCGCCCCGACCCAGCGATGGCCGACCGCCAGCATCACCGCGGCCGCCATGGTATAGGCCCAGAGATAGCCGACGAACCAAAGGTGATTCCAGGCGGGCGTCGGCACCACGCCGCCGATCGCTCGAAAGCCCAGCCAGTCCCGCATCCAGAAGGTCCAGTAGGATCCAGCATAGCCATATTTGCTGACCAGCTCGGCCCAGATTTGCGGCGGCACCAGCACGCAGACGCCGAAGAGCAGCGGCACCAGAAGCCTGATGCTCCGCCCCCGCGCGAAGCTGAGGATGCTGGGATGCCGCACCGCCAGCGCGCGCGTGGCATAGCCCGACACGACGAACAGCAGCATCAGCCGCCACGGATTGCTCGCCAGCATCGGGATCGCCACCCAGGGCAGGCTCGCCAGCTGGACGTGAAAGCCCCAGGGCACGAAGACCATGCCGATATGATAGAGGATCAGGATCGCGAAGGCGCCGATCCGCAACCAGTCTAGGCCGTAATGGCGGGGGATGGGGGCGGCGGCGGTCATTTAGAGGGTCTGGTACAGCACTGACTTTGAACCGCAACTCGCTGCGCGTATATAGGGGTCCATGTCCATTCGTCCCTGGCGTGATATCGCCCGCCGCCAAAGCCGTCAGATCATGGTGGGCAACGTGCCCGTGGGCGGCGACGCCCCCGTCACCGTGCAGACCATGACCAACACGCCGACCAGCGATCCGGTCGCCACGATCAACCAGATCCGGCGCTGCGAAGAGGCGGGCGCGGACATCATCCGCGTCTCCTGCCCCGACACCGATTCGACCGCAGCCCTCGCCAAGATCACCAAGGCGGCGCGGGTGCCGATCGTCGCGGACATCCATTTCCACTATAAGCGCGCGCTGGAAGCCGCCGACGCGGGCGCGGCGTGCCTGCGCATCAATCCGGGCAATATCGGCTCGTCCGAGCGCGTTGCCGAAGTCGTCCGCGCTGCCAAGGCCAATGGCTGCGCCATCCGCATCGGCGTGAATGCCGGTAGCCTCGAGAAGGACCTGCTGGAAAAATATGGCGAGCCGTGCCCCGAGGCGCTGGTCGAATCGGCGCTCGATCATATCAAGCTGCTGCAGGACCACGACTTCCACGAATATAAGGTCGCGGTGAAGGCGTCCGACGTCTTCCTGGCGGTCGCCGCCTATCAGGGGCTGGCCGAGGCGACCGACTGTCCGCTGCATCTGGGCATTACCGAGGCGGGCGGGCTGATCGGCGGGACGGTCAAGTCCTCGATCGGCATCGGCTCGCTGTTGTGGTTCGGGATCGGCGACACGATCCGCGTCTCGCTTTCGGCCGAGCCCGAGGAAGAGGTGCGCGTCGGCTTCGAGATCCTGAAGGCGCTGGGCATCCGCAATCGCGGCGTGCGCGTCGTATCCTGCCCGTCCTGCGCGCGGCAGGGCTTCGACGTGATCCGCACCGTGCAGGTGCTGGAGGAACGGCTCCAGCATATTCGCACGCCCATGTCGCTGTCGGTGCTGGGCTGCGTCGTCAACGGTCCCGGCGAAGCGCGCGAGACCGATATCGGCGTGACCGGCGGCGGCAACGGCAAGCACATGGTCTATCTGTCGGGTCTGACCGACCACACGGTCGAGGATGCCGATATGGTCGAGCATATCGTCAAGCTGGTCGAGGCCAAGGCCGCCGAGCTGGATGCCGCCGACGTGGCGAAGGCCGCGATCGCGGCGGAGTAATGCCCGCCGTCATACGTATCGCCGCCGCCCTGATCGAGGACGGGGCGGGGCGATTGCTGCTGGTGCGTAAGGCGGGCACATCCTGCTTCATGCAGGCGGGTGGCAAGATCGAACCCGGCGAGGACCCCGTCGCCGCGTTGATCCGCGAACTGGACGAGGAAATCGGCCTGCGTGTCGACGTGGACGACCTGCGGCTGATCGACCGGTTCTCGGCGGCGGCGGCCAACGAGCCGGGATACAGTGTCGATGCGACCGTCTTCCACCTGCATAGCGATCATCACCCGGTCGCCGCCGCCGAAATCGCGGAGGCGATCTGGGTCGATGCCGCGACGGCCGAGACGATGACGCTGGCGCCGTTGCTTCGCGATCATATCCTGCCATGGTGGCGGGCCGATCGGGCGAGGGGGTGACGATATGCGGCGGATTGTGTGGATCGTGATGGGCGCGGTATCGCTGGCGGGCTGCGCGACGGTGGCGCCTGGCAAGCCGCTGTTGAGCAAAAGGGCCTTTCATCGCCTTGCCGCGCGGTGCGGGGTGACGCCGACCGAGTTTGGAAAAGCGCGCAGCGGCTTGCCCTATGTCCGGTTCCGCTATGCCGACGCGGCGCTGGAAAGCGATGTCCGCGCCGCGCCGAGCGTCGATTGCGTGGCCAAGGCGCTCAAGGCCTATCGCTACCAATATTACGGGCCGGACCCCGATCCGGCTCGTCCCGGCACCTGATTCCCAAAGCTCGATCAGAGTCGCAACCCCAGCCGCACGCCCGCGCCGACATCCGGCGCGCCCTTGCTCACTCCGGCGCTGCCCTGCACGCCCAGCGACAGGCGCTGCGACAAAGCGGTGTCCAGCCCTGCGCCGATCTCCTGCCGGTCGGCGACCTGGTCGCTGACCCGCGAGGCGTAGTTATACGAGACGCTAACCTCGCTCGCCTTGCCGATCCCGAGCGCGACGCCGCCGCGCGCGCTGGTCACGTCGCGCAAACGATAGCCATCGGGCTGGCCGACGAAGCTGTGGCCGACCGCCGCGAAGGGCGTGACCTTGCCCGGCACCGCGGCTTCCGCCACCACCGAATAATCCGCCTTGCCGGTCCCCAGCCCGCGCTCAGCCGAGGCAGTGGGCAGCTTGGCGCTGCCGGTCAGCGCCAGGGCCAGATGATGGCGGCGCGGCGGGATGACCTGTACCGAGGCGCCGACCACGGCATCGCCCAGCCCGGAGCGCCGCTCGCGCGTTGCGGGGCGGGTGGGATCGGTGAAGATCGGCAGGCCCAGCGGCCCGCCCGGCGCGATGACATTGCCCGGCGCATCGACCTGTACCACCGGCAGCGCGGCGAAGACCGTCACTCGCTTGCGCTTCGCCCGCAGCGAGAAGGTAGAACTGGCGCTGCGCACCTCCTGGCTGGTGCCGTATTTGCCCGACGCATAGTCCGCCCCGACCGAGGCCGTCACCTGCGCGCCCGCAGGGGCGGCCAGCAGCATCGTCAGACCCGTTGCGGCGATCAGCGTCTTCATTCCCTTTGTCCCTTGATGTTCGGTTCCCAAGGGCAACGGATGCGGGGTGGGGTTTAATCCCGTCTCTTTCATTCCTCCCCTGCAAGGGGAGGGGGACCATGCGAAGCATGGTGGAGGGGTGTCCCGCTCTCGATAGGGTGACACCCCTCCGTCAGCCCTTCGGGCTGCCACCTCCCCTTACAGGGGAGGAATAGCAGCCTCGCCTTTCCCCCGCTGCCCCGGTATCGCCACGGCATGAGCACGCGCACCTCTCCCGTCATCGCCTTTGGCGCGGCTGCGCTGGGTATCGCAATCTATTCGGTCATGGACACGCTGATGAAGCGGCTGTCGATCGACAGCGGAGCCTATAGCGCGGTGCTGTGGCGGTCCTGGGTCGGGGTGGCAATCACCGGGGCGCTGTTCCTGATTCAGGGCGGACGCTGGCCGGGGCGGGAGGCGCTAACGCTGCATATCGCGCGCGGGGCGACCGGGGGCGCGTCGGTGCTGCTGTTCTTCTGGGGGCTGGCGCGGGTGCCGATGGCGCAGAGCATCGCGCTGACCTTCCTCGCCCCGCTGATCGCGCTCTTCCTCGCGGCTTTCGCGCTGGGCGAGACGATCCGGCGTGCCGCGATCCTGGGGTCGCTGATCGCGGGTGCGGGCGTGCTGGTGATCGCGGGCGGCGAGGTTCAGGCGCAGGCATCCACCCAGGTCGTGCTGGGGTCGCTGGCGATCCTCGTCGCCTCGATCCTCTATGCGGTCAGCCTGGTGTTGTTGCGGCGGCAGGCGCAGGTGGCCGGTCCCGCCGAGGTCGCGCTGTTCACCATGCTGGTCATCGCGGTGCTGATGACGCCCGCCGCGCCTTTCGCCTCCGGCTGGCCCGCTGCCCATCAATGGCCCAGCATCGTGATCGCCGCCCTGCTGGGCAGCCTGTCGGCGCTGCTGCTTGCCTGGGCCTACGCGCGGGCCGAGGCGCAGGTTCTGGCGCCGGTGGAATATACCGCCTTCGTCTGGGCGGCGGGGCTGGGCTATGCGGTGTTCGGCGAGCATGTCTCGCTATTCACGCTGGCGGGGGCGGTGCTGATTATTACGGGCTGCGTCGTGGCCGTGCGGCGGCCGGTCGCGCCCGGACCACAGAGCGAGGCAGGTTTATGAGCATCATCCTTCGTCCGGCCGAAGCGGCCGACACCGCCACCATATTGGGCTTCGTCCGGGAACTGGCGGCGTTCGAGCGCGAACCGGATGCGGTCGTCGCCACCGAGCCGATGCTGGCCGAGGCGCTGTTCGGCCCGCGCCCGGCGGCCGAGGCCGTCATCGCCGAACGGGACGGGCAGGCGGTCGGCTTTGCGCTGTTCTTCGCCAATTTCTCGACCTGGACCGGGCGGCGGGGGCTGTATCTGGAAGACCTGTACGTCACGCCCGCCGCGCGTGGGGCTGGCGTCGGCAAGGCGCTGCTGATCCATCTGGCGGGGATCGCCCGGGATCGGGGCTGGGCGCGGTTCGAATGGTCGGTGCTCGACTGGAACACGCCTGCGGTGGAATTCTATCGCGCGATGGGGGCTGAGGCGATGGACGAGTGGACGGTGCAGCGGGTGTCGGGTGAGGCTTTGGAAGCGCTCGCGGGGCGGTAGGATGGGGTTCGCGCAGAGGCGCGGAGGGCGCAGAGATATTGGGCCGGGAGGCGTGCCTCACACCTTTATCTTTGGCTAATGGTGGAGGGATGCTGTCAGCGGCAGGCGAGCCACCCCCGCCTTCTCCCCACCTCTGCGCGAACCAATTTTCTTAGCCGCCGCATATCCCCGCTCCGTTCGGTCTGAGCGTAGTCGAAGGCCAAGGGAAGCCCTCTCCTCAGGTTCCGGGATTACCCTCCCCCAGCCCCTCCCGCCTGCGGGAGGGGAGTAGAAGAAATGTAGAAACAAAAACGCCCCGGCGCGCTGGGCACCGAGGCGTTCCTCAAACCGGAACCGGAAAGGTTCAGGCGCGGCCGGGCACGTCGTGGTCGTGCGGCTCTTCGCCCTTGGACTTGGCGTCCTCGTAGCGCTCGATCGCCTCGGTGACGATGCGGCGGGCTTCGTCGCGGTCGCCCCAGGTGCCGATACGCACCCACTTCTTCTTCTCCAGATCCTTATAGTGGGTGAAGAAGTGCTCGATCTGCTGGAACACGATCTCGGGCAGGTCGTCGCGGCCGCCGACGTTGGAATAGTAAGGGAAGGTCGAGTCGACCGGCACGCAGACCAGCTTCTCGTCGCCGCCGGCTTCGTCTTCCAGGTTCAGGACGGCGATCGGACGCGCGCGGACGACGCAGCCCGGAATGAAGGGCGAGCGCGACACGACCAGCGCGTCGAGCGGATCGCCATCGGGCGACAGGGTGTGCGGCACGAAGCCGTAATTGGCCGGATAGCGCATCGGCGTGTGCAGGATGCGGTCGACGAACAGCGCGCCGGACGCCTTGTCGAACTCGTACTTCACAGGCTCGCCGCCGGTCGGCACCTCGATCACGACATTGAGGTCATCGGGCGGGCTCTTGCCGACGGGAATGAGGTCGATGCGCATCGGATCGGTCTTTCTTGCCAATGGACCGGATGAGTTCCGGTGTAAAAACAATGGCGGGCGCGATAGCGCAACCCGCCATGGCCTGTCGATAGATGTCGGTCAGTCCGCGCTCAGCGCGCCGTGAGCAGACGATCCAGCCCGGTTTCGCCGGTCCCGACCTTCTGCAGACGCGGATAGCGCGGGCCGCCGGTATAATCGATCGTCACTTCGCGGAACACATCCTGGTTCTTTATCACTAACTTGACGGGCTTCTTCGGGTCCTTGGCGGCCAGGATCGCCGCCTTCAGCCGATCGCCGCTATAGCTTTCGCCGTTAACCGCCTGAATCTGGGTGCCGACATCAATGCCCGCCTTGAACGCGGGACTGTCCCAAATTGAACTGGTCACTTCGCCGCTGTTCGCCACCGACAGGCCGATCGAATAGGTGACGTTGGTGCTGCCCTTTTCGCCCTGCTTGAAGGTTGCGGTCGGCGTGTCGGTATAGACCAGCTTGTACCCGTTCATCGCAAAGCCGTTGATCGGCGCGGGCTTGCCCGTCTCGGTGATGCGCTGGCGCAGGAAACCCGCCCAGTCATAGGGGACGATCCCGTTCAGCGTGGCGGCGACATCCTCGAACGTATAGGTCACTTCGCCCCAGTCGCCGTTGCGGATGCCGAAGAACGCCTTGGCGAAGTCGTCGATCGACTTGGTGCCGTTCGACTTCTGGCGGAGCATCGCATCGACCTCCATCCAGACCATCAGGCCTTCGTTGTAATAATCCTCCGACCGCTGCCAGCTGGTCCAGCCCTTGGGCTTGCGCGACGAGATGATGGGGTCGTTGGTGGTGTCGAGCAGATCGCGCCACTGCCGCGCGGGCGCGGTGTCGTAGACGGCGAGGATCGAGGCATATTGGTCCAGCGTATCCTGCTTGGACACCAGCCCTGCCCGCGCCTGGAGCACATAGCCCCAGAACTGCGTCTGCCCTTCATAGACCCAGAGCAGCGAGTTGCGCATCGGCGTCCGGAAATCCGGCGTCCACAGGTCCGCGCCGCGCCGGAACTTGCCGTCCCAGCTATGCGTGAATTCGTGCGGCAACAGGTTGCGACGGCCCGGCCCCGAATCCCAGTCGGTGAAATAGCCCGGCGTCACGCCGTTTTCGGACGAGCGGTGATGCTCCAGGCCGATACCGCCCAGCTGGTCGCTGATCGACAGCAGGAACTCGTAATGGTCGTAATGCTGCGCGCCGAAGGCCTTGACCGCCTGGTCGACCAGCCGCTGGTGCGCGGCGATCTGTTCGGGCTTGGCGTTCAGCTCGGCGGCATTGTCGGCAAAGACGTTCAGGTTGACGCGCGGGCTCAGCGGGAAGACCTTGCCATACTTGCCCGCCAGCACCGGGGAATCGACCAGGATTTCATAGTTGGTCGTGTCATAGGTGTAGGTGGACCCCGACGCCTTGGCCGGAACCGCGCCCGCCGCCGTCCAGCCGGTGGGGAAGATCGCGGTCATCTGGATCGGGATCTGGCGGGTATAGTAACCGGCCGGATAGAGGCTGACCGAATTGGGCTGCAGCGAGATCATCGTCGGGGTGACGGCGATGCGGCCCTGATCGGGCTTGGTCGCCGACAGGAACTGGAACTCCAGGTCGAGCTGTTTCGCGCCCGAGGGCACGTCGATATGGAAGGCGAAGACGTCGACCGGGTCGCGCGTCCAGGGCAGGATGCGGCCGTTCGCCTTGATAACCAAGCCTGCCAGCTTCTCGATCTCGCCACGCGGATTATGCGCGCCGGGCAGCCACTTCGGGAACAGCAGAGCCATCGGCCCCGCCTTGGCGACGGGGATCGTCTCCTTCATGCGGAAGATGCCACGCTCGGTATCGGTGGCGTCGACGACCAGCTTGATCGTGCCCGGATAGGGGGTGTCGACCGCATCGGGGATGGTGTTGACGAAGGGGGCGGCGGCGGCAGGCGCGGAGTTGCCCGGCGGGACCTGTGCGACGGCGGCAGCGGAGGAGGCGAGCAGCGAGGCGACGAACACGGAACGAAGCGAATGGCGGATCATGAAGGGCCTTTTGCGGCGACGAGGAGATGCGGGCAGGTTAGGCACCCGATAGGCCAGTCGTCCAGACCCTTTTGGGCAGCCTCAACCCGATCCGCCGCCCAGGACGTTGACGGTGAAGGCGATGACGCCGAGGTTGAAGATGAACGCCGCGAGGCACTGGCCCGTGACGACGCGGCGCATCCGGCGCGAGGCGATCGACACGTCCGACGTCTGGAAGGTCATGCCCAGCGTCACCGAGAAATACAGGAAATCCCAATAATCCGGCTCGGCGGTGTCGGGGAATTGCAGGCCGCCCGCATCGCCCCCTGCCTTATCCTTGTCGCCCGCGCTGTAGAACAGATGCGCATAATGCAGCGCATAGACGATGTTGGAGAACAACCAGGCGAGGATCAGCGTGCCGACGACCAGCGCGATGGTGACGACGCTGCTCCGTCCGCGCAACTCGCCGCCCACCGCGACCAGCACGACGAACAGCACGATCCCGCAAAAGACGAGAAGGACGGCGCGATTGGCATCGTTGCGCGCGGCGCGAGCCCGCATCTTCGCAGCCTGACCCTGCCGCAGCAGGGGCAGAAGCGACCCGATGAACAGAAGCGCGGCGGCGTCGAACCCGGCGAGGATACCCCGCGTCATCCCCAGAACCGGCACCAGACCCACCGCCGCCCCGATCAGGATCAGCGCGAACAACAAGAAGCGCGGCGGCGCGATCCGGTCGCCGATACGGGTTTGCAGGCGCTGCCAGCGGGAGGTGGTCATGGACCGGGATGTACGCCCGGTGGAGCGGCCTTGGCTATGGGGGCGATCCATAGGAACTGGCCAGATGGGCCATATCATCCGGCAGGTCGACGCCGGCAGCATCCCCATCCAGCAATATCTTGGCGGGCGCCGCGGGGAGAAGCGACAGGAGGAGAAGGATCAGCGCGTTGCGACGCCCCGCTTCCGACAGGCGCGGCCAAAGCCATCCCGATGCCGGATAGAGGGGGATCAGGGACGATCCAGCAGCCACGGCGCGCCGCGCGCGAACGCCACGTCCCAGGCCAGCTGGTCATGACCGGCGACCAGCGTATCGAAGCGCACCGTCGCTCCGGCGGATCGCGCCGCTTCCACCGTATCGCGCGTGTTGACGAGGTAACCCGGCTCGAACAGACCGGCCGTTCCGAACATGCGGACCCGCCCCAGCTTGGCGCCCAGCGCCTTGGCCGCCTGTCCGCTGGATGACAGCGCCAGGACCTTGCCGAACAATTCCGGATGCAGCCCGGCCGTGGCCAGTGCCCAGTGCGCGCCGTTGGACGATCCCCCGATGATCCGGTCGGTGGCGCGGCGCGAGGCGGGATAATCCTTCTCGATCAGCGGGATCACTTCCAGCGTCACGAAGCGCAAATGCCTGCCGAAAGCGGAGGTCGGCGTATCGCCGTCCGTGTTGAAGTCGATCTTATACTCCGGTCCGCGCCGGTCGCAGGCCATGCCCGTGCAACCTGCCTGGCGGGGCGCGGCCGCGTCGATACCGACCAGGATGGCGGGCGGACTGCGATGGGCACGCACGTCCGCCTCGAACTGGGTGGCGAATTTCTCGGCCAGATTGTCAGCCAGATAGAAGACCGGCAATCGGCGTGCCCGATCGATCACCGGCGGCAGATAGATGGTGATGCCCCGCGTCTCGCCCAGCCAGCGCGAGGCGATCATGCGGCGGATCAGACGCGCGGGCGGCGGGGCGATCCGCTCGGGAGCGGGCGGAGCGAGCACTCCGCGCCGGACGTCGCGATGCTCGTCTTTCGCGGGGAAGGTCGCGATGCTCAGGATCGCCTCGTCGATGCGCGGTACCCGCACCGTCACGCCCGCGAGATCGGTGCCAGGGATCGGCTCAAGCGCGGTCTGGACCGAGCAGCACAGCATCGCCCAGCGCTCGACATCGGGGCGGGCGATCATGGTCAGGCGATCGCCCTCCACCCACCAGCGCCGCGACTCGCTGCCCAGCCGCGCCACCGCGTCCGCCGAGGACACGGACAAGGGGAGCGCGCAGGGCTCGGCGATCGGCGAACCGGCATCGCGGCAGGCCGCGACGCGGCTGAACATCTCCGGTGGTGACTGAACCGGGCCGGACGGTGTTTGGGCGGCGGCGACAAGCACCAGCGACAGGGCGAGCATGGCCGATGCTAGGCAGAGGCAAGACGGGGCGTCAAACGTCGTTTGGCCGCACCTCGGGGGTGTCCTGACGCTGGATGGCGAAAAGTTCGGCTATATCAACGCGGTGCCTGCCCAGGGATGGCATGAGGCGTCATGCCCGACTCCGCCCCCCACGCCACCGCGCTTCTCATCATCGACATGATCAACGACCTGGATTTCGAGGGGGGCGAGGATTTGCGCGAACCGGCCGAGGCGGCGGCGGGGCGGATCGTGGGGTTGCGGGATGCGGCGGACGAGGCCGGGGTGCCGGTCATCTACGTCAACGACAATTTTGGCCATTGGCATTCCGAACGCTCCTCGATCGTCGAGCATTGCGATCGCGCGGACAGCCCGGGCCGTGCATTGATCGCCGCACTTCGGCCGCGCGACAGCGACTATTTCATCGTGAAGCCGCAATTTTCGGGCTTCTACGCGACCAACCTGCCGGTGCTGTTGCCGCAACTCGGCGTCAGCCGCGTGATCCTGACCGGGGTGGCGGCGGACATTTGCGTGCTGTTCACGGCAGCCGATGCGCATATGCGCGAATACGACCTGTGGGTGCCGGGCGACACGGTGGCGAGCGAGAGCGACGCGCATCGCCGCTGGGCGCTGGAGATCATGCGGCACAGCATGTGCGCCGAGACCCGCCCCACCACCGAACTGGCGCTGGCCGACTGGCTGTCCCGGAGCGCGTGATCGCACTCTAGCGCACGGGGCTTCGCTACCTTAGATAGCGCCACCTCTATGGCACGGATCGAAACCCCCAAGCGCGTGCGCGGCACGCAGGACATCTTCGGCGACGAGCAGCGCCGCTTTGCGCAGGTGCTGGCCACCTTCGAGCATGTCCATGGCCTCTACGCCTTTCAGCGGCTCGACCTGCCGGTGTTCGAGGATACGCAGGTCTTTGCCCGCTCGATCGGCGAAACGACCGATGTCGTTTCGAAGGAGATGTACACCTTCCCCGATCGCGGCGGCGACCTGCTGACCCTGCGGCCCGAATTCACCGCCGGGATCGCGCGGGCCTATCTGACCGAAGGGTGGCAGCAATATGCGCCGCTCAAGCTCGCGACCTCGGGCGCGGTATTCCGGTACGAACGCCCGCAAAAGGGGCGCTATCGTCAGTTCCATCAGATCGACGCCGAAATTCTGGGCGCGGCCGAACCGGCGGCGGATGTCGAGTTGCTGGTGATGGCCGACCAGCTGCTGCGCGAACTGGGCATCGCCGAGGGCGTGACGTTGCAGCTCAACACGCTGGGCGATGCGGCAACGCGCGACGCCTGGCGCGACGCACTGGTCGCGCATTTCGAGGCGCACCGGGATCAACTGTCCGAGGACAGCCTGGTGCGGCTGGAGAAGAATCCGCTTCGCATCCTCGATTCCAAGGACCCGCGCGACCGGCCGATCGCCGATGCCGCGCCCGATATCGACGCCTATCTGACGCCCGAAGCGCGCGCGTTCTTCGAGGCGGTGACGGCGGGGCTGGACGCGGCGGGCGTCGCCTGGACGCGCAATGCGCGGCTGGTGCGCGGTCTGGATTATTATCGCCACACCGCGTTCGAGTTCGTGACCGACCGGCTGGGCTCGCAAGGGACGGTGCTGGCGGGGGGGCGCTATGACGGGCTGGTCGAGTCGCTGGGCGGGGCGCCCACGGCGGGCGTGGGCTGGGCGGCCGGGGTCGAGCGACTGGCGATGCTGCTCGACGAGCCTGCCAAGCTCGCCATCGACGCGGTGGTCGTGCCGATGGGCGCGGCGGCGGAGTTGCGCGCAACCGGCCTCGTCGCCGAGCTGCGCCGCGCGGACATCGCCACCGACATGGCGTTTCGCGGCAATATGAAGCGCCGCATGGCCAAGGCGAACGACCAGGGCGCGCGCTATGCGCTGATCCTGGGCGATGACGAGCTGGCGAACGGCCAGGTGCAGGTGAAGGCTCTGAAGACCGGCGAGCAGGCGAAGGTGTCGCTCGACACGGTGGCGCAAAGCCTGTCCGACCTGTTGTTCAAGGACGAGATCGCCGAGGATCATGGCGAGCAGCTTCCTCCCTTGGCGCAGCGTTTGACGACGGCATGAAGACCATCTCGGCCGAGCGCATCGCGCAGATCGAGGCGCGACGCGACGAATTGCAGGCGATGATGGCGACGGGGGACCTGCCCTCTGATCGCTTCGTCGCGGTGTCGAAGGAATATGCCGAGTTGGAGCCGGTCGCCAACGCCGCCGCCGAAGTGCGCCGGTTGCGGCAGGAGGCGGACAGCCTGGCCTATATGACGCAGGACGGCGACGACGAACTGCGCGAGCTGGCGGCGGAGGAACTCCACGCCAACCGCAATGCGCTGGCCGAGGCGGATCGCCACCTCGCGCTGGCGCTGCTGCCCCGCGACGCCGCCGACGAACGCGCCGCGATGCTCGAAATCCGCGCCGGGACCGGCGGCGACGAGGCGGCTTTGTTCGCGGGCGACCTGTTCCGCATGTACCAGCGCTATGCCGAGCGGCAGGGCTGGCGAGTCGAGGTCATCTCCGCCTCGGTGCCCGATACCGGCGGTTACAAGGAAGTCGTCGCCTCGGTCGCGGGGGCGGGCGTGTTCGCCAAGCTGAAGTTCGAATCCGGCGTCCACCGGGTCCAGCGCGTGCCGGTCACCGAATCGGGCGGGCGCATCCATACCTCGGCGGCGACCGTCGCGGTGCTGCCCGAAGCGGAGGAGGTCGACCTCCAGATCGACGACAAGGATCTGCGCATCGACATCTATCGCTCGTCGGGGGCGGGCGGGCAGCACGTCAACACCACCGACTCGGCGATCCGCATCACGCACATCCCGTCGGGGCTGGTCGTGATCCAGCAGGACGAACGCTCGCAGCACAAGAACCGCGCCAAGGCGATGAAGGTGCTGCGGACGCGCCTCTACGAGGCCGAACGCGAAAGGTTGGCGGCGGAGCGGGCGGGGACGCGCCGCTCGATGGTCGGCTCGGGCGATCGGTCGGAGCGGATTCGCACCTACAACTTCCCGCAGGGGCGGGTGACCGATCACCGGATCAACCTGACCCTCCACCGCCTGCCGGAAATTCTGGAAGGCGAACTGGACGAACTGATCGGCGCATTGCTGGCGGAGGATGAGGCCGAACGGCTCGCCGCGCTCGATGGGTGAGGGAGGGGCGGTTCGCATAGGGGACCTTCCTCCCCTGCAAGGGGAGGTGGCAGGCCGCTGGCCTGACGGAGGGGTGTCCCGGCCGGCGAGGACGCGCTCCATCACAAATGGTTACACCCCTCCACCATCCTTCGGATGGTCCCCCTCCCCTTGCCGGGGAGGAAGAGACATTGCCAAGCCAGTGGGGCGCTATGGTGGATAGCTCCACCGCCCGCACCGCGCTCGCACAAGCCGCCGAGCGTTTCACCTTCTCCCCCACCGCGCGGCTCGACGCGGAGCTGCTGCTCGCCCACGCCCTGGGGATCGAGCGCAACGCCCTGCTGCTCGACCTGACCCGCCCCGTCCCCGACAGCTTCTGGCCGCTGGTCGAGCGCCGCGCGCGCCAGGAGCCGGTTGCCTATATCACCGGCACGCGCGGTTTCTGGACGCTGGATCTGATGGTCGGCCCCGGCGCTCTGGTCCCGCGGGTGGATAGCGAGACGCTGGTCGATGCCGCGCTCCGGCACTTCAGGGGGCGTCCGCCCGCCACGCTGCTCGACCTGGGCACCGGGCCGGGCACGCTGCTGCTCGCTTTGCTCGACGAGTGGCGGGACACCAGAGGACTGGGCGTCGATCGTTCTGCGCAAGCGCTCGATTACGCCGTCGCCAATGCCGAGGCCTGTGGCCTCGCCGACCGGGCGCGGTTCGTGCGGGGCGACTGGGCGACCGGCCTGGTCGGGCCATTCGACTGCATCGTCACCAACCCGCCCTATATCGGCACCGCCGAGCCGCTTTCGCCCGAGGTGCGCGATTACGAACCCGGAACCGCGCTGTTCGCCGGTTCCGACGGGCTGGACGACTACCGCCTGCTCGCCCCCGAACTGCGCCGCCTGCTTGCCCCCGGTGGAGCGGCGGTGATCGAGATCGGGCATGAACAGGCCGAGGCGGTGACGGCGCTTCTGGAGGCGCAGAATTTCACCGTCAGCCTGCACCGCGATCTAGGCGGGCGGCCCCGCGCCCTCCTCGCGCATTGAACATTCGCCGATGATGCCCCATATTTCACTTGAAGGACCCCGGTTTATCCCGCTAGAGCGGGGCAGGGGCACGCGAACATCGGCATTGTCACCGTTTTTTCGGGGCACCGTTTTTTCGGAGTCTTTGCTTCGGGCCGATGCCCATACCCTTCGTCATGCAGTCGCTGCTGTCCGGCGGCCGTGGCAAGCGCCTCACGGGGCGCGAGAGCTTCGCATCGCGCGAATCGCGCGCGATGTCGGGAAGAGTGGGTCGGAAAAAGTGGACCTTGTTGGTTTGACGACTAAGGACGAACAGCTTGATCAATAATCGGCAGGCCGGCCGCCGTCGCGGTCGTGGCGGCAACAACAATGGTGGGCAGCGTCCGGGTGGCAACCCCGGCCGTTCCGACAATGGCAATCGCATCGACAACCGCGCGCGCGGCAACGCCAACCAGCTGTACGAGAAGTACAAGAATCTGGCGACCGAGGCGCAGCGGCAGGGCGACCGGGTCAACACCGAATATTACTGGCAGTTCGCCGACCACTATTTCCGGGTGCTGAGCGAAACCCGCTCGCGCTTCGAGGAGCAGAATCAGCGCCGCCAGCGCGAGGAATCGCGCGACGACCAGTATGACGACGGCTTCGACAACGATGCCGAGGATTATGGCGACGAGGGCGATCCCATCCGCCCCGGCGAGCAGCAGGGCGAGGTCGAACAGCCGCGCCGCGAGCGCCAGCCTCGCGATAACCAGCCGCGCGAAACCTATGCGCGCGACAACCAGCAGCGTGACGAGCGGCCCCGCCGCGATCGCGACGACCGACCGCGCCGCGAACCGCGCGAGGATCGCCGTCCGATGCGTGCCGAACAGCCTGTCGTGACCGAGGATGCCCAGCCGGTCGTCACGGCGGACGTCGCGGCGGCGCCTCAGGCCGAAGAGGAAGCCCCCCGTCGTCGCGGCCGTCCGCGTCGCGAGCGTGCGCCTGAGATGCAGGATGGCGGCGAGCAGACCGGCTTCGACGCCGATCGCCTGCCGCCCGCGCTGAGTGCCGCACCCGAGGCGGAAGCGGCTGCGGAGGAAAAGCCCCGCCGTCGTCGCGTCCGCGCGGCGGCTCCGGTGGAGCCGGAGGCGGCGGCGGGCTGATCGCTCCCCACGCTTTCGATCGATAAGGACCGGCCTCCGCAACGCTTGCGGGGGCCGGTTTTTTATGGCCGCCGGTCGACATCCTCGTCATGCCCGGTTCCCGAGCTGAGAAAGACCAGCCCCATCAGCGCGCCGGTCAGCATCACCATGCCGCCGATCCCGCCGATCACCCCCAGCATCGTCACCCCGTTGAGCGGGCCATAGACTTCGGCCAGCGCGATCATCGCAAAGCCCACCGCCACGGCGGCGGCGACCGTCATCCACGCCATCAGCCAGCGGAACCGCGCCCAGGCAAAGGCCGCCTGTTCGGGATCGTCTAGGCCGGGTGGGGGAGGGGACATGGCCCGGACTATGGGCGGCCCCGACCGCGCGGGCAAGCCGCGGGTATCAGGCGTCGGAGGTTCGACGCCGTTTCGGCAGGCGCGACCACAGTCCGCCGGCTATTGCATTGATTTCCAGCCGGATCGGATGGCGCAATGCATAGACGACGACCAGCCAGGCGATCACCCCGCCGATCGCCGCTCCGGCCAGCAGCATCAGCCCCACCGCTTCGGGCGGCGCGATCCAGCGATAGACCGCAAGCAGCGGCGCCACCGTCGCCAGCGTCGCGATCAGGCTCTTGGCATAGATGACCGCCAGCCCGCGCCAGGTGAATCCCGTCAGCCGCCGGATCAGCCCGACATAGAGGAGGAACCAGATCAGCCCATAGCCGATGCGCGACACCGCCGCCCATTCCAGGCTGATCGCCGCGCTCACCACCAGCAACCCGATCGAAGCCGCCGTATCCAGCGCGTTGAGCGCCACCAGCCGCCGGATCTTGCCCAGCAGGATGGGCAGTTCGACATGCAGCGGGAGCGCGGCGAAGAAGATCTGCCCCATCGCGATCCAGGCGAGCAGCGGTGCCACCCCGATCCAGCGCGGGCCATAGAGCATCAGCACGATCGGCGTCGCGGCGGCGGCCAGGAACGCCATGGCGGGCCAGGTCGCCGCGCTATAGGCGGCCACCACGCGCTTATAGGGTTCGCCCAGATCGGCACCCGTATCCCGCAACCGGGCGAAGGCCGGATAGAATACCCCGTCGACCGCGCCGCTGACCAGCATCTGCAACTGCGCCGCCAGGCTGGAGGCGCGGCCGAACAGGCCGACTGCGGTCAGATCGAGGATGCGGCCGATCACCAGGTCGGGGCTGCGGCCCCCGATCGCGCCGCTGATATGGAGCAGCGAACTGTTCGAGCCGAAGCGCAGGATCGGCCCCACCCCCGTCAGGCGCGGCGGGAAAGGCGGGCGTATGCCGGACCGCCACTGGCCGATGATCGCGCGCGTCGCCTGCTGCGCCACCGCCGCCCAGGCCAGCGCAAAGGCCGAATAGCCCATCCACGCCAGCCCCAGCGAAAAGCTCGCATTGACGATCGCCGCGCCGACATTGACCAAGAACAGCGAGAAATAGTCCATCCGTCGCTGCAGCATGGCGCTGGGCACGATGCCGAAGGGTACGACCAGATAGGACCCGGCGATGATCGCCAGCAACGGTGTCAGCCGCGCATTGTCATAGAAGCGCGCCACTGGCCAGGCGAGCGCCAGGATGAGCAGGCCGATGCCCAGCGCGAAGATCACCGAGACGGAAAAACAGGTCTCGACCTGCGCATCGCTCAATTCGCGCTCGCCCGCGACGAACCGGCTGATCCCAAAATCCTGCAACACCGACACCATCAGCGCGGCGGACAGGGCGATCGAATACAGCCCCATTTCGGGCGGCGTCAGAAAGAAGCGCGAGATCAGCACGCTGACCACGAACTGGATCGCAAAGGCGATATATTGCATCCCGATCGACCACAGCGCGGCACTACGGATCGACGAAGAGCTCATCCGCGCGACAGGGCCAGGGCGAGCGTCGTCGCTGCGCCGATCCGCCCGCTTCGGGCCAGCCGCGCGACGGCACGCCACAGCCCGGTCACTCGCTCTCCCCGGTCGGCGCGTGTCTCGGCGATATGCCGAACCATCAGGTCCAGCCCTTCCCCGGCCATGGCGCCGGGATTGTAGAGAATGCCCCGCACGACCGCCGCCCGGACGCTGCGGGAAATGCCCTCGCGACCGAAAATCGCATCCAGCGTCTCGATCGGGGGCAGGGTCGTCCAGGGATCGGAAGGATCGGGACGACCCGCCAGCCGCTCCCCCCGGCAGAGACGCGCCATCGCCGCGCCATAGTTCAGCGCGACCGCATGGCGATTGGACACCTGGGTGTCGGAATAGCGATAGCGGAGCAGCCGCTCGGGCAGATTGGCCATGCGCGTCCGCTCGGCCAGCCGCAGCCACAGGTCATAATCCTCGCAATGCCGATAGGCCGCGCGATAGCCGCCCACCGCCTCCAGCAAGCAGCGCCGCATCATGACCGAGGGGTGGCAGAGCAGCGGCCCTGCCTCCAGCGCGGCATGAACCGCTTCGGTCGACACGGGATGGTCGATCGGCCGATCGATCCGATCCTCCCCATTCTCGCGCATCGCGATCACGCGGCTTCCCACCACGCCATGATCGGGATGAGTATCCAGAAAGGCGACCTGTCGCGCGAACCGTTCGGGCAAGGCGATGTCGTCGCCGTCCATACGTGCGATATATTCGCCTCGGGCTTGGGCGATCATCAGGTTCAGACTGGCGATCAACCCGCGATTGGGCTGATGGATCGGCCGGACCCGAGGATCGCGCGCCGCATAATCATCGATGATCGTGCGCGACGCGTCGGTCGACCCGTCATTGACCACCAGCAACTCGAAATCGACATAGCTCTGCGCGAGCAGGCTTTCCAACGCCGCCGCCAGATAGGGGGCGTTGTTATGGACGCTGAGCGCGACGGTGATGCGGGGCGATGTCATACACTTACAGTCATGTCCCTAACCGCCGCGATTAAACAGGCCATTAAAGCCGGTAAACCGGGTTCACATGGCTTGGCCCTCGGCGATCAAGACGCAATTCGACGCTGGCGAGGCTGCTATGTCCAGCCAAGTCCCCGTAAAATCGCTGTTTTTCGCAATT